>NZ_JBVIGA010000021.1:90447-154697 GCF_055571035.1 Streptomyces malachitofuscus | reverse complement strand
TCTGCTCGTCGCCTTTCTCGCCGCTCCCCCTCCCCCCCCCCCCTCCCCCCCCCCCCCCCCCCCCCCCCCCCCCCCCCCCCCCCCCCCCCCCCCCCCCCCCCCCCGCCGAGCGGTCAGGCCGCCTCGGGCAGCCAGAGGTCCGGGCCGAAGACCTCGTAGTGGATGGACCGGGCGGGGACCCCGCGGCCGAGCAGCGCACCGCGCACGGCGCGCATGAACGGCAGCGGACCGCAGAGGTACACCGTCGCGTCCGCCGGGACGTCGATCCCTTCCAGGTCCATCCGACCACTGCGGGCGCCGGACTCCTCGGGGCCGGGGCGCTCGTACCAGAACACCGCCTCCCCGTCGGACAGCCCGTTCACCGCCTCGCGGGTCTCCGCGCGCAGGGCGTGCTCGGCGGGGGAGCCGTCGGCGTGCAGCACGAGCACCCGCCGGGTGGAACCCGTGGCGACCAGCCGGGCGAGCATGCCCAGCATCGGGGTGCAGCCGATTCCGGCCGAGACCAGGACCAGCGGGGTATCGGCCTCGTCGAGCGCGACATCGCCGGCGGGCACGGACAGGATGAGCTCGTCCCCGGTGCCGATCCGTTCGAACAGCAGGTTGGACACCTCGCCGTCCGGGGCGCCCTCCTCGCCCGCGACCCGTTTGACGGTGATGCGGCGCAGCTCCTGGCCCGGGTCGGAGGACAGGCTGTACTGGCGCAGCTGGTGCACCCCGTCGGGCATGGGCAGCTTCACGCTGACGTACTGACCGGCCCGGGCCTGCGGGGCGGGCCGGCCGTCGGCCGGGCGCACCAGGAACGACACCACGTCGTCCGTCTCCTCGTGGCGCTCCACGACCGTCCACGGGCGCCAGATGTCGCCGGGTTCGACCCCGGCGTCGTGGTACAGCCGTGCCTCCAACGCGATGAGGGCACCGGCCATCAGCCAGTACACCTCGTCCCAGGCGGCCGCGACCTCGGGGGTCACCGCGTCCCCGAGCACATCGGCGATCGCGCCGAACAGGTACTTGTGGACGATCGTGTACTGGTCGTCGGTGATCCCGACCGCGACGTGCTTGTGGGCGATCCGGGCCAGCAGGGCGTCCGGGCGGCTGTCCGGGTCGTCGAGGAGGGCCTGGGCGAAACCGGCTATGGAACCGGCGAGCGCCCGGCGCTGGGCGCCGCTGGCCTGGTTGCCCCGGTTGAACAGGCCGTCCAGCAGCTCGGGCCGGTCGCGGAACATCGAGCCGTAGAAACGCGTCGTGATCTCGTCGAGCGCCCCGGCCACGGCGGGCAGGGTGGCCCGCAGGACTGCGGCGGACTCTTCGGACAGCATGAGGTCTCCCAAAGACGGGACGGAACAAGAGGGTTGGACCGCGGGTCCGGACCGGCGGCAGAACCTGTATAGCAATCGGGAATGCCGGTATCCGGGGGTAACAGCGTCCTGGCCGGGGACGCGGGACTGTCGTCCCGGGCGAACGGGACCTCCGGCCCAGGCGGACGGCCCGCCGGAGCAGGGCCGACCGGCCCAGTGAACCGACGGGGCCGGTCGGCGCTCCCCGCCGGAACGGTCGCCCGCCCGATGCCGTACCGTCGCCTTTACTGGACCGTTACCGGACGCCGGGTCGGGAGACAGCCGGGCGGCGGTGCGGAGGCGAGGGGACAGGAGGCACACGGGTGGAAGGCTCCGAGCGGGACGGGGATGCCCGCGTACGGCTGCCGCAGCTGCGCCTCGACGAGCTGCTGGAGGAGCTCCAGGCCCGTATCGACGCGGCCCGCGGCACCCGCGACCGGGTGCGCAGCCTGCTGGAGGCCGTGCTCTCGGTCGGCCGGGAACTGGAACTGGAGCAGGTGCTGCACAGCATCGTCGAGGCCGCCGCGGCGGTGGTGGACGCGCGGTACGCGGCACTGGGCGTGATCGGCCCGGACGGCAGGCGGCTGTCCGCCTTCCACACCGTCGGTGTCAGCGAGGAGGAGATCGCCCGCATCGGCCACTACCCCGAGGGCCACGGCATCCTGGGCGAACTGATCCGGCACCCCGAGCCGCTGCGGGTGGCGAAACTCTCCGACCACCCCGCCTCCTACGGATTTCCGCCCCACCATCCGCCGATGAACACCTTCCTCGGTGTCCCCATCCGGGTCCGCGACCAGGTCTTCGGCAACCTGTACCTGACCGAGAAACGGGGCGGGGCGCAGTTCGACGAGGAGGACGAGTCGGTCCTGTCCACCCTGGCGGTCGCCGCCGGCGTCGCCATCGACAACGCGCGCCTCTACGAGGAGTCCCGGCAGCGGGAACGCTGGCTGGGGGCCAACGCCGAGATCACCCACGAACTCATGTCCGGCAGCGAACGCGGCACGGCCCTGATGCTCATCGCGGAGCGCGCCCGCGAGATCACCGGCGCTGCCCTCGCCGTGGTCGCGGTGCCCATGGCCGGGACCGACTCGCTGACCGTGGAACTGGCCGTCGGCCAGGGCGCCGAAAGCCACCGCGGGCTCGTCGTGCCCGTCGACGGCAGCCTGCTGGGCCGGGCCTTCACCACGGCGGCGCCCGTCACCAGCCCGGACATCACCAGCGACGAGCGGGTCTTCCCGGGCCCCCAGCGGCTCGAGGACCTCGGCCCGGCCGTGGCCGTGCCGATGGGGTCGGGCGACAGCGTGCGCGGCATCGTCCTGCTGGTCCGGTCCGCCGACCGCAACCCGTTCTCGGACAAGGAGACCGAACCGCTCCAGGGCTTCGCCGCCCAGGCGGCCGTGGCGATGGAGCTGGCGGAACGCCGTCAGGACGCCGAGCAGATCGCCGTCCTGGAGGACCGCGACCGCATCGCCCGCGATCTGCACGACCTGGCCATCCAGCGGCTGTTCGCGACCGGCATGACCCTGCAGAGCGCCGGCCGGTTCATCGAGCACAAGGAGGCCTCGGAGCGGGTGCTGCGGGCCGTGGACGACCTCGACGAAACCATCAAGATCATCCGCTCGACCATCTTCGGCCTGCGCTCCCGCTCCGCCGCGGGCGCCGCCGGCACCGGCCTGCGAGCCCGCGCCGTACGGGTGGTCGGCGAGGCCGCCCCCCTGCTCGGTTTCGCTCCCAGCGTGCGCATGGAGGGCCTGATCGACACCGAGGTGCCCAAGGAGACCGCCGACCACCTCGTGGCGGTGCTCTCCGAGTCGCTGACCAACATCGCCCGGCACGCCGTCGCCGACCGCGCCGACGTGGTCCTGGAGACCGACGGGCGCGAGGTCCGGCTGACGGTCGCGGACAACGGCGTGGGCATCCCGGCCGGGGGCCGCCGCAGCGGGCTGCGCAACATGGCCGAGCGCGCCGAGCAGCTCGGCGGCACCTTCGACATCACCGGCACCCCCGGCGGGGGCACCACGCTCGTGTGGCGGGTCCCGGTGGACGAGCGGTAGGCGCTCCCGCCGGACCGGTGTGTGGCCGTCACCCGGCGGGGGTACTCGTTGGCGGCCCCCGGGCCCAGCGGCCGCGAGGGCACGGCCGGCACGGGCGCACCGTCGGCGGGAGGAGCGTCGATGACGGGCTGGACCTGGGAGTACGAGGGGTACGATCCCGCCGACGTGCGCCTCCGCGAGTCGCTGTGCACCCTGGGCAACGGATACGTCGCCACCCGGGGTGCCCTGGCGGAGTGTTCGGCGGACGAGGTGCACTACCCGGGCACCTACGCGGCCGGCATCTACAACCGGCTCTCCTCCCAGGTCGCCGGGCGGCAGGTCGAGAACGAGGACATGGTCAACCTGCCCAACTGGCTCCCGCTGCGCTTCCGCCTGCCCGGAGAGCCCTGGCTCGCCCCCGACACGGCGACCGTGCTCGACCACGCCGTGACGCTGCACCTGTCCTCCGGACTGCTGGAGCGCAGGACACGGTACGGCCTCGGCACCGGGCGGGCGCTCCTCGTACGCCAGCTCCGATTCGTACACATGGCCGACCCTCATCTGGCGGGCCTGCGCACCGAGTTCACCGCCGAGGGCTTCTCCGGCACCCTGGAGACCGAGGCGGCACTCGACGGCGGCGTCACCAATGCCGGGGTACCGCGCTACCGGGATCTGGACGGCCGCCATCTGACCCATGTGCTCACCGGTACGACCTCGGCGGACACCGTGTGGCTGCGCTGCCGCACCCGTACCTCGGACGTGCGGATCGCCCTCGCCGCCCGGTTGACGTCACCCGCGCCCGTCACGATCCGGCACGACCGGCCGCGTGCCGTCCAGACGACCCGGCTGGAACTGGCCGCCGGGCGCACCGCCACGGTCGACAAGATCGTCGCCCTGCACACCTCCCGCGACCCCGCGATCAGCGACCCGCTGCACGCCGCCGTCGACCGGGTGAGCCGGGCGGGCGGCTTCGACGCGCTGCTGGCGCCCCATCTGACGGTGTGGGAGCAACTGTGGCGCCGGGCCGAGCTGGACGTGCCCGACGAGGCGGGGCGCATCCTGCGGCTGCATCTCTTCCACGTCCTGCAGACCCTGTCCCCGCACACCGCTGACCTGGACGTCGGTGTTCCGGCCAGAGGGCTGCACGGCGAGGCCTACCGGGGCCATGTCTTCTGGGACGAACTGTTCGTGCTGCCGTATCTCAACCTGCACTTCCCGGAGGTCTCGCGCGCGCTGCTGCACCACCGCCACCGGCGCCTGGAACGTGCCCGCACCGCCGCGCGGGACGCGGGCGGCGATGGCGCGATGTACCCGTGGCAGAGCGGCAGCGACGGGCGGGAGGAGACCCAGCAGCTGCACCTCAATCCCCGCTCAGGCCGCTGGCTGCCCGACCACTCCCACCTCCAGCACCATGTGGGCTCGGCCATCGCGTACAACGTGTGGCAGTACTGCGAGGCGAGCGGCGACGAGGAGTTCCTGCACACCAAGGGCGCCGAGATGCTGCTGCAGATCTCCCGCTTCTGGGCGGAATCGGCCGGCTTCGACGAACGTCTCGGCCGTTACCGCATCAAGGGTGTCCTGGGGCCCGACGAGTACCACGACGCCTACCCGGACGCCGCCGAACCGGGCCTCGACGACAACGCGTACACCAATGTCACGGCCGCCTGGGTGCTCACCCGCACCCTGGAGGTGCTGGACGGCCTCCCCGAGCCCCGGCGTCGTGAACTCACCGAGCGCACCGGACTGGACGGGGGTGAACTGGAGGAGTGGGAGGAGATCTCCCGCATGCTCCACGTCCCCTTCCACGACGGTGTGATCAGCCAGTTCGAGGGCTACGGGGAACTCGCCGCACTCGACTGGCGGGGCTACCGGCGCCGGTACGGCGACATCCGGCGCCTGGACCGGATCCTGGAGGCCGAGGGCGACAGCGTCAACCGCTACCAGGCCTCCAAGCAGGCCGACGTCCTGATGCTGGGTTATCTCTTCTCGCCCGCCGAACTCCAGGGCGTCTTCCACCGGCTGGGGCTGAGCCTCGACGAACGGACCTGGCGGCGCACGGTGGACCACTACCTGCACCGCACCAGCCACGGCTCCACCCTCAGCGGCCTGGTCCACGGCTGGGTCCTGGCCCGGGCCCGCCGCGCGGACGCCTGGAAGTTCTGCCAGGAGGCACTTCAGGCGGACATCGCCGACATCCAGGGCGGCACCACCGGTGAGGGCATCCACCTCGGCGCCATGGCCGGCACCCTCGATCTGGTCCAGCGCGGACTGACCGGCCTCGAGACCCGCCGGGGCGCCCTCTGGCTCGACCCCGTGCCCCTGCCGGAACTGTCCTCCTACGGCTTCACCCTGCGCTACCACGGCCACTGGGGGGTGCGGCTGCGGCTGGAACGCGGGATGCTGGAGATCACCGTGCCCGAGTCCGGCCGCTCCCCGATCGACGTGCACCTCCCGGACCGCCGCACGGTCCGCGTCGAGCCGGGCGAGACCGGCCGGCTGGCCCTCCCGGACTGAACCGGCCGAGCGCCCGCCCGGCCCGGGAACGAACCGGACGGGCGACCTGCGGTGCGCTGCGCGGGAGCGGCGGCCCAGGACCTCTCCGGCGGATCCCGCCGGAGAGGCGGGGACGGGTACGCCCCGCCGGGAGCCGTGTCCCGCGCGTCCGGGGCGGCGGGTGTTCTCGGCTGCCTGCTTCGCCGGCCGGGCGTTACGCGCCGCTTTCCCGCAGCATGTCCTCGCGCTCGACGATCTTCACGCGCTCGCGGCCCTGCGGCTCGCCCAGCGCCTTCTCCGCCGCGTCCAGCCGGTACCAGCCGTCCCAGGTGGTGAAGCGGATGCCGCGCTCGGCGAGGAACGCGTCCACCGCCTCCGGAGCGGGCGACTCGGGCGTCAGCAGCCGCCCGCCCGCATAGTCCTCCAGCAGGTTGGCCACGGTCTCGTTGGCGTCGCCCTTGGTGTGGCCGATCAGGCCCACCGGACCGCGCCGGATCCAGCCGGTGACGTACGTGGACGGCAGGTGTTCGCCGGTCTCCTGGACGACCCGGCCGCCCTGGTCCGGGACGGTGCCTGAGCCGAGGTCCCAGGGCAGCTTGGGCAGCTTGTCGGACAGGTAGCCCACGGCCCGGTAGACCGCGCTGACGTCCCAGTCCTTGAACTCGCCGGTGCCCTTGACGTTGCCGGT
Organism: Streptomyces malachitofuscus; assembly: GCF_055571035.1. Classification (NCBI taxonomy): domain Bacteria; kingdom Bacillati; phylum Actinomycetota; class Actinomycetes; order Kitasatosporales; family Streptomycetaceae; genus Streptomyces; species Streptomyces malachitofuscus. The sequence goes on along the minus strand of NZ_JBVIGA010000021.1, from coordinate 148,149 downwards.
GCCGTCGAGCGCGGTGCGCTCGGTGCGCAGGCCGGTGACCCTGCCGTCCTCGCCGAGGATCTCCACGGGGGATTCGAAGAAGTGCAGGAACAGCTTGTGCGGGCGGTCGCCGGTGTCGCGGATCGCCCAGTTCTCCAGGGTCTTGGCGACCATGTCGGCCTGCTTGTTGCCGCGCCGGGTGGCGATCGAGCCCTCGTCGTAGTCGATGTCCTCGGGGTCGACGACGACCTCGATGGTGGGGGAGTGGTCGAGCTCGCGCAGTTCCATGGGGCTGAACTTCGCCTGAGCCGGGCCACGGCGCCCGAACACGTGGACCTCCAGGGCCTTGTTGGCCTTCAGGCCCTCGTACACGTTCGGCGGGATCTCCGTCGGCAGCAGTTCGTCGGCCGTCTTGGCGAGGATACGGGCGACGTCGAGGGCGACGTTCCCGACGCCCAGCACGGCGACCTTCTCGGCCTCCAGGGGCCAGGTGCGCGGCACGTCCGGGTGGCCGTCGTACCAGGAGACGAAGTCCGCGGCGCCGTAGGAACCGTCGAGGCCGATGCCGGGGACGTCCAGTGCGCGGTCGGCCATGGCGCCGGTGGCGAAGATCACGCCGTCGTAGAACGTGCGCAGATCGTCCAGGTGGAGGTCGGTGCCGTAGTCCACGTTGCCGAACAGACGGATCTGCGGCTTGTCGAGCACCTGGTGCAGGGCGGTGATGATGCCCTTGATCCGCGGGTGGTCGGGGGCGACGCCGTAGCGGATCAGACCGAACGGCGCCGGCATGCGCTCGAAGATGTCGATGGACACGCCCGGTTCGGCGGCGACGTCGGACTTGAGCAGGGCGTCGGCGGCGTAGATCCCGGCGGGGCCGGATCCGACGATGGCTACCCGCAGGGGGCGGGGCATGTGCGGTTCCCTTCGAGCGATGACGGACGACTCGTGGGGAAGCCTAAACTAAGGCATGCCTTACCTGGTACGCGGGTCCGTTCTATGAGCTCATAAGCATCCCTTATGACCTCTCCCAGGTCTGGCTTATGGCTCAGGGGGTGGGCTGCTCCGCCCAGATGACCTTGCCCGCGGGCAGATAGCGGGTGCCCCAGCGCTCGGCGAGCTGGGCGACCAGGAACAGCCCGCGCCCGCCCTCGTCCGTCATGGTCGCGTACCGCAGATGCGGCGAGGTGCTGCTGCTGTCGTAGACCTCGCAGATCAGGTTGCGGTCGTGCAGCATGCGCACCTGGATCGGGCTGCCTCCGTAGCGGAGGGCGTTGGTGACCAGCTCGCTCAGGATCAGCTCCGTGCCGAAGGTCAGCTCCTCCAGTCCCCACTCGGCCAGCTTGCGGGTGACCGCGGCCCGCACCTCGCCGACGGCCGCCGGATCCGACGGCACCGGCCACTCGGCGATCCGGTCGGCGGTCAGCACCCGCGTCCGCGCCACGATCAGCGCGATGTCGTCCCCGGCCCGCACCGGCCGCCGGGAGTCCAGCACGACCCTGCAGGTGTCCTCGGGGGAGTCCCCGGCCCGGGACAGCGCCTCACGCAGCCGCTCCAGGCCGACGTCGATGTCGTGCCCCCGGTCCTCGACCAGACCGTCGGTGTAGAGGACCAGCCGGCTGCCCTCCGGCAGCTCCAGATCGGCCGACTCGAACGGCAGCCCGCCGAGCCCCAGCGGGGGGCCGGCGGGCACGTCCGGGAACTCGACACCGCCGTCCGGCCGGACCAGGGCCGGCGGGGGATGACCCGCACGGGCGACGGTGCAGTGCCGCGAGACGGGGTCGTACACGGCGTACAGACAGGTCGCACCGGTCACCGGGGCGCTGTGCTCGTCCTGTGCCTCGTCCTGGTCGATGCGGGCGACCAGCTCGTCGAGCAGACCGAGGAGCTCGTCGGGCGGGAGGTCCAGCGCGGAGAAGTTGTGCACCGCGGTGCGCAGCCGCCCCATCGTGGCCGCCGCGTGCAGGCCGTGCCCGACGACGTCGCCGACCACCAGGGCGACCCTCGCGCCGGACAGCGGCAGGACGTCGAACCAGTCCCCGCCCACCCCGGCCTGCGCCGGAAGGTAGCGGTAGGCGATCTCCAGGGCGCTCTGCTCGGGCAGGCTGCGCGGCAGCAGACTCTGCTGGAGCGTCACCGCCATGCTGTGCTCGCGCGTGTAGCGGCGGGCGTTGTCGATGGAGACGGCGGCCCGGGCCACCAGTTCCTCCGCCAGGGCCAGCTCATCGGTGTCGAACGGCTCCGCCTTGCGGGAACGCCAGAAGCTGACCACGCCCAGCACCAGGGCACCGGCCCGCAGCGGCACGGTGATCAGCGAGTGGATGCCGTACTCCATGACCTGCCCGGAGCGCTCGACGTCCTGTGCGTGCCAGCCCGGGGCCTCGGCGAGGCGGGGCTCGAGGACCGGGCGGCCGTCGGCGAGGCTCTGGCCCTGCGGGGACGACGCCACGAAGCGGATCTTCTCGTCCCTGGGATAGAGCGGAGGGTCGTCGGCGATTCCCGTGACCGCCGTGCGGCGCAGAGCGGCTGCCGGGTCCGGGTGCCCGCCGGCCAGCACCGACTCGAACAGGTCCACCGTGGCGAAGTCGGCGAACCGGGGCACGGCCAGCTCGGTGAGCTCCTCGGCGGTGCGGGTGACGTCCAGACTCGTCCCGATGCCCACCCCGGCGTCGTAGAGCATGTTGAGCCGCTCGCGTGACGCCTCGGCCCGGCCGGACAGGGCACGCAGCTCGGTGGAGTCGCGGACCGTGGCGACACTGCCGGGCGGGCCGCCCGAGCGGTCCGTGGGCCGCTGGTTGACCGCCAGCAGCCGGTCGCCCACCCGGTGCACCTCGTCCGTGGCCACCCGCCCCGAGGACAGCAGGTCGGCGGTGCCGGGATCCAGGCCGATGTCCCGCACATGCCGGCCCTCGGCGTCCGGGGGCAGACCGAACAGACGGTGCGCCTCGTCGTTGGCGAGCATGAGGGTGCCGTGGCCGTCGACGATGAGCACCCCTTCACGCACCGCGTGCAGCACGGCGTCGTGGTGTTCGTACATCCGTGTCATCTCGTGCGGGCCCAGGCCGTGGGTCTGGCGCAGCAGTCGTCTGCTGACCAGGGCCGCGCCCCCGGTGGCCAGGGCGAGCGCGGCGAGCGCGGCGCTCAGCACGAGCGGCAGCTGGGCCTCCGCGGCTCCGCCGACGTTCTCGGTCGTGATCCCCGCCGACACCAGGCCCACCACCGTGCCGTCGCCGTCCTCGACCGGCACCACCGCCTGCACCAGCTGCCCGATGGTCCCCTCGATCTCCTCCACGACCGGCTCCCCGGCCAGCGCGGGCTCGATGGTGCCGACGAACTGCTTGCCGATGCGGTCCGGCCGGGGGTGCGTGTAGCGGATGCCGTCGGTGTTCATCACGACGACGAAGTCGACGTTCGACTCCTCGCGGGCCGCCTCGGCGCGTGGCTGCAGGACGGCCGTCGGGTCGGGGGAGTCGAGCGCCGCCACGGTGCCGGGCGCGTTGGCGAAGGTCTCCGCCACGGCGAGCGAACGGTTGCGGGCCTCCTGGGTGCTGTCCCGACGGACCTGAAGCACCAGGGCGACGACCGCGGCCACGACCAGCAGGAGCACGATCAGCAGATGCAGTACGAACACCTGACCGGCGACGCTGCGCCCGCTCAGTACCGACCGCAGTGCCGCCGCCGGATGCCGCCGAGAGGGGCCGCCCCCCTTCTGTCGGCGCCGTGCGGACGCCGCGGCACCGGGCCGCAGGGGCGACCGGGTCCGGGATCGACCCATGAGTCGGACCATGTGCCATGTCTACACCGCCGGGCCACGCGAGGCGAGGGGCGGCACCCACCTGACCGGCGGGTTGCCGCCCGTCCCCCGTTCCGTGCCGCGGGTCGCGCGCGGCCTTCCCCCCTCGGCCGCGCGCGACCCTCCCCCTGCGCGCGACTCGTCCCCCGAAGGTCGCGCGCGTTCGGTGCCCGGGCCACCCCCGGACGTGTCCGTCCCGGCCTCAGTCGGCCAGGGCCCGGGCCAGTTCCGTGGTGGCGCGGGAGATCTCGGTGTCCGGCTCCGACAGCAGCCGGTTCAGCTCGCCGCGCCGGGCGCGGACCGCCTGCCGAGCGGCCCGCTCCCACACCACCGGGTTCTCGCGGCGGTTGAGCAGCTTGGGATACGCGGCGGCGGTGCTCTCCCATTGCCGGGCGTCGGCGATGGCCTTGAGCAGCTGGATGATCCGGGCCCGGCAGGTGACGTGCGGCAGCTGGGCCAGCTCCCAGAGGAAGGGGACCGTGGCGGCGGTCGCCTGTTCCGTGACGAACCCGTACTGGCAGATGCGTTTCCGCAGATCCTCCAGGGCGGCGAGGGCCGTGTCGGAGTCTCCCCAGGCGATGCCGTTGAGCAGCAGGGGGATGGCCGCCGCCGATCCGGTGGAGTCCTGCATGTCGGCCCACGGCACATGGGACACTGCCGTGAGGGGTGTGGTCCGTGCCACTCCGGTGGGGGACGTGTGGCGCACAGGGCGCTCGCTGCTCGGCTGTTCCGTCGAAGCGCTGCGCATGGCGTGGATGCCTTTCCGCGGCAGTCGTGTCAGGTGGGCGGGCGGGTGGACAACCGGGCCCACACCGTCTTGCCGGCCGGGGCCGTGGGGGTCCAGCCCCACGCCTCGGACAGGGCGTCGACGATGTGCAGCCCCCGGCCGTGCTCCTCCAGGCAGGCGCCCGGAGCACGGACGGGCGGGTGGTCGTCGGGGTCGGAGACGGTGAGCAGCAGGTGCGCCGGTTCCCGGTGGAACCCGAGCCGGACGTCCGGCACACCCGCGCACCGCGGTGCCGCGTGTGTCACGGCGTTCGCGGTGAGCTCGGTCATCACGAGGGTGGCGTCGTCGCAGCGGTGGCCGAGCGACCAGACGCCCAGGGTGTCCCGGGTGAAGGACCGCGCCCGGGCGAGGCCCTCCCGGCTGCAGGTGATGCGCAGCGCCACCGAGGCGGACGCGGCGCCGGCCGTCGCCGGCGTCGGAGGAGGTCCTTCGTACGGCATCGCGGGCAGCGGTGCGTGGGGGGAGGCCGGGGCCGTGCCGGAGCCACGCAACGGGATCACGGCGACGGCCGGCGGCCGCAGCGCCGGTAACGCAGGTGATGACACGGCATCTCCTCGATGCGACGTCAGGACGGGGCGCCTACAAGGGGGTTGACGCCGCAGCTATTATCCACGCTGACAGCGCTCGCGTGCAATTGCACGAGAAATTGCGCGAGATTTTTCGTCATGGGCGGCGGGAGCCGTGCCGGGTGGGGAACGCGAACAGCAAGGAGACAGCGGTGCCAGGAGTGCGGAACGGAGTGCGGGCCAGTCAGTTGGACGCCCGCTGGATCAAGAGCCGGCACAGCAATGCCGAGGGCAACTGTGTCGAGGTGGCGCCGCTGACCGGCGGGGAGATCGCGCTGCGCAACTCACGTGATCCCGACGGCCCCGCCCTCGTCTACACGTCCGCGGAGCTGGCCGCCTTCCTGGCCGGTGCGAAGGACGGCGAGTTCGACCATCTCCTCTGAGTGCCAGGGCGGCCGGCGCCGGCCGCCCTGGGGCGGCGCCGGTGAAACGGAGTTCAACCACTCACTTCTGCCGGGCTTCCCCGGGCGGATGCGGTGAGGCAGCGTCAGATGCGATAGTGTTAATCGCCCTTGTGCCGGTCTGCTGGGAGTCAGGATGTCCGCCGCGTCGTCGCATCGCATCTCCCGTCTGGAACCCTATCTGGACAGGTCCGAGCCCGCGCCGACCCTGCTGAAGATGCTGGTCGGCGTGCAGCTGGCGGGCTTCCGCGAGGATGCCGGGCTGTCCCAGGACCAGGCGGCCCGCTCTGCCGGCTTCAGCGGGGCGAAGCTGTCCCGTATCGAGTCCGGCAAGGGCCGGCGCCCGCCGACCGAGAGTGACGTCCGCGCGCTGCTGAACCTGTACGGCACCGACGACTACGAGGCCTCGGTGCTGCTCAAACTCCTCCGGCGGGCCGGAGAGCCGGGCTGGTGGCAGCGGTACGACAAGCGGCTGATGCCCGAGTGGTTCGACCGTCTGGTCGGGCTCCAGGAGGCCGCGGCCACCATCCGTACCTTCGAGATCCAGTACGTTCCCGGACTGCTGCAGACCGCCGCCTACACCCGCGCGGTGGTCGAACGAGGGCTGCCCAACGCCCCGGCGGGCGAGGTGCAGCGCCGGGTGGAACTGCGCATGCGCCGCGCCGAGCTTCTGCAGCGCGAGGCCCCGCCGCAGTTGTGGGCCGTCATCGACGAGTCGGTCCTGCTGCGAGTCCTGGGCAGCCGCGCGGTGATGCGCGAGCAGCTCGAGCACCTGGTGACGATGGCCGAACGCACCAACGTGACGGTGCAGATCGTGCCGCTCGACGTGACCAACGCGTCGGCTCCCGCGATCCCGGTGACCTATCTGCGCTTCGGCGGTCTGGATCTGCCCGACGTGGTCTATCTGGAGCACATCAGGAGCGCCAACTTCCTCGAGGACCGGGACGAGACGGAGGAGTACCGCATCGCGCTGGACCGTCTCGCGGACGAGGCCCTCAAGCCCCGCGACTCCGTGGAACTGCTGCGCAGCACGATCAAGGAGCGCTACGCCACCTCGTAGGGGCGCAGCGCCGGCCTTGGCGTCGCTAGAGGGTGTCTACTGCGGAAGCCGGCCCACACCGCCGAATTCGATCCACTCCTGCGTGAGCTGACGGGGCGCCACCTCGGTGTCCGGACGCCAGGTGGACACCTCCACCAGGCCCGGCTCCAGGACCTCCAGCCCTTCGAAGTAGCCCTCCACGTCCTTCGGTTCACGCACCCGGCCCCAGTGCCCCTGGGTCGCCTGGTCCATGAAGTTCGTGACGAACTCGCGGACTTCGGGGTCCTCGCTGACCAGCTGGCACATCACCATGAAGCTGCCGGGTGCGAGCCGTTCGCGCACCCGGCGGGCCACCGCGAGCGGGCCGTCGGTGTCGCTGTCGGGGATGCAGTGGAAGACCGAGTTGAACAGTACGCAGACCGGCTCGGAGAAGTCGATCAGCCGCTGGGTCTCGGGGTGCCCGAAGATCTCGTCCGTCTCGCGCATGTCGGCCTGGATCACCACGGTGCGCTCGTCCTGCTCCAGCAGGGCCCGGCCGTGGACCAGAACCATCGGGTCGTTGTCGACATACACCACGTGGGTGCTGGGGTCGATGCGCTGTGCGACCTGGTGGACGTTGTCCTGGGTGGGCAGGCCGGAACCGTGGTCCAGGTACTGCCGGATGCCGTACTCCTGGGTCAGAGTACGGACCACGCGCTGGAGGAAGCGCCGGTTGTTCAGGGCCAGACGACGGGTGCTGGGCACCACCTTGTCGAGTTCCTCGGTCGCGGCGCGGTCCGCCGCGTAGTTGTCCTTGCCGCCCAGGTAGTAGTCGTACATACGTGCGGCCGTCGGCACGGTTGCGTCGATCTCGGTGGACAACTGCTTACCGGTGTGCATCGTTCCCCCTGCGGAGTACCGCGCCAACTGGACTGGCTGGACAGGAAATACATCCTAGGGAGCGCCACGCGGCCCCTGCCAGCCCGTCGGCGAATGAGGCCTCGAAGGAATACCGCCCGGCACACCTGTGGTCACCATGGGTGCTCGTATGGGCGCGTTACGTGAGCGTCTGGCGGGTCGGACGCGGGGTACTCGCCGGGCGACGCCCGTTTCCCGTGGGAGGCCGGACCTTGGACAGCTCGACGGACCCGATCGCCAACCCCTGGGGCGCACGCACGCCGTACGCACCCGGCACGCCCTGGCCGGTCCGCACCGACATGCATCTGGCGGAAGGGGTCCGGGAGGAGGACGTGGAGCGATGGGTGCGCTCCGCCTCCATCCTGCACTCCAACGGCGACGCGATGGACATCGCCGTGCGCGACGGACGCATCGTGGGCGTCCGGGGCCGCGCCGTCGACCGGGTCAACCGCGGCCGGCTCGGTCCCAAGGACCTCTTCGGCTGGCAGGCCAACCACGCGCCGGACCGTCTCACCCGGCCCCTCGTCCGGCAGCACGGACGGCTGGTGGAGACGGACTGGGACACCGCCATGGACCGGATCGCCTCCCGCACCCGGACCCTGCTGGACGAACGGGGCCCCGGCGCCGTCGGCTTCTACACCACCGGACAGCTCTTCCTGGAGGAGTACTACACCCTCGCGGTCCTCGCCCACGTCGGCATCCGCACCAACCACCTCGACGGCAACACCCGGCTGTGCACCGCGACGGCCGCCGAGGCACTCAAGGAGACCTTCGGCTCCGACGGCCAGCCCGGCTCGTACGAGGACATCGACCACGCCGACACCATCGCCCTGTTCGGGCACAACGTGGCCGAAACCCAGACGGTGCTCTGGATGCGGATCCTGGACCGCCTGGAAGGCTCCGACCCGCCCCGGCTGCTGTGCGTCGACCCCCGGTACACCCCCGTCGCCCGGCGCGCCGACGTGCATCTGGCACCCCGCCCCGGCACGAACGTCGCGCTGCTCAACGCCCTGCTGCACGAGATCATCCGCACCGGCCGGATCGACCGCGCCTTCCTCGACGCCCACACCGTCGGCTTCGACGAACTCGCCTCTCGCGTGGAGCGGTGCACCCCGCAATGGGCCGCGGAGATCTGTGACGTCCCCGCCGCGCAGATCGAACGGGCGGCCGAACTCCTCGGTGACGCGCGACGGCTGCTGTCCACCGTCCTGCAGGGCGTCTACCAGTCCCACCAGGCCTCCGCCGCCGCCGTACAGGTCAACAACCTGCATCTCGTCCGCGGCATGCTGGGCCGCCCCGGCTGCGGACTGCTCCAGATGAACGGCCAGCCCACCGCCGAGAACACCCGTGAGTGCGGTGCGAACGGCGACCTCCCCGGCTTCCGCAACTGGCAGAACGACCAGCACGTGGCGGAGCTCGCCGAGATCTGGAACGTCGAGCCGGACGCCATCCCGCACCACGGCCCGCCCACCCATGCGATGCAGATCTTCCGCTACGCCGAACAGGGCTCCCTGGGCCTGCTGTGGATCACCGGCACCAACCCGGCCGTCTCCCTGCCCGAACTCGCCAGGATCCGCTCGATCCTCGCCCAGGAAAGGCTGTTCGTGGTGGTGCAGGACCTGTTCCTCACCGAGACCGCCCAGCTCGCCGACGTCGTCCTGCCGGCCGCGACCTGGGGCGAGAAGACCGGCACCTTCACCAACACCGACCGCACCGTGCACCTGTCGGAGAAGGCCGTCGAACCGCCCGGCGAGGCCCGCGCCGACCTCGACATCTTCCTCGACTTCGCCGCCCGCATGGACTTCCGCGACAAGGACGGCGGACCGCTGATCAGCTGGCGCGACCCGCAGGGCGCCTTCGCTGCCTGGCAGCGGTGCAGCGCCGGGCGCCCCTGCGACTACACCGGACTCAGCTACGACAAACTGCGGCGCGGCAGCGGCATCCAGTGGCCCTGTACCGAGGACGCCCCCGACGGCACCGCACGCCTCTACGCCGACGGCATCACCTACGCCCACCCCGACGTGTGCGAGAGCTACGGCAAGGACATGGTGACCGGCGCGACCGTCACACCGGTCGAGTACCGCTCCCTCAACCCGGACGGCAAGGCGGTGATCAAGGCCGCCGAGTACCTCCCGCCCCACGAGGACACCTCGCCCGAGTACCCTCTCCAGCTGATCACCGGCCGCACGGTCCACCACTTCCACACCCGCACCAAGACCGGCCGCGCCCCCGAGCTCAACGCCGCCGCGCCGGACGTATGGGCGGAGATCTCCCCCGCGGAGGCCGCCGCACAAGGGCTGTCCGACGGCGACCTGGTCCAGGTCACGACCCCGCGCGGAGCCCTGCGGGCCCGGCTGCGGACGACCGCGATCCGCGACGGCGTGGTGTTCGTGCCGTTCCACTACGGCTACTGGGACACACCGGAGGGCCACCGGCCGCCCGACGACACCCCCGGCCGCGCCGCCAACGAGACCACCATCACCGACTGGGACCCGCTCTCCAAACAGCCGCTGTTCAAGACGGCCGCTGCGCGCATGACCCTGGTCGCCCGGCGCGACGCGGGGCACGGCGGGGGAGCGGACGGCACCGACACGGCGGGGAGCACGGCATGAGCGGCATCGGCGTCACCCTGCGCACCCTGCACGACGGTGAACGGGAGCTGGAACAGAACCTGCTCGCCGCCGCCGAACGCCATCGGGTCGAGCACGAGTTCCACCATGTCGCCACCGACGTCGCCCGCTGGTCCCGGGAACACGCCACGCGGCTGGCAGCCCTCGGCCGCGATCACGGCCTCGATCTGCCCGGTCCCCGTGACCACCCCGCGCCCGGCGCGCTCGCCGCGCTGCGGGAGAAGACCTCGGAGATCCTCGGACGCCGCCCGGAGACCGGTCTGCTCCTCCTGCACGACCTGTGCGACCTGCACCTGGCCGCCACCCGCAACTCGCTCCACTGGGAGATGCTGGCCCAGGCGGCGCAGGCCACCCGGGACCGGGACCTGCTGGACCTGGTCTCGTCCTGCCATCCCCAGACCCTCCGCCAGATGCGCTGGACCAACACGATGATCAAGGTGCTGTCCCCGCAGCTCCTCGTCAGCACGTAGGCGGACGGGGGCCGGATCCGCGCTGACGCCTGCACGAGCACCTGTGCCCCGCTATCGTCGGTTTCGTCCCCACGGGACGTCCGCCGCCGGCGCGGCGGCCGGCCCGTCCGCTCCCCGGGGAGGCAGGCAGTGATGGACGACTACTACGACCTCGGCACCCACGGCCGGCCGGTGACGACGTCCTCCGCCGAGGCACAACTCTGGTTCGACCGCGGGCTGGTGTGGACGTATGCCTTCAACCACGAGGAAGCGGTCGCCTGCTTCGAGAAGGCCGCCGAAGCCGACCCGGACTGCGCCATGGCCCACTGGGGTATGGCCTACGCCCTCGGCCCCAACTACAACAAACCCTGGGAGGCCTTCGGCGAGGACGAACTGGCGGGCACCGTCGAGCGCACCCACCGGGCCGTGGAGCTCGCGCACGAGAAGGCCGCGCACGCCACCCCCGTCGAGCAGGCCCTCGTGGAGGCCCTGCGCGCCCGCTATCCGCAGGCCCGGGCCGCGGAGGACTGTTCCGTGTGGAACGAGCCGTACGCGGACCGGATGCTCGCCGTGTACGAGAGCGCCCCCGGCGACCTGGACGTGGCCACGCTCTGCGCCGACGCGCTGATGAACCTCACCCCCTGGCAGCTGTGGGACCTCAGGACCGGCCGACCCGCCGACGGTGCCCGCACCCTCGAGGCCAAGGCGATCCTCGACGGCGCGCTCGCCACCGAGGCCGGCGCCCGGCACCCCGGCATCCTCCACCTGTACATCCACCTGATGGAGATGTCCGCCACTCCGGAAGCCGCCCTCACGGTCGCCGACCGGCTGCGCGGCGCCGTGCCCGACGCCGGGCACCTGCACCACATGCCCTCGCACCTGGAGGTGCTCTGCGGCGACTACCGGCGGGTCGTCTCGGACAACACCGCCGCCATCGCGGCCGACGAGAAGTACCTCCGGCGCGCGGGCGCGATGAACTTCTACACGCTGTACCGCGTCCACAACCACCATTTCAAGATCTACGGCGCCATGTTCGCCGGGCAGTCGCAGGTCGCCCTGGACGCCGCCGCACAGCTCGAGGCCACCGTCCCCGAGAAGCTGCTGCGGGTGCAGAGCCCGCCCATGGCCGACTGGCTCGAGGGGTTCCTGGCGATGCGCGTCCACGTCTTCATCCGCTTCGGCCGCTGGGACGACATCCTCGCGCTGCCGTTCCCCGACGACCCGGAGCTGTACTGCGTGACCACCGCCCTGCTCCACTACGCCCGCGGTGTCGCCCTCTCCGCGACCGGCGCCACCGACGCCGCCGAGACGGAACGGCAGAGCTTCCGCGCGGCGGTGGACCGTGTCCCCGCGACCCGGATGCTGTTCAACAACACCTGCCACGACATCCTCGCCATCGCCTCGCAGATGCTGGACGGCGAGCTCGCGTACCGCAAGGGCGAGTACGACACCGCCTTCGCCGCGCTGGGGCGGTCCATCGAGCTCGACGACAACCTGCCCTACGACGAACCCTGGGGCTGGATGCAGCCCACCCGGCACGCCTACGGGGCGCTGCTCCTGGAACAGGGCCGCGTCGCCGAGGCCGAGGCCGTCTACCGCGCGGACCTCGGCCTGGACACCACCCTGCCGAGGCCCCAGCAGCACCCCCACAACGTCTGGGCGCTGCACGGGTTCCACGAGTGCCTGCTGCGCACCGGGAAGACGGGCGAGGCCGCGATCATCGCCCGGCAGCTTCAGCAGGCGGCCGCACTGGCCGACGTCCCGATCGAGGCGTCCTGCTTCTGCCGCCTTCAGACGCACCACCCGGAGAACTCCGGCACCGGCCGCCCCTGTCACTGAGCCCAGCGACAGGAGCGGCCGGCGAGGAACGGAGCGGGACCGGAGTGCGCGGCCCTCAGCGGGACGCCACGACGGCCTGGAACGACTGCATGCAGGAGAAGCAGTGCCGGTCCGTCGTGTGACGCCGCGGCGAGTCCTCCTCCTTCTCCACTCCGCACAGCGTCGATGTCTTGTCCGGGGTGAGGACGTGCCACACCGGCTCCCCCGAAGTGTCTGCACCGCACCACATCTCGTGCATTCCCAGCTCCCTCCGGGTAGGCGTGGAGGCCGCTTCCATACGAGCACGGCACACCCTGGGGCGGCTCGTCCGGCGGGCCAGTCGGGTGACATGCGGTGCCGGGATGCATATCGGCGGCAGCGGCCGGATGCTGGAGGGGTGAGGAAGCCGCCGATCGTGGTACATCCGCCGCTCGGCTCGGGCGGACGCCGGGTGACCGTGCGCGGTGAGATCGTCGGCCTCGCCGCCTCGGACCGTGACGTGGTGGAGTTCCTGCGACGTGCGGGGCTCCCGGACGGTGAGCAGCTCCTGGACGATCCGGCCTGGGTCAAGTGGGCCGGCGGCCGGGCCCACGTCTACGACGCGGCGTGACGCTTCCGCCGCGCCTCACCGGATCACGGTGCCCGGCGGACTTCGCCGGCACGCGACGCGGTCACCGTCGGCGCCGACTCCGACGGTGACCGCGCCTGCCCGTGTACCCCCGCTTCTCTCCGGCATGCGGTGCGCGGGGTCACCTTTGTCGCGCGCACGCGGGCACGGCACCATGCGTGCACCCGGGCACGGCACCACAAGACCGGTGAGATTGCCGGTCCGTACCGGCCCCCTCCTCTCCGACAGTGGCACCGCCAGTCAATCGGCGGCGCCCCCGGCCGGGGCACGGCTCCCACCCACGCCTTGATCCCGTGACCCGGCCGGCCGGGTGGTCCGCCGCGACAGAGAGGACCACTCGTCGTGCAGCAGCACCCCCACACGAGCAGGCGCAAGGCCGGCCGGCTCGCCGGACTGACCGCGGCGCTGGCCGCCGTCGTCGGACTCACCACCCTCAGCGGCCCCGGCGCCCACGCGGCGGACAACCCCTACGAGCGCGGCCCGGCACCCACCGAGGCGAGCATCGAGGCACTGCGCGGCCCCTACGCCGTGTCGGACATCTCCGTCTCCTCGCTCTCCGTCACCGGCTTCGGCGGAGGCACGATCCACTACCCGACCAGCACCGCCGACGGCACCTTCGGCGCGATCGCCGTGTCGCCCGGCTTCACCGCCTACGAGTCCTCCATCGCCTGGCTGGGACCCCGTCTGGCGTCCCAGGGGTTCGTGGTGTTCACCATCGACACCAGGACCACGCTCGACCAGCCCGACTCCCGCGGCGAACAGCTGCTGGCCGCGCTGGACTACCTCACGCAGCGCAGCGCGGTCCGCGGCCGCGTCGACAGCAGCCGGCTCGGCGTGATGGGCCACTCGATGGGCGGCGGCGGAACACTCGAAGCCGCCAAGGACCGGCCCTCCCTCCAGGCGGCCATCCCGCTGACGCCCTGGAACCTCGACAAGACCTGGCCCGAGGTCAGGACCCCCACCCTGATCTTCGGCGCCGACGGCGACACGATCGCCCCTGTCTCCAGCCACGCCGAGCCCCTGTACACCGGCCTGCCCTCGTCCCTGGACCGGGCCTACCTGGAGCTGAACGGAGCCTCCCACTTCACACCCAACTCGTCGAACACGACGATCGCGAAGTACAGCATTTCCTGGCTGAAGCGGTTCATCGACAACGACACCCGCTACGAACAGTTCCTGTGCCCGCTGCCGCGGCCGAGCCTGACGATCGAGGAGTCACGGGGCAACTGCCCGCACACCTCCTGAGCCTTCGGCACGGCCACCCGGTGGCGGTTCGCACATGGTGCGGGCCGCCACCGGCGTTGTGCGGGTGCACCGCCGAGCACCGGCCCGCTTGGGCCGCGGCACAGTCCGCTCCTCGGGTCGAACGGGAAGAATCGCTGGTGGAACGACAGTTGAGCGTTCACCAAGGAAGGGACGCCTTCCTTCCGCGCGACCTTACGCGTGAGTAAGGTCCGAGGGATGACCGGACAGACGACCCCCCGGCCTCGGGTGATCGCCACGCTGCTGGACACGCTGCGCACCGATGGCGGTGTCCGCGTCGTGACCGGCGAACCCGGTTGCGGCCGCACGGCGTTCCTCGAACAGGCCGCGCGCTCCTTCCGGGCCGGACCGGTGTGGCACGTACCCGCCGACCGGGCCCCGTCCGCACGGCGCCCGAGCGGCCTGCACACCCTGATCGGCGCGGCCGGCCGCACCGTGCCCCGCCCCGGGGAAGGCTCGGCGGGGGGAGCGCTGTTCGACGCCCTGCGCACCGCGGCCGGCGCGGCGCCGCTCCTGGTGTGCGTGGACGACGTGCACCGGTGGGACGCCGCGTCGCGCGCCGCGCTGGGGCACGCGGTCGCGCGCGTGCACGAGGAGGGGGTCCCGGCGGGCGTCCTCCTCTCGGTCCCCGGACACCGGCCCGTCGACCGGGAGCTGGCGGGGCTGCCGGTGCTGCGGCTCGGCCCGCTCACGCCCGCGGAGGCGGCACGTCTGGCCGACGAGGCGACGGACGGTGCCGTTCACCCCGCCGTCCGCGAGGAGTTGGTGACGGCGGCGGAGGGCAACCCCGCGCTGCTGCTGGCGATGATCCACCGGCTGTCACCCGCCCAGCTGGGCGGACGACGGGCGCTGCCCGAACCGTCGGCCGACGCGGAGACCCTGGCCGGCGTGGTCGGCGGCGTCCTGACCGGGCTGCCGCCGCAGCAGGCCGGCCTGCTGCTGACGACGGCGGCAGCCGTACGGGCGACGGGGGAGCCGGCCGCCGACGCGGAACTCGTCCGGCGAGCGGCCGGCGCACCTGCCCCGGGACCGCTTCCCGAGGTGCTGGCCCTCACCGGGGGCCGGCTCCGGTTCCACAGTGCGCTCCTGGGGAGGGCGGTGTACGCCGGTGCCCCGCCCGAGCGGCGCCGCGCCGCCCACCGGGCGCTCGCCGAGGCCCTGACCGACCCTCACGGCGCGCTCGCCCTGCTGCACCGCTCCTGGACCGTCACGGGTCACGCCCCCGCCCTCGCGGCCGCGCTGGTGGCGGCGGCGGACGGGCCGTCGGCCCTTCCGCCGGAGCTGCGCCGCCAGGTGCTCACCCGGGCGGCCGATCTCACCGCGGACCCCACCGAACGGGCCCACCGGTACACCGCGGCCGCCGAGCAGGCCGCCCTCGCCGGTCACCCGCCCGAGGCCCTGCGTCTGCTCGACGCCGCCCGGAGCCACCCGGCACCGGCGTCCGCGCGGGGCGCGGCGGAACTCCTGCGGGGCGCGGTGCTCCTGGCCGACGGACCGGTGACCGACGCCCGTGAGTCCTTCCTGCTCGCGGCCGCTCTGCTGGCCGCCGTCGGCCACGAGCACGCCGTCCGGGCCACGCTGGGTGCGGCGGACGCGGCCTGGTCGGCGGGCGAGGCGGCGTCCTGTCTGGAGGCCCTCGCTCCCGCCGCGGCGGGTCACCCCGCCCCGTCGTCACCGATCGCCGGCCACGAGTCCGCTCTGGGTGCGGTGGACGCGGCTTGGTCGGTGGGCGATCCGGCGTCGCGTCTGGAGGCCGTCACCCCGGCTGTGGCGGGCCGCCCTGCTCCGTCGTCACCGGTCGCCGGCCACGCGTCCGCTCTGGGTGCGGTGGACGCGGCCTGGTCGGCGGGCGAGGCGGCGTCCTGTCTGGAGGCCCTTGCTCCCGCCGCGGCGGTTCACCCCGCCCCGTCGTCACCGGTCGCCGGCCAAGAGTCCGCCGTGCGGGCCGCTTTGGGTGCGGTGGACGCGGGCGACGCGGCCGCGGCCTCCTGCGTGGAGGCCCTCAGCCCCGCCTCGTCGCCACCCGTCGCCGGCCGGGAGTCCGGTGCGGTGGCCCGCGCGTCCGATGCGGCGGAGTGCCGCCTCCCTACCCCGCCGGGCGAAGGTGCCTCGGGTACCGCCAAGTCGGCGCAATCTCCCGCCCCGGGCCGGGCGGTCACCGGCGCATCCCCCGCGGCCGTGCCGAGCGCCGGTCGGGGGCAGGCTCACGGCGTGCCCGCCACGGGGAGCGCGGGCAACGGCAGCGTGGCCGGCGCGGACCGACGGGGCGAGGGAGGAAGGGCCGTCGGCGTCGTCCCGTCCCACACGGCCGTGCTCCGTGATCACCGGGACGGGATGGGGGCCGTGCTGCTCGGGCGGTTCGACCTGGCCGCCGGGCCGTTGCGGCGGGTGGTCGACCAAGGTCTGCGCGGCGACGAGCCCGAACGGCTGCTGCGTTCGGCCGCCGCCGCGCTCATGCTCGGGGACCTGACCGCCGCCCGTCGGGCCGGCGCACAGGCGCTCGCGGCGGCCCGGACCCGCGGCTCCGCCGCCCTCGAACCGAGGGCGCTGGAGTACCTGGCGTACGCCGAACTGCGCGCCGGACACCACCAGCTCGCCCGTACCCACGCCGAGGAGGGCCTGCGCACCGCCTCGCGCACCGGGCAGCGGAACGCCGCCGCCCATCACCACGCGGTCCTGGCCCTCGCCGCGTCGATCGAAGGGGAGAAGGAACTCGTCGCCGGGCACGCCGAGGCCGCCCTCCGCACCGCCCGCCGGCACGGACTGGCGCAGGCCGCGACGCTCGCCCAGTGGGCCGCGGCCCGCGCCGACCTGGGCGCGGGCCGCCCACGCGAGGCCGCGGACCGGCTCGCCCCGCTCGTCCGCCCCGGTGCGCGACGCGGCCACTTCGCGGTGTGGATGCTCGCCGTCCCCTGTTTCGTGGAGGCCACCGCTCTCGCCGGCCGGCCCGAGCACGCCTCGGCGGTGGTCGAGGACTTCGCGGTGTGGGCCGCGTGCGGCGCCGACCCGCACGCCCCCGCCCAACTCCTGCGCTGCCGCGCGCTGCTGGCCGCACCGGAGGCGGCCGACGCCCTGTACCTGCGTGCCCTGGACCGTCACGAGGAGACGGCCGGTGACTTCGAACGGGCCCGTACCCAACTGCTCCACGGCAAGTGGCTGCGGCGCCGGCGCCGGCTGCGCGAGGCACGGGCCCGGCTCGGGGAGGCGCTCATCGGCTTCGAACGCTGCGGTGCTCACCCGTGGGCGCAGCAGACGGCCGCCGAGCTGCGGGCGGGCGGTGCGGCCCCCGCGGGCTCCGAGACCGGGGGACTGTCCCGGCTGACCCCGCAGCAACTGCGTATCGCACGGTGTGTCGCCGAGGGCGCCACCAACCGGGAGGTGGCACTGAGCCTGTCCGTCAGCACCCGCACCGTCGACTATCACCTGCGGAACGTGTTCGCCACCCTCGGCGTCCGTTCCCGCGTGGAGCTGGCCCGTCTGGTCGAGCAGGCGGAAAAGACCGGTGCACGGCTCTAGGGACCGACCGGACGGTATGCCATCCTTCGGGGCAGGACGAGTCCGGCGGCGGCCGGCCCACGGGCTCCCCGGCCGGCCCGGCGCCGGTACGGGGACCGCCGCACGGGCACCGCCGGGAAGCCGACCCTGGGGGAGATCGCGATGCAACACGCCGTACGGCCACGTACCCTGCTGCGCCCCGGGCCCATGCCCGCCCCACGTCCGCGGACACCGCGGGTGCGGTCGCTGATCGACGCCGACGCGCTGCGCGTGCTGCACCGGGCGGCCCGCGTTCTGCTGGACGACCTGCCCCAGCTCACCGACCGGTTGGTCGCCGCGCTGCAGGAGCGGGAACCCGCGTACCGGTCCGCGATGGACGGCGACGCCACCGCCACGTGGCAGGAG
Source organism: Streptomyces malachitofuscus (assembly GCF_055571035.1). Classification (NCBI taxonomy): domain Bacteria; kingdom Bacillati; phylum Actinomycetota; class Actinomycetes; order Kitasatosporales; family Streptomycetaceae; genus Streptomyces; species Streptomyces malachitofuscus. The sequence goes on along the minus strand of NZ_JBVIGA010000021.1, from coordinate 130,002 downwards.
GTGCACCGGTCGCTGCGGCACAGCATCACCTCCCTGATCGACCCGCGCGGTGCCCGGGACGCGGCGCGCCGCTGCTCCTGGAAGATCGGCGCCACCCGCGCCGAACAGGGGCTTCCGCTGGACGCGCTGCTGCACGCCTTCCGGCTGGGCGGCTCACTGGTGTGGCAGGGCCTGGTCGACGAGACGTCGAGGACGGCGCCCGAGGACGTACGCCTGCTGGTGCACGTCGCGTCCGACGTGTGGGACTTCGTCGACGAGCACTGCACCCTGGTCGCGGAGGCCTACCGGCAGACCGAGCGGCAGCTGGCGTGGCGCAGGGAGAACAGGGTGCGTCTGCTGGCCTCGGCGCTGCTGGACGGCACGAGCAGGATCGCCGACCTGCCCGAGGCGGCGCAGGCGCTGGACCTGCCGGAGCACGGGCGGTACGTGGTCGTCGCGGCCGCCGGCGGCCGGCTCGCCGGTTGTCCCGGTGCCCAAGCGGCCCTCGCTCCCGGTGTGCGCGTGCACTGGCACACCGGTGTGGACGCCGACTACGGCATCGTTCTGGTCGAGGACGGCGAGGAGCCGATCGTGCCCGAGGAGCAGGCACCCGGGACACGGGTGGGCGTCAGCAGCGCGGTCGACGGACTGGCCGCCGTGGGGGAGGCCCGGCGCCTCGCGGACACCGCGCTGGGACTCAGCCCCGAGTCGGGCGGTACGGTCCGGCTCACCGAACACCTCCCGGCGGCGCTGGTCGCGTCGAGCCCGGAACTCGGCGCCGCGCTGACCGAGCGGCTCCTCGGCCCGCTCGCCCCTCTCGAACCCGCCGACGCGGAGGTCCTGCTGGACACCCTGGCAACGTGGCTGGCCTGTGACGGCTCGGCCCAGCGGGCGGCCCGGCGCCTGTACTGCCACCGCAACACCGTCCTCAACCGCCTGCGCCGCTACGAACAACTCACCGGCCGCTCCCTCTCCCGCCCCTCCGACCTGGTAGAGGTGACCCTCGCCCTGACAGCCCACACCCTCCACAGCCCCAGACAGCCGCGCCAGCACCCGCCCCACCAGTAGCCGCGCCCACCCGCGCCCGCATCCCTCTCGCGCGTACCTGTGCCCGGCCGTGCCCGTACCCCTCCCGCGCGTAGCTGCGCCCGGCCGTGCCCGCACGGGTCCGACGCGTACCCGCGCCCACCCACGCCCGTAGCCCTCCCGCGCGTAGCCGCGCCCATCCGCGCCCGCACCCGTCCCCCGCACGACTGAAGGCAGTCGCGCCTCCCTCAGTGCCTCAAGGGCCTGGGAGGTGCCCCCAGGGCGGCACGGATGGGCGCAACGGCACCCCGCCGGAAGCGCCCACTGCCACCCGCCCCGGCCCACCGGAGCCCCGGCGCCCAAACCTGCCCGGCGCCCAGCCACTCCACCCCGCGCCCCCAGCGGCCGGCGTCTGGGCACGCGCACAACCCCCACCCACCCCCATTGGTACGCCGCAGCGTACGCATGCCGAAACCTGTACCGCCCCTCCACCCCCGTGCTGTCGTGAGCACCCCTTCCCCCGAAGCCGACGCCGCCCCGAACGGCGGTCCGGCCCCGAGGAGCCGCGATGCCCGAAGCACCACCGGACGGCCTGCCCGCGCTGCACGTCGAGAACGTCGACGTCACGTACGGGCGCGCGCTGTCCGCTCTCCGTTCCGTGTCCCTGACCGTGCCACCCGGCGCCGTCGTGGCACTGCTCGGCGCCAACGGCGCCGGGAAGACGACCCTGCTGCGGGCCGTCTCCGGCACGCTGCGCCTGCACCGCGGCGCGCTCACGGCCGGCCGCATCCGCTACGGCGAGACGGTGCTCGACGGCAAGGACCCCGTCGCAGCGGTGCGCGCCGGAGTCGTCCAGGTCCCCGAGGGACGGCGCGTGTTCGCCGGACTCTCGGTCGACGAGAACCTCCGCTCCGGCGGACTCGGTCTCGGCCGGCGCGGTCGCGCCCAGGTACAGGAGGCCCGCGACCGCGTCTTCGCACTCTTCCCGCGCCTTGCCGAACGCACCCACCAGGCCGCCGGTCTGCTCTCCGGCGGCGAGCAGCAGATGCTCGCCATCGGCCGCGCCCTGATGGCCGCCCCCCGCCTCCTGCTCCTCGACGAGCCCTCCCTCGGCCTCGCACCGCAGATGGTGTCCCGGATCGCCGGCGTGATCCGCGAGATCAACGCCCAGGGAACCGCCGTACTCCTCGTCGAGCAGAACGCCGGCATGGCGCTCTCCCTCGCCGACCACGCACACGTCCTCGAAGTCGGCGAGACCCGCCTGTCCGGCCCCGCCGCCGAACTCGCCCGCACCGACGCCGTACGCCGCCTCTACCTGGGCGAGGCCGCCGAGGACCAGGGGGCGGCGTGAACGACCGCACCACCACCGCACCGCCCGTGCTCGACGTACGGGGCGTCACCGTGCGCTTCGCCGGCCTCACCGCCCTCGACGACGTCTCCTTCACCGTCGCCCCCGGCTCGGTGCACGCACTCATCGGACCCAACGGAGCCGGCAAGTCGACCTGCTTCAACGTGCTGTCCGGTCTGTGCCGCCCGGCCGCGGGCACGGTGACCCTCGGCAAGACCGAGCTGACCCGGCTCGCCCCGCACCGCATCGCCGCCCTCGGCGTCGCCCGCACCTTCCAGAACATCGTCACCACCCACGGCACGGTCGCCGACAACCTCATGCTCGGCCGCCACGCCCTGTCCCGCGCCGGATTCGCCGCCAGTGCCCTGCGCCTGCCGAGCGCCGTCCGGGAACAGCGCGACCATCTCGCCCGGGCCCGCGAGACCGCCGAACTCACCGGACTGGGCCCCCACTTCGACAGCCCCGTCGCCCTGCTGTCCTACGGCGACCGCAAGCGCGTCGAACTCGCCCGCGCCCTCTGCCTGGAGCCCCGTGTGCTGCTCCTCGACGAACCGGTGGCCGGAATGAACGCCGCCGAACGCGCCCGCACCGCCGAGGCCGTGGGCGAACTGCGGGCCCAACTCGGCCTGTCCATCGTCCTCGTCGAGCACGACATGGGCCTCGTCATGCGCCTCGCCGACGACGTCACCGTGCTCGACTTCGGCCGGCCCATCGCCCACGGCACCCCCGACGAGGTCCGCAGGGACCCCGAGGTGCTGCGCGCCTACCTCGGGACCGACGCGGCAGGGGAGGAAGCGGCATGACCGGGTTTCTCGACAACGTCCTCGGCGGACTGGCGCTCGGCGCGGTCTACGCGCTGGTCGCCCTCGGCTTCGTCGTCATCTTCAAGGCCTCGGGCGTCCTCAACTTCGCCCACGGCTCCCTGCTCCTCTTCGGCGGCTACCTCATCGCCGTCCTTCACGACGACCTCGGGTTCGCCGGAGCACTCGCCCTCGCGGTCCTCAGCACGGCCGCCCTCGCGGGCGCGCTCGACCGCTTCCTTCTGCAACGCGGTGGCCAGGACGCCCACTCGGCCCACGTCCAGACCATCGTCACCATCGGCATCGACATCGTCCTGCTCACCGATCTGGCCCGGCGCATCGGCGGCGACCTGCTGTCCCTCGGCGACCCGTGGGGCGACGCGGTGACCGAGCTGGGACCGGTGACCGTCGCCGACAGCCGGCTCGCCGCGATCGTGGTGTCGGCGGTGGTCATCGGCGGTGTGTTCGCACTGTTCCGGTTCACCTCCTGGGGACTGTCCCTGCGGGCGGCGGCCGAGGACCTGGAGGCCGCCGCGCTCATGGGCGTACGGCTGGGCCGGGTCCGCGCGGGCGCCTGGTGCCTGGCGGGCGCGCTCGCCGCACTGGCGGCGGTCTTCCTCGCCGCGTTCCCCGCGCCGGGCCTGGAGCGCACCACCGGCCAGATCGCGCTCAACGCCTTCCCGGCCGCCATCCTCGGCGGGCTGGCCTCCCCGGCCGGCGCCCTCGCGGGCAGCCTCGTCATCGGCCTGACCGAGGCACTCGTCGTCGGCTACCAGTCCGACCTGCACATCCTCGGCGAGGGGTTCGGCGACGTCGCCCCGTACGCGGTGATGCTGCTGGTGCTGCTCGTCCGGCCCACCGGACTGTTCGGCGCGAAGGGAGCGGCCCGTGTCTGACCGACTCCTGACGGCACTCACCCGCCGGCGCGCCTCGCTGCTGCTGCTCGCCGTCGTCCTGTGCCTGCCGCCGTTCTACCTGGACGCCTTCTGGCTGCGCATCGGCCTGTTCTCCATGGCCGCGGCCATCGGGGCCGTCGGCCTCGCCCTGCTCAGCGGCACCGCCGGCCAGCTCTCCCTCGGCCACGCCTTCTTCCTCGCCGTCGGCGCCTACGGCTACGCCTGGCTCGCGGGCGAACCCGGACCGGGACTGCCCCCGGCCCTCGCCGCCCTGCTCGCGGTGCTGCTCGCCGGGACGGCGGGCGGACTGTTCAGCCCCGTCGCCGCCCGGGTCAAGGGCATCTACCTGGGCATCGCGACGCTCGCCCTGGTCTTCCTCGGCCACCACGTCCTGCTGACCGCCGACTCCGTCACCGGCGGCTTCAACGGCCGTTCCGTGCCGCCGCTCAGCCTCGGCGGGTTCACCTTCGCGGAGAGCGACCCCGAAATGACCGTCCTCGGTGTGCCGTTCGGCGCGGAGGAACGGCTGTGGTTCCTGGGCCTGGCCCTGTTCGCGTTCACCTGGTTCACCGCCCGCGGCCTGCTGCGCGGACGCCCCGGGCGGGCGCTCGCCGCCTTGCGTGACAGCGAGACCGCGGCCGCCGTGATGGGCGTCGACGTCGCCCGGCACCGTTCCGCGGCCTTCGTGGTGTCGTCGATGTACGCCGGTCTCGCGGGAGTGCTGCTGGCGCTCGCCTTCCGGCGCGTCGTACCTGACTACTTCTCCCTCGCCCTCTCCGTCGACTACCTCGCCATGATCGTCATCGGCGGCCTCGGTTCCGTCGCCGGAGCCGTCGCCGGCGCCCTGTTCGTCACCGCGCTGCCCCTGCTGATGACCCGCTACGCCGACCAGCTCCCCCTGGTGACCGCCCCCGGCTCCGCCGAGGGCACCGTGGGCCCCACCGAGGCGGCCCGCTACCTCTACGGCGCGGCCATCGTCCTCGTCCTGCTGTACGCGCCCGACGGCCTGCACGGCCTGGCCCGCCGGGCCCGGGACCGCGTACGGCGTCGCCGCACCCGCACCTCCGACCCGGACACCGCTGTCCCCGCGCCTCCGCAACCCGCCGCAGCCGCACGACCCAAGGAGCACACCCCGTGAACACCATTCACCGCAACCGGCACCGCACCGCCGGGACCGTCCTCGCCGGCGCCCTCGCCCTGCTGCTCGCGGCCACCGGATGCAGCTCCAAGGCGGAGAGCGGCGACAAGAGCGGCAAGGCGGCCGACGGCCTGCGCACCGGGCCCGGCATCGGTGCCGACACCATCAGACTCGGCGCGCTCACCGACCTGACCGGCCCCTACGCCACGCTCGGCAAGAGCATCGTGCAGGCCCAGCAGATGTGGGCCGACGAGGTCAACGCCGACGGCGGCATCTGCGGCCGCAAGGTCGAGATCGTCGTCAAGGACCACGGCTACGACGTGCAGAAGGCGGTCACCGCCTACGCCGACATCGCCCCCGACGTCGTGGCGCTGCCCCAGGTCATCGGCTCCCCCGTGGTCGCGGCGCTGCTCGACGACATCGAACGCGACAAGATGCTCACCTTCCCGCAGGCCTGGGCGGCCTCCCTGCTCGGCAAGGACGCCATCCAGGTGCTCGGCACCACGTATGACGTCGACATGATCGCCGCGGTCGAGTTCCTCACCCGCACCAAGGGTCTGAAGAAGGGCGACAGCATCGGTCACGTCTACTTCGAGGGCGACTACGGGGCCAATGCGCTGGAGGGCTCCACGTGGGCGGCCGGGAAGGCCGGTCTGAAGGTGACCGGACAGAAGATCAAGGCGACGGACACCGATCTGTCGGCCCAGGTCTCGGCCCTGCGCAAGGAGGGCGTGAAGGCCGTCCTGATCAGTGCCGGACCCGCGCAGACGGCCTCCCTGGTCGGCGTCGCGGCCTCCCGCGGCCTGAAGGTGCCCGTCGTCAGCAGCGCCCCCGGTTTCGCGCCCCAGCTGATGAAGACCCCGGCGGCGCCGGCGCTCGCGGCGATGCTCACCATCGTGAGCGCCGCGCCGGCGGTCAGCTCCGACCTGCCCGGCGTGCGGCGCATGGTGGCGTCGTACCAGAAGAAGTACCCGAAGTCGCCGGTCGACTCCGGCGTGCTGTCCGGGTACAACGCCGCCCAGCTCATGGGCGCCGATCTGAAGAAGGCCTGCGAGGCGGGCGGCCTGACCCGCGAGGACGTCGTCGAGGCGCACCGGGCCCAGACGAACGCCGACACCGGCCTCGGCACCCCGCAGAACTTCTCCGACGTCGATCGCCCCGCGAGCGTCGAGACGTATGTGCTCAAGCCCGATGCCAAGGCGGTCGGCGGCGTGGTGAACGCGGAGGACGCGCACGCGGCTCCGGGAGTGGAGGAGTACCTGACCGCCCGGTGACGGACGGCCGCCCGGGATGCCCTGGCGAACCCCGGGGGAGGGGCGCCGGGGCACCCGTGCTCGCCGTTCCATGGGCAACGGTCCGGGCGCCTCACCGCGGTCCCGGCCCGGGAGGTGACGGGAGACCGCGCCGTGCCCCGGCCCGGCGCGGGTGACCGGTCGCGCGCCGTCAGTCGGCGACGGCCTCCGGATCCCGGTCGGACGACGGCCACACATAGGGCAGGTCGTCCGGCTCCCCGGGGAAGAGCTCCGCGTAGACCGCCGGTTCCTTGCGGACGAGCGCCGAGCGATGGCTGCGGTGCAGGTCCTCGTCCCCGAGCCAGGGCGGCAGCTCGCCGGCCTCGGCCAGCGCCCGCTGATCGCGCACCGGAGCGCCGGGCCGGACGCCGGCGAGGTCGGCGACGAGGGTGGCCGCACAGCTGTCCTGGTGGCCACGGTCGCGCCAGACCCGGCAGACCTCCAGGCCGTACCGCACCAGGGCCTCCTCGTAGCCGGTCCACATGCGCACCGCCGGATGGCGGCGCCATCCGTAGCCGGGCACGATCAGCCCGCGCAGCACCTGGAGCGCCTCCACCCGCTGTTTGCCGAGCCTGCGCCGGTCGAGCACCAGCGCCGACTCGTGGAAATCGGGGTACGGCATGAAGGTCTGCATACGACCGTCCGAAGGGCCGGGGGCCTCCGCGCCTCGCGGCGCGGCTCAAGCACCGCAGTTCCCCTTCCGCGGCCGCGCACACCTCGTGGCGGCCGCCGGGGGCTCAGCCCATCGTGCCCGTCCGCGCGTCGCGCCACAGGTCGACGCCGCCCTCCGTGGCGTACTTGTCGATCTCGGCCAGTTCCTCGGCGGTGAAGTCGAGGTTCTCCAGCGCGGCCACGTTCTGCTCCAGCTGCTCGGTGCGGGAGGCGCCCATGACCAGCGAGGTGACCCTCGGGTCCCGCAGGGCCCAGGCCAGCGCCATCTGCGCGAGGCTCTGCCCGCGCCGTGCCGCGATGTCGCCCAGGGCGCGCAGCCGGTGCAGCATGTCGTCGGTCAGCCAGGCCGTGTCGAACGACTTGCCCGCCGCCGCCCGGGAGTCCTGGGGTACGCCGTCCAGGTAGCGCCCGGTCAGCAGCCCCTGCGCCAGTGCCGTGAACCCGATGATGCCGAAGCCCTCCTCCTGGGCCACGTCCAGCAGGCCGTCCGTCTCGATCCAGCGGTTCAGCATGTTGTACGAGGGCTGATGGATCAGCAGCGGAGTGCCGAGGTCGCGGAGGATGGCCACGGCCCGACGGGTGCGCTCGGCGTCGTAGGAGGAGATGCCGACGTAGAGCGCCTTGCCCTGGCGGACGGCGGTGTCCAGGGCGCCCATGGTCTCCTCGAGCGGCGTGGTGGCGTCGAGCCGGTGCGAGTAGAAGATGTCGACGTACTCCAGTCCCATGCGCTGCAGGGACTGGTCGAGCGAGGCCAGCATGTACTTGCGGGAGCCGCCGCCCTGGCCGTAGGGGCCGGGCCACATGTCCCAGCCGGCCTTGGTGGAGACCACCAGTTCGTCCCGGTACGGTGCGAGGTCCTGCTTCATCAGCCGGCCGAAGTTGATCTCCGCCGCGCCGTAGGGCGGGCCGTAGTTGTTGGCCAGGTCGTGGTGGGTGATGCCCAGGTCGAAGGCGCGCAGGGCGATCTCGCGCTGTGTCTCGAAGGACCGGTCGTCGCCGAAGTTGTGCCAGTACCCCAGGGACAGCAGGGGGAGGTCGAGCCCCGAGCGGCCGGTGCGCCGGTAGCGCATGGTGCCGTCGTAGCGCTCGGGATGGGCGATGTGGTTCATCGGGTGGTCTCCGGTGATGCGAGTGGGGGTGTCCCGTGGGATGGTGTTGATCCTTGCCCACAGTGCCTCCGCGTGATCCCGAAGTCCAACCGATCCGTTCCATGGGATTCAGCAGTTCCGCTTCTGAATCCACAGGAGGTCGACCATGCGCATCCGTACGCTGACCGGCGGCCTGGCCGCGGCACTCGTGCTGTCCTGCCCCGCGCTGACCGGCCCGGCCACGGCCGTCCCGTCCGCCCGCACCGCCCAGCCCCTGGTGGCGGCCGGCCGGGTGCTCACCTACGACGCCGGAGCGGCCGCGGAGTTCGGATCCGCCGTGGACCGGGGAGCGGCGATCTGGAACGCGAGCGTGGACGGTGTCGAGCTGCGCCCGGCCGCGTCCGGTGAACGCGCCGACATCCGGATCGTGGCGGACGACGGCTGGCCCCGCTCCCTCCCCGACTCCCTGGGCAGGGGCACGGTCTACATCGGACGCCAGGCGGTCGATCAGGGTCACTCCACGATGCGCATCGCGGCCCACGAACTCGGCCACATGCTCGGCCTGCCGGACCGTAAGCCCGGCCCCTGCTCCAGCCTGATGTCGGGTGCCAGCGCCGGAACCTCGTGCACCAACGCCTACCCGAGCGCGGCGGAGAAGGCGCAGGTGGAGAAGAACTTCGAGGGAGCCCTCACCGGCGCACTCATGTGACCGATGTGACAAGTGAGGCGATCACCGCTACGGTTGTTCCACGTTGAGGCGAGGGGAACTCCCCGAGTCCGGCCGTGCGTTGGTGGTCCAAGGAAAGACGCCCCGCTTCCTGCGGGGAGATGCAGGTGCAAGGCCTGCCCGGCGCTCTGCTCACGAGCCCCGTCCCGATCCGTCGGGACGGGGCTCGTCGCGTTGCCCGCGGCTCAGCGCCGGGTGGGCACGGCCCAGCAGTTGGAGCCCGCCGGCCTGCCCTTGAGCCGGTCGGCCAGCCACTCGACCGCGTCGCCCTGGTCGGCCAGGAGCGGCGCCAGGTGGTTGGTGAGGAGCTTGTCGCCCAGATTCGGCAGCCGTACGGCCTTGTAGGTGACGTCGCCGCCCTTGGCGCACCAGTCCGCGGCCAGTCGGCGTGCCTGCGCGTGCGGGACGATGTCGTCCTGGACGCCGGTGACCAGCCGGACCGGTCCGGTGGGCTTCATGGTGCCGAGGCGCTGCTTGTCGAGGACGGCCTGGGCGGCGGGCTCACCGGCGATGATCGCGGCGACGGACTTCCCGCTCGAGGTCCACTTGGTGCTCTTGGTGAAGCCGTAGCCGAGGATCGCGTCCCCGACGCAGGCCGTGGAGATGTCCTCGAGCGCGGCGCGCCCGGTGGCGTTGATGTTCTCGTCGACGACCCTGCGCAGCTCGGGTTCGGCCTGGGCGAAGCCGTTGATCGACCAGGCCAGCGCGCCGGCCAGGGCGCTTCCGTCGATGCCCTTCATGACCTCCGTCAGGTCGGCCGGCGGCGCCCCGCTGTAGGTGCCGACGAGGGGTACGTCGGGTGCGTAGGTGCGGTGGAGTTCTGCCGCCGAGGCACTGGCCCCGCCTCCCTGGCTGTAGCCGTACATGGCCACGCGGGAGGCGTCCGTGACGGACGCTCCCGGCACGGAGCGCGCGACGCGGGCGGCGTCCAGCATGGCGTGCCCCTCGTCGACGCGGTTGACGTAGGTGTGCAGCCGGTCGGTCGAGCCGAGGCCCACGTAGTCGGTGACGACGACGGCCGCCCCGGTGGCGAGCAGCCGGTGGACCGCCGCCGTCTCGTACCCGAAGGACACCGTCCGGCCGTTGAGGATCAGGGGGTGCTGGAGGGCGAGCGAGGGTGCGCACTGGTCGCCCTGGCCCATGGTTCCGGAGCCGACCACCACCAGGGGACGGGGGCCGGCGCCCTTCCAGTCGGCGGAGGGCTCGATGTAGGCGCCGGTGACGGCCACCGGCTGCCCGCCTGAGTCGGTGGAGGTGTACATCAGGCGGGTCGCGGTCCCCGGCAGGGAGCGGCCGCCCAGGCTGGGCAGGCTCAGCCCGAGACGCAGTGGCTCGTGCCGGACCAGTACGCCGTTGCCCGCGGGCAGTTCGGCGGGCGGCGTGTAGAAGGCGGGGATGGTGACGCCCCGCGAGACGACGGGGTCGGTCGCGGCGGCGGGCGGCGCGGCCACGCACACACAGGCGGTCGTGGCGACCACGGTGGTCAGCACGCTGCTGATTCGGCTCACGGCTCACTCCTCGCTCTGCTCCGGAAGGTGAAACGTGAAACTAGCAGCGCTCACTTACCGCTGGTAACCCACGAGTAAGTTACGGCACGGTAACTTTCGCCGGTGTGCGCAGGGGCGGGCCCCGCCGGTCGTCCGGCGGGGCCCGCTGATGAGTCGTCGGTCCGTCAGGCCGTGTGCAGGGTCAGCCCGTATCGGTTGAGGATCTCGTTGACCGGCTGGAACCAGGTCTCGCCCCCGCTGGAGCAGTTGCCCCAGCCGCCGGAGGTGACGCCCTGCGCCTGGTCGCCGCTGATGAACGAGCCGCCCGAGTCGCCGCCTTGGGCGCAGGCGCTCGTTTTCGTCATCTGATGCACCGCGCCCTGGCTGTAGTTGACGGTCTCGTTCTTGGCCAGGACCCGGCCGCAGTGCCAGTGGGTCGTGGACCCGGAGCGGCAGATCGAGGCGCCGACCGGCGCCTCCGCCGAGCCGCGCACCAACTGGTCCGACACCGTGCCCCAGCCGAGCACCACCGGCACCGTCCACCAGCCGCTGCCCACGTTGACCCAGGCGTAGTCGTTGCCCGGGAACGAGGAGCCCTGGAAGTTGCCGATGTACGAGCCGTCCCAGCCTCTGACCTGTTGTCCGACCCCGCCGCAGTGCCCGGCGGTGACGAAGCCGCCGTGCACCGAGAAGCCTATGGAGCAGCGGACGTTACCGGTGTAGTAGGGGTCGCCGCCGACGGTCCCGGCGGCGAACGTCTCGGCCTGGCGCGCCACGGTGCGCACGGTGACGGGGCCGGCTGCGCGGGCCTTGGCCACGAAGCTGCGGACATCGTTGTCAGCACGGTGTGCGCCAACGACGTTCACCACGACCGAGTTGGCGGTCGGGTCGACGGACCAGCTGTTGACTCCCGACGGCGCCTCGAGCCGGTCGATACGGGACTTGGCCGCGTCGAGCTGCTTGGCGCTGTGCTCGACGGTGCGTACGGCGGCGCCGGACGCGCGCAGGGTGCGGACCGTCGAGGCGTCGGCGTCGTCGGTGACGGCGACGGTCAGTTTCTCGCTCCTGGCGTCGAACCAGGCGCCGCCATAGGCGGATCCGGCCGTTCTGCGCGCCTCGGGTGCGAGCTCGGTCGCCGCGCGTTCGGCGGCCAGCCGGTCCTCCGCCTCGGCGCGGGTCAGGCCGAAGTCCCGCTGCATGGCGTCCAGCAGGGCGGTGGAGGCGGGGGCGGAGTCGGCGCCACGGGCGGCGGGGGAGTCGGGTGGGTTCTGCGCCGAGGCGGGCAGGGTGCCGGCCGCGGCCCAGCTGCCGATCATGAACAGGGCGGCCACGCAGGCACGCGTGAGTCCGGTGCGTCTCATGGAAGGTTGCCCTTCGTCGTTCCAGCAAGGTGGGGGTGGAACAACCGCACTGTGAGAGCGCTCTCAAGGTGAGTTGAGCAGAGCTTAGCGAGTCGTCGGTGTCAGGTCTATGCCAATGCACGGCTCAATTTGAGCGCCATGCCCCCGGAGGAACGGCCCTCGCGCACCTGGGCCGTCCCCCGTTCAGCGCGCCCCTTTCCCCGCCCGCTCCGCCTCCCTCACGGCTTCGTCCGCCACCCGCCGTGCCTTGCCGAGCGCGTCCTCGGCGGCCCGGTGCCGCTTCTCCGCCTCCCGCTGCTCGCGCTCGGCGCGCTCCAACTCACCGCGCAGATCGCGTAGTTGCTCCTCCAGCGCGGACACCCGCCCCTCGGCCTCCTCGCGCCGTTCCCGCGCCCGCCGGAGCGAGCCGTCGGCCTCCTCCTGCTCCGCACGCCGGTCACGCAGCCGCTCCTCCGCCACCCGTGCCGCTTCCCGCGCCCGGGCCAGCCGCTCCTGGCGTTCCGCGCGCCGTTGCGCCAGTTCGTCCTTCCTCCGCGCCGGCGCCGACGGCGTACGGGCGGGTGTGCGGGACTCCTTGCCCGCCGGTTCCGACACGGCGGGCGTGTCCGCGGGAAAACCCGAAGGCGGGGTGAGCGTGCTCTCCACCCGGCCCGCGGCCCACACGCCGGCCGCTTCCGGATCCGCGAGCACGGCGCGCAGGGTCGTCTCCACCTCCCGCTGGACCGTGTCCGACAACGGATGGCCGGCCTCCCGGGCCAGGCCGGCCGCCTGCCGGGACAGCTCGGAGACGATGCGCCGTCGCTGGGCCGACAACTCCTTCAGCCCGCTCGGATCCAGAGTGGCCTGAGCCTCGCGCAGCGCCCGTCCCAGCTCCAGGAACTGCTCCGCCTCGTCGGGCCGGGAACGCCGGAGCAGATTCGCCGCCCAGGCCGCGAGGGTGGGCCGGCGGGCGGCGCGGATGCGGCGCGCGTCACCGGCCCGCCGCGCCGTCCGCGCGGCCGCGGCCCGTTCCTCGCGCCGGGCGACGAACTCGGACGGCGGCAGCGCGTAGAGCTCGTCGAGGACGGACTCCACGTCGTCGTCCCCGCCGTCCTGTGCATCCTTCTGCGCATCCTTCCGCGGCATGATCCCCAGACTCCACCGAACGGGACGACCGCGCACATCGGAACGCCGCGCGCAGCGCGAGAACGCCGTCCGGTGTCCTGGCGGAGCGTGAGTTCGGCTCGGTGGAGCCCGGGTACGCCGCGGACCCGGTAACCGGACGGGCCGTGCGCCGCCGAGTGGCTCCGCGCGCCGTGGGTTCGGGTCCCGGTCGAGTGACCGCAGATGCCGGTGGCTGGGTGGGCAGTGGCAGGGCGCCGGCCGGCCGGGTGGGCCGTCCGGCGAGGGCGCGGTTGCCCGGGTCCGGCGGGCGGTCGGCTCGGTGGGCCGTCGCGCCGCCGGGGCCGTCCCAGTGGCTCGAGGTAGGTGCTCGCCCCGAAACGACGAGGCTCAGGCAGGGCGGCCGGTGGCTCGGCTCCGCTCGAGCCGGCGGGCGCCCCGTCGGCCCGGCCGCCCGAATCGCCGCCCCCGCCGGGCCGGACCGCGCCCTCACAGCCGTTCGCCCGCCACCGCGTCCTCGTCCGGGTCCGTTCCCGGACCGCCCGGGTGGGCCCTGCGCAGACGCAGCCGGTCGAGGCGGGAGATCACGGGGGTGGCGGTCACCCCGTGCAGGACGACGGACGCCAGCACCGTGAAGGTCACCACCGCCCACAACTGCCCGGCCGGGACGTCGAAACCGGGGGAGCCGAGCGCGTGGGCCAGATAGAACAGCGAGCCGATGCCGCGGATCCCGAAGAAGGCGATCACCAGGCGCTCCCGGGGACCCGCGGGCGTACCGAGCTGGGCGACCCACCCGGCCAGCGGCCGGATCACCAACAGCAACAGCATCCCCACCAGGGCACCCTGCCAGGTCAGCGGCCCCAGCCCGCCCTGGGCGACGAACACGCCGAGCAGGAACAGCAGCGCGGCGGTCAGCAGCCGCTCCACCTGCTCCACGAAGTCGTGCAGCACGATGTGGAAGCCGTGCGCCCGCTCCGCCGCGCGGATCCGGCAGGCGGTGACGAACACCGCGACGAAACCGTAGCCGTGCAGCAGCTCGGTCACCCCGTAGGCGAGGAACGTGGCGCCGAAGGCGACGAAACCCTCCCGGTGCTCGGACAGCCGCATCGCCCGCCACCCCGCGCGGAAGAACAGCCAGCCCAGCAGCATGCCGACCGCGAGCCCCGCGAACACGCCCACCGCGCACTTGTACAGCAGGTCGACCAAGGCCCAGTGGGCGATCCCGCCGCCGGTCACCCGCCCGCCCGCGGCGGCCGCGAGCCCGACGGCGGCCAGGACGAAGGGAAAGGCCAGCCCGTCGTTCAGCCCGGCCTCGCTGGTCAGCGTGAAGCGCACCTCGTCCTCGTCGTGCTCGGAATCCGTGGGCGCGCCCACCCGCACCTCCGAGGCGAGCACCGGATCGGTCGGCGCCAGCACCGCCGCGAGCAGCAGTGCCGCGGCCGGTGCCCAGCCCAGCACCCCCCAGGCGAGGACGCCCACCGCCGCCATCGTCAGGGGCATGGTGACGCCCAGCTGCCGCCAGGTGGCCCGCCAGCTGCGCCGGCCGAAGGGCCGGTTCAGGGCGAGTCCGGCACCCATGAGGGAGACGATCACACAGATCTCGGTGACATGCTCCACCCAGGCACGGTCCGACACGGGATCCAGTTCGGGCATGGGCAACGGCAGCAGCTGGAGGGCCACTCCGCAGACCAGGAACACCAGGGGCAGCGACAGCGGTATCCGGGCCACCAGGCGTGGCAGCACGGCCGCGAGGAGGGCGCCGGCACCGAGCAGGGTGAAGAGAACGTCAGGGGAGGTCACCGCTCACATGTGCCCGGATCCGGCCGTCGGCACGCCGCCCGTCCGGCCGAAAAGGGATCGTTCCTCGGCGTGAGGGAGGGGGCGCCCGGGGAACGCTGCGGCCGGTGCGGACCGAGTGCGTTCCGTGGCTACGCGGAGGCCTTGACGGAGCGGTACGCACTCGGCGCCACTGGAGGACGTGCCGGGCGCACAGCGGGGGCCGCCCGGTACCGGTCTGGTGTTCCCACCCCCGCCGGACGCGTGTCGAAGGGGTGACGGTGCGCTCCCGACGGGCCGCGGCAACGGTTCTGCTCGCCTCGATGGGGCTCGTGCTGCTGCTGCGGATGCTCCGGGCCGCGGCCGCCGACGGAATCCGCATGGTCGACCTGGGCAGCGGGGCCGCCCGTTACAAGGACTCGCTCAAGACCCGCGAACTGCCGGTCCACGAAGGGGCCGTGGTGCGACCGGGGCCGGGCGGCGCCGCGTACCGGCTGGGCCGGGAGCCCGCCCGTGCCGCCCGGCGTTTCGTGCGCGGCCACCCCGGCCACCCCGGCCGGCCGGCGCGGCCCGGCGCACCCTGGAACAGGCGGGCCGGCTGCGCGACCGCTGACCCCCGCGACGTACGCCGACGTCAGTACGCGGGGTTACTCCCGCCGTCAGATGTCCGCGCCGCCCGGGCCCGGCACCGTGGGTCGCGTGAAACTCAGCCGACCCGCACGCCGGGCCCACCTCGTCATCCATGTCATCGCCTCCGCCGGCTGGCTCGGACTCACCGTCGGGCTGCTCGCACTCGGCATCACCGCGAACACCACCGGTGACCCGGCCGTGCTCGAGGCGTCCGTGCGGGCCATGAAGCTCTTCGCCGACTGGCTCCTGCTGCCGATCGCCTTCCTGACGCTCCTCAGCGGGCTCGTCCTGTCCCTGGGCACGCCCTGGGGACTGGCCAGGCACCGCTGGGTGTGGACGAAGTTCTGGCTGACCCTCGCCACGGTCACGGCCACGGCCTTCGCGCTGCGGCCGGGAGTGAACGCGGCCGCGGAGGCCGTGTCTGCCACAAACGCCCTGCCCGACGGCGGTGACGTCCTCATGGGACCGGTCGTCTCCCTCACCGCCTACGTCTTCATGACGGTGATCTCGGTCCTCAAGCCCTGGGGTCTCACCCGCAGGGGCCGGCGCCTGCGGGCGGCCGCCCGCAGGCCGGCTCCCGCCGCGCCCGCCCGTGTCTGAAACACGGGCGGGCGCGCCGTCACCTCACAGAGTGCGCTCCAGTCGGTCCGCCATCAGCCGCACGAAGCGCGCCGGGTCCTTCGGCCGGCCGCCCTCCGCCAGCACGGCCAGCGAGTACAGCAGTTCGGCGGTGTCGGTGAGCTCCGAGCGGTCCTCGCGCTGCCCGTACGCCTCGTTGAGGCCCTTGACCAGCGCGTGATCCGGGTTGAGTTCGAGGATCCGCTTGGCGCGCGGCACCTCCTGACCCATGGCCCGGTACATGTTCTCCAGCGCCGGCGTGAGATCGTTCGCGTCGGCCACGAGGCACGCCGGGGACACCGTCAGACGCGTCGACAGACGCACCTCCTTGACGTCCTCCTCCAGGCGTTCCCGCATCCAGCCCAGCAGACCCGCGTACGCCTCGGCCTGCGCCTCCCGGTCGTCCTCGCTCCCCTCGTCCGCGCGGGCGTCGAGGTCGATCTCGCCCTTGGCGATCGACCGCAGCCGCTTGCCCTCGTACTCGCCCACGGCGTCGACCCACACCTCGTCGACGGGGTCGGTGAGCAGCAGCACCTCGAGGCCCCGCTCACGGAACGCCTCCATGTGCGGGGAGCTGTCGATGCTCTCGCGGGACTCGCCGGTGATGTAGTAGATGTCCTCCTGGCCCTCCTGCATCCGCTCCACGTACTGCGCCAGGGTGACCGTTCCGCCGTCCTCGCCCGTGCTCGTGAACGACGCCACCGCCAGCAGGGCGTCACGGTTGTCGGCGTCGGTGACCAGCCCCTCCTTCAGCACGGCGCCGAACTCCCGCCAGAACGTGGCGTACCGCTCGGCGTCGTCGGTCAGCATGCTCTTGACCGACGCCAGCACCTTCTTGGTCAGCCTGCGCTGCATCATCCGGATGTGCCGGTCCTGCTGGAGGATCTCGCGCGAGACGTTCAGCGAGAGGTCCTGCGCGTCGACCACACCCTTGACGAAGCGCAGGTACGACGGCAGCAGCGCCTCGCAGTCGTCCATGATGAAGACGCGCTTCACATACAGCTGCAGCCCGTGCCGGAAGTCCCGCTGGAACAGGTCGTGCGGGGCGTGCGACGGCAGGAACAGCAGGGCCTGGTACTCGAAGGTGCCCTCGGCCTGCAGCTGGATGGTCTCCAGCGGTTCGCGCCAGTCGTGGCCGATGTGCTTGTACAGCTCGTGGTACTCCTCCTCCGACACCTCGTCGCGGGAGCGCGCCCAGAGCGCCTTCATCGAGTTCAGCGTCTCCGGCTCGGCGGCCTCGCCGTCGTCGCCCTTCTCACCGACCAGCCGGATCGGCCAGGTGATGAAGTCCGAGTAGCGCTTGACGATCTCCTTGAGCTTCCACACCGAGGTGTAGTCGTGGAGCTGGTTGTCGGGGTCGGCCGGCTTGAGGTGCAGGGTGACCGAGGTGCCCTGAGGCGCGTCGTCGACCCTGTCCAGCGTGTACGTGCCCTCCCCGCGCGACGTCCAGCGGGTGCCCTGCTGCTCACCCGCGTGCCGGGTGAGCAGGGTGACCTCGTCCGCGACCATGAAGCCCGAGTAGAAACCGACGCCGAACTGGCCGATCAGACCCTCGGCACCGGCCGTGTCCTGGGCCTCCTTCAGCTCCCGCAGGAACTGGGCGGTGCCCGAGTTGGCGATCGTGCCGATGAGTTGGCCCACCTCGTCGTACGACATGCCGATGCCGTTGTCCCGCACGGTGAGCGTCCGGGCGTCCTTGTCGGTTTCCAGCTCGATGTGCAGGTCGGAGACGTCGGCGTCGAGCGTGTCGTCCCGCAGCACGGCCAGACGCAGCTTGTCGAGCGCGTCGGAGGCGTTGGAGACGAGCTCACGGAGGAAGACGTCCTTGTTCGAGTAGACCGAGTGGATCATCAGCTGGAGCAGCTGACGGGCCTCTACCTGGAACTCAAACGTTTCGGTCGGCATGGTTCGGGATTACCTCACTGGTCCATGAAGAGCCGGATGCTGACCGGCTCACTCTAATGAATATGAAAGAGCGTCACTCATTGGTGGCACCCTTCGGACGTGCGCGGACGGGTTCGCCGGCGACCGCGTCCAGGACGGGGCCGAGCTCACGGGAGACCGTCGTCAGGGCGCGGACGCTCCGCTCGGCGCGGGCGATGAGGATCGCTCCTTCGAGAGAGCCGATCATGAGCGTGGCGAGAGGTTCGCAGCGGCCCGCGGGAACGCCCATGTCCGCCAGGGCCCGGGCCACCGCTCCGGTCCACTCGGCGAAGGCGGCGGACGCGGCCCCGCGCGTCGACTCGGCGGACGCGGCGCGGTCCACCGTCGCGGCGGCCACCGGGCAGCCACCGCCGAAGCCGTGCCGCTCGTACTCCTCGGTCCACTGGCGGACCATCCGGTCGAACAGACCGCCGGGCGTCGGCTCGGGCAGCGCGGCCATGAAGCGGGCCACGCGGCCGGCGGCGTACCGGCCCGCCCAGCCCACCGCCTCGTCGACGAGCTGTTCCTTGCCGCCCGGGAAGTAGTGCTGGAGCGACCCGCGCGGCGCCTGCGCGTGCACGGCCACGTCGCGCATCCCCGTGGAACCCACGCCGTCGCGCCGGATCAGCTGGGCCGCACTGAAGACCATCCGCTCCCGGGGCCCCCGTCCGGACACCGTCATCCCGGCCTCCCGTCCGCGTGACTGCTGTCACCCTCACCCTATGACCGCCGTCATGACGGCCGCTACTATGACAGCCGTCATAGGTGTGGGGGTGCGCCGCGCACCCGGAAACGGTGGTGCGTCGTGCACGTGGGCTTCATCGGACTCGGAGTCATGGGCCGGCCCATGGCGCTCAACCTCGCCCGCGCCGGAACACCCCTCGTCGTCTGGAACCGCACCCCCGACCGGTGCGCACCCCTGCGGGAAGCCGGCGCCGAGGTGGCCGGCAGCGCCGCCGAGGTCTTCGACCGGGCCGGCACCGTGATCCTGATGCCGGCCGACGAGGCCGCCGTCGACGCGATCCTCGGCCGCGGCACCCCCGACTTCGCCGCCCGTGTCGCAGGGCGCACCGTCGTCCACATGGGCACCGTGTCGCCGGAGTACTCGGCCGCCCTGGAGGAGGCGGTCCGCGCCGCGGGCGGTGCCTACGCGGAAGCCCCGGTGTCCGGTTCCCGGATCCCCGCCGAGCAGGGACAGCTGGTCGCGATGCTGGCGGGCGACGACTCCGTCGTGGCGGACGTACGGCCGCTGCTCGCCCCGATGTGCCGCGAGACGTTCGACTGCGGCCCGGTCCCGGGCGCCCTGCTGATGAAACTCGCCGTGAACCTGTTCCTGATCACGCAGGTCACCGGGCTCACCGAGGCGTTCCACTTCGCCGACCGGCACGGGCTCGACCGCCGCCGTTTCCTCGACGTCCTGGACGCCGGTCCCCTGGCCAGCGCCGTCTCGCGCATGAAGGCGCCCAAACTGCTCTCGCGCGACTTCACGGTCCAGGCCGCGGCCGACGACGTGCTGAAGAACAACCGACTGATCGCAAAGGCCGCCCGCAAGGCGGGCACGGCCTCGCCGCTCCTCGACGTCTGCCACGCCCTCTTCGAGGAGACGGTGGCGGACGGCCACGGAGGCGAGGACATGGTGGCCGTACTGCGCGCCCTGGAGACCAGGACCGACGGCGCACGCGCGGCGCAGCGGGAGTGACCTCCGGCTCCGATTGCCCTCACCGCATTCTGGGCACCCGGAATGTGCCGTCTTACCGCCGGTGGCCCCGGGCCCCGGCGGTCCGGCACAGGACGAGGGCAAGGGGACCAACGGTGACGGAGCGTATCGGAGCAGAGGAAGAGTTCCATGTCGTGGACGTGGAGAGCGGACGGCTCGTGCCACGTGCCGGCACGCTGCTCGACAGGCTCGGCGGACCGGGCTTCAGCCGTGAACTGCAGCAGTCGGCCGTCGAGAGCAACAGCCGTGTCCACGACACGCTGGAGGCCCTCTTCGCGGACCTGTCCAACACCCGGCGCCGGCTGGACGCGGCCGCCTCCTCGCTCGGCCTGGCCGTCGTGGCCGCCGGCACCGTTCCGCTGGCCCGCGTCACCTCCCACGAGGTCACCGAGGACCCCCGCTTCCGGCGCATGGCCGACGACTACCGCCGGGTCGCCGACGAACAGCTCATCTGCAGCGCCCAGGTGCACGTCGACGTACCCGACCGGGACACCGCGGTACGCGCCATGTGCCTGCTCTCGCCCTGGCTGCCGCCCCTGCTGGCCCTGACGGCCAGTTCCCCGTTCTGGCTCGGAGCCGACACCGGGTACGCGAGCTGGCGCACCATGCTCTGGCAGCGGTGGCCGACCGCGGGCCCGGCCGGCTGCTACCGGAGCGCCGCCGAGTACGACGCCGCCATGGCGGAGCTGATCGGTTCGGGCGTCATCAGTGACACCGGGATGCTCTACCACGACGTACGGCCGTCGGCCCACCAGCGCACGCTCGAACTGCGCATCTGTGACGCCTGCCCGCGCACCGAGACCGTGGTGCTGGTCGCCGGACTCTTCAGGGCGCTGGTGCGCGACGCCCTCGACCGTCTGCGGCGCGGGGCGGAGCCCGGGTGCGACGGACATCACGAGTGGCTGCGCGCCGCCACCTGGCGCGCCGCGCGCTCGGGCCTCGAGGGCCGGCTCGTCGACCCGGCCACCCGCCGTGGCGCCCCGGCCCCCATCGTGCTGCGCGGCATGCTGCACCGGCTGCGCCCCGCCCTGGAGGCGTACGGCGACTTCACCACCGCGCGCACGCTCCTCGAAGAGGCCCTCGCCACGGGCAGCGCCGCACACCGGCTGCGCCGGGCCGCACGGGACGAGGACCTGCTCGCCGGCATCGACATGCTGGCCTCCGAGACCCGCGGCGACCGCCTCGCCCCCACCGCCACCCGACGCCGTCACCGGCGTCCGGCAGGCCCGCCCGGTGCGGGCCGCCCCCGGGCCCACGTCCACTCGGCCACGACGCCGGGCACGCCCGGCTGATCCGGACCGTCCACCGGTCCTCCGGTCTCGTGCGCAATTCCCGGACCACCCCTGACCAAGGAGAGTGTCGCACCACCATGTCCAGTCGTACGCATGCCTCCCCGCCCCCGTCCCAGGCCCCGGACCACCACGCGGACCCGAGGGAAAGGAGGGCCCACTGATGTGCGGTCTCAGCGGAGAGGTCCGTTTCGACGGCGGGCAGCCGGACATCGCGGCCGTGGAACGCATGACCGACCGGCTCGCACCGCGAGGCCCCGACGGACGCGGGCTGTGGTCCCAGGGGCCGGTGGCCCTCGGACACCGCAGACTGAAGATCATCGACCTGTCCGACAGCGGCGCCCAGCCGATGACCGACCCCCGCGCCCGTCTCGCCGGAGTCTTCAACGGCTGCGTCTACAACTACCGCGAACTGCGCGACGAACTGCACGCCCTCGGTCACCGCTTCTTCTCGCAGTCCGACACCGAGGTCGTGCTCAAGGCGTACCAGCAGTGGGGCACCGACTGCGTCGAGCGCTTCCTCGGCATGTTCGCCTTCGTGATCGTCGAACAGGACACCGGGCGTGTGGTCCTGGCCCGGGACCGGCTCGGCATCAAGCCGCTCTACCTCTCCGGCACCACCGAACGACTGAGGTTCGCCTCCTCCCTTCCCGCGCTGCTCGCGGCCGGTGGTGTCGACACCTCACTGGACCCCGTCGCCCTGCACCAGTACTTCAGCTGGCACGCCACCGTCGCCGCACCCCGCACCCTCCTCCACGGCGTGCGCAAGCTGCCCCCGGCCACGGTGCGGGTCGTCCAGCCCGACGGCAGCCACCGCGACCGCCTCTACTGGTACCCCGACCACACCCGCCGCCCCGAGTACGCCGGCCTCGGCCCCGACGACTGGACGGACGCCGTCCTGGAAGCCCTGCGCACCGCCGTACGCCGCCGCATGGTCGCCGACGTGCCGGTCGGGGTGCTGCTCTCGGGCGGCCTGGACTCCAGCCTGATCGTGGCGCTGCTGGCCGACGAAGGGCAGCCGGACCTGGCCACCTTCAGCGTCGGCTTCGAGTCCGAGGGCGACGAGGAGGGCGACGAGTTCCACTACTCCGACCTCGTGGCCCGGCACTTCGACACCCGCCACCACCAGCTGATGGTCCCCTCCGACCGGGTCGCCGGCGCCCTCGACGGCGCGGTCGGCGCCATGAGTGAGCCCATGATGAGCCACGACGTGGTGGCCTTCCACCTGCTGTCGGAGCAGGTGGCCAAGGAGGTCAAGGTTGTGCAGAGCGGCCAGGGAGCCGACGAGGTGTTCGCCGGCTACCACTGGTACCCGCAGATGGCGGACGTGCCGCGGCCGCAGGCCGCCGAGGCCTACATCGACACCTACTCCGACCGCTCGCACGCCGACCTCGCGTCGATGCTCCAGCCCGGGTTCCTCCCCGCCGAGGACACCTCCGCCGGGTTCGTCCGCGCGCACATGGCGGCCGAGGGCGCCGAGACGGCACTCGACGCCGACCTCCGCCTCGACACGCTCGTGATGATGGTCGACGACCCCGTCAAACGGGTCGACAACATGACGATGGACTGGGGCCTGGAGGCCCGGGTGCCGTTCCTCGACCACGCACTGGTCGAACTGGCCGCCGCCTGCCCGCCCGAGCTGAAGCTCGCCGACGGCGGCAAGGGCGTCCTCAAGGCCGCCGCCCGCCGGGTCCTGCCCCGCCAGGTCGTCGACCGGCCCAAGGGCTACTTCCCCGTCCCCGCGATCAAGCACATGGCCGGGCCCGTCCTCCAGCGCGTCCACGAGACCCTCACCGCCCCCGAGGCCAGGGCCCGCGGCGTCTTCCGCGAGGACTACGTCGCCGCACTGCTCGACGCACCCAACGCGCACCGCACCAGGCGAGGAGCGAACACCCTGTGGCAGATGGCGCTGCTGGAGACATGGCTGCAGACGCACGGGATCCGCTGACCGGCATGGAGACCCGCACCGACGCCGCCACACGGGAGCTGCCCTCCCCGGAGCCGCTGCCGCTCGGCGACACCGCCACGCCGTACGACGTGCCGCCCCCGGCCGTCCACGGCTGCTGGTACCCGTCGGCGGACCCCGGCGGCCGGTACGTCGCCTTCATCTGCGACCGGGCCGGAGTGCCGCAGCTGTGGACCGGCCCCGTCGACGGCGAGGAGGTGCGCCGGCTCGACGCCGACCCCGATCCGGTCACGGAGGTGTCCTGGTCCCCCGACGGACGGTGGATCGCCTACACGGTGGCTCCGGACGGCGGAGAACTCACCCGCGTGCTGTGCGTACGCCCCGACGGCACCGGGCGGCACCTGCTGGCCGGCGGCGAACCCGGTACCTCCGCTCGCCTGGGGTGCTGGCGGCACGACGGCTCGGCCATCGCGGTGACCGTCACCGATTCCGCCCCCGCCGGGCTCCCGTTCGCCGCGCACCCCGGGGCGGCGGGCGCCTCCCCGCCCGTCCGGGCACACCGGGACGGCCGGGGCGTGCTGCTGGAGCCCGGCGCACCTCGGCACGAGCCCGCGTGGGCCACCGACGGGGAC
The DNA here is from genome assembly GCF_055571035.1 of Streptomyces malachitofuscus. Taxonomy (NCBI): domain Bacteria; kingdom Bacillati; phylum Actinomycetota; class Actinomycetes; order Kitasatosporales; family Streptomycetaceae; genus Streptomyces; species Streptomyces malachitofuscus. Next base: position 106,596 of record NZ_JBVIGA010000021.1, on the reverse strand, counting down.
CGGACGGTGTCCGCGGAGGAGCCGGAGCCGCGTGCCCTCTCCGCGTATCTCGTCGACCCCGACGGCGCGGCCGCGCCCGTGCTGCTGGCGAGCGAACGCGGGGCGGCCAACCAGCGGGTGTGCGACCTCAGCCGGGACGGCAGGCTCGCCCTGGTGTACCGGGGCCCCCGTGGCCGCAGGGAGGCGCTCGTGCTGCGCACCGGCGACCGGACGGTCACCTGCGCGCTGCCGGTCGCCGACGGCGACCCGTGGATCGGCGGTTTCTCGCCGGACGCCGGCACCGTGTGGCTGCGCAGCGACGGCGGCCGGGAGCACGCCGCCCTCGTCGCCGCCCACCTCGACCCGCGGGGACATCTGCTCGGCACCACGGTCGCCGCCCAGCGCCCCGACTGCGGCCTGGAGCTGCTGTCCCTGGGACGGGACGGGCGGCGCGCGGTACTGGCCTGGAACGTGCGCGGGGTCAGCGAACTGGAGACCGCCGGGCTGACCGCCGCCCGGTCCGACGGCGGGCCGGCCGGCATCGGGACGTCCCGGCCCGCCTCCGCCGGTGTCGCACGCACCGTCGACCTGCCCCACGAAGTGGTCACGCGCATCGCCCCGACCGCCGACCCCGACGCCCCCGTCGTCGCCCTGTCCGGATCACGGCGCCACCCCGGCGTGTGGTGGCTGCCGTACGGACAGCCCCTGCGCACCCCCTGGTCCTCGCGCGACGAGGACGCCCTCCCGGCGGGCCGCACACCGGTACGGCCGATGCCCATGAGCCCCGTGGCCCGCGACGGACTCACCCTCGGCGGCTGGTACTACCGGGCACCCGGCCGCTCGCCCGGCGAACCGGCACCGTGCGTCCTGCACCTGCACGGCGGTCCGGAGGAACAGGAACGCCCGGTGCTCGAACCGCTCTACCTGGAACTCCTCGGCAGGGGACTGGACGTGTTCGCGCCCGACGTCCGCGGATCGTCCGGGCACGGGCGCACCTTCGTCGACGCGGACCTGGGCAGGGGCCGCTTCGACGCGATCAACGACGTCGCGGACTGTGCCGCGCACGTGATGGTGCGGGGCCTCGCGGACCCCCGCCGGATGGCCGTGATGGGCCGCTCCTACGGCGGCTATCTGGTGATGGCGTCGCTGGTGTGGCACCCGGATCTGTTCCGCACCGGTGTCGCGGTGTGCGGCATGTCGGACTTCGCCACCTTCTTCGCCGGGACCGAGCCCTGGATCGCTCAGTCCGCCGCCCACAAGTACGGGCATCCGGAGCACGACCGGGAACTGCTGCGGGCGCTGTCGCCGATGAGCCGCGTCGACGCACTGCGGGCCCCGATCCTCGCCGTGCACGGCGAGCACGACACCAACGTCCCCCCGGGCGAGTCCGAACAGTTCGTCCGGGCCGCCAGGGAACGCGGGCTGGAGGCCCAACTCCTGCTGCTGCGCCACGAGGGCCACGACTTCCGCCGCGCCGACAACCGCCGTCTGTTCCGCCGGACCGCCGCCGACTGGATGGAGCGGCACCTGGCCGGCTGAGATGTCGGAGGTACCTGTCACACTTCAGTGGCGTGCGGGGGAGCGATGCGGGTAGTCGCGCGGTGTGATCGGTGAGTGAAGGCGGACCGGATGGAACCAGGACCTGTCGGCGAAGGGGATGCGGTGCCAGGCGCACCCGGGCGGCGGGCGTCCTACGCCCTGGACGACGACGGTGCCTGGATCGCGCAGGCACGCCACCTCGCGGCCGCGTTCCTGGGCCGGCTGCGGGCGGAGGATGGCCTGCCGGTGTCGACGCGCGCCGTCGAGGTCACCCAGCTCGTGGTGAGCGAACTGGTCACCAACGCCCGGAAGTACGCGCCGGGTCCTGTCGGGCTGGACCTGCGGCTGGCCGACGACGCCGTCGAGGTCGTCGTCCACGACGGCAACCCCGCGGCGCCGGTGCCCCGGGACGCGGACCCCGGCCGGGTCGGCCAGCACGGACTCGAGATCGTGATGGCCGTCGCCCAGGCCCTGGACGTACGGCAGGAACCGGCCGGGAAGAGCATCACGGCCCGCATCTCCCTCTTCACCTGAGTCCGACCGGCCCACCGTCGTCACCGGCCGCCCGGCCGCTGCAGCGGCTGTTCCGTCCGGACGACCTTGCCGTTCGCCGTGTACCGCGTCCCCCAGCGGTCGGCGGCTCCCGGCGGATGACGTGGACGGCGCGCCGCCACAGCTCCGGCCGCCAGGTGGCCTCGGGCGGGCGGACCCGCTCGGGTGCGGTCCACGCCTGGCAGGTCCGGGGCCGGGTGCGCGCGGTGACCTCGACGCGGTGGACGCGCAGCAACGGGCGGGCGAGCAGGCCGGCACGTTCCCCGGCGCCCTCGTCGCCCACCCGCACCCTCCCGGGCAGCAGGGACATCAGCAGGGAGGGGTGGTCGCAGTGCCAGGCCCGCGTGTCGCTCAGCATGCGGGCAGGTTGGCCGGGCCGCCGTCCGCCGGTGCGGGCGTGGCCGGAACAATGGGGTGCGCGGCGGGGTTCTCACTGGGGAACGTCGCAGGACACCTGGGAGAAGGGCGGGACGAGATGACGAGGACCGAGGAGAGGGCGCTGCTCGCGGGCGGCTGTTTCTGGGGCATGCAGGAGCTCATCCGCACGTTCCCGGGCGTGCTGACGACGCGGGTCGGGTACAGCGGCGGTGACGTGCCCGACGCCACCTACCGCAACCACGGCACCCACGCCGAGTCGATCGAGATCACCTACGACCCGGCCGTCACCGACTACCGCACCATCCTGGAGTACTTCTTCCAGATCCACGACCCGACCACGAAGAACCGGCAGGGCAACGACATCGGCATGAGCTACCGCTCCGCCATCTTCTACCTCGACGACGAGCAGAAGCGTGTCGCGGAGGACACGATCGCCGATGTCAACGCGTCGGGGCTGTGGCCGGGCGAGGTGGTGACCGAGGTCGCGCCGGCCGGGCCCTTCTGGGAGGCGGAGCCGGAGCACCAGGACTACCTCCAGCGCTACCCGGACGGCTACACCTGCCACTTCGTCCGCCCCGGCTGGCGGCTGCCGAAGCGCGCGGAGGCCTGACCACCGCTCGAGCAGGTGGGAGCCCGGTCACCGGCCGCCCCCGCGCGGGGGCGGCCGGCCCGGGGTCACCCGAACTGGCCGGGCCGGTAGTCGCCGGCTGGCTGTTGATTGATGACGTTGATGCGGTTGTAGGCGTTGATCACGGCGATCAGGGAGATCAGGGCGACGAGCTGCTCCTCGTCGTAGTGCTGGGCGGCGTCGGCCCAGGCCTCGTCGTCGACACCGCCGGCCGCGTCGGCGATCCGGGTTCCCTGTTCCGTCAGCTCCAGCGCCGCACGCTCCGCCTCGGTGAAGACCGTGGCCTCGCGCCAGGCGGCGATCAGATTGAGGCGGACCGGGGTCTCCCCGGCGGCCGTGGCGTCCTTGGTGTGCATGTCGGTGCAGAAGCCGCACCCGTTGATCTGGCTGGCACGGATCTTGACCAGTTCCTGGGTGGCGTGCGGCAGCCCGGAATCCGTCACCGCCTTGCCCGCCGAGTTGATGTGGCGCAGAACCTTGGCGGCGAGGGGGTTGCCGAAGAAGTCGACACGCGCGTTCATGATGTTCTCCTTGGTCAGCTTCGCGGATACACCCCACTGACGGACCGGCCCCGCCATGTGTGACCGCAACGCGGATGTGGCCTGCGTCACTTGGCGGGACCGTGCGGTGCAGCGCATCGTTCGCCGGACGCCTTCCGGCCGATAACCTGGCCCGATGGACGGGGAGCGGAGCGTCGGTGAGTGAGCGTCGGGAACGCGACTGGACGGACATGACGCCCGGGGACTTCGACTGCGAGGCCCCGCTGTGCCTCAACGTGGGCACCGGCCCGGTCGTGGTGCCGGCCGAGCCGGACGAGTACGGCACCGAGCCGCTGTTCGGCGAGGAGACCCCGGCCCGCGGCCCGGTCCCGCGCCGCGCCCCGCGCCGGACCGCCCCTGCCGAACAGGGGCAGCTGTTCTGAGTCCGGCGCGGGACGCCGTCACCCTCAGGGGAAGTGGACGACCTTGGACGGGATGGTGTCCGTGCCCGACGTCGGGGCTCCCGTGTCATTGATGACGTGGCGGTACTGCCCCTTGCCGCCGAGGGAGATCACCTGCAGGTGCCGCATCCGGATGCCGGGCTTCACCGGCACCTGGAATCCGTGGTGCTGCACGATGGTGTCGTCGGACGTGTAGTTGCAGTAGCTGCCCAGCGCCCACGCCTCGTGCTCGTTCACCGAGTCGGCGACCTTGTAGGCCGCGTACCCGACGATGCCGTCATGGGTGATGGCCGCCTCGTTCGGGGCGTCGTAGGCCTTCTCGTTCTGGAAGAAGATCGTGCGTCCGCGTTCGCCGCTCCAGACCACGTCGTACTTGTTGAAGTGCTCGACGAACAGGCCCGTGGTGAGGACGTCGTCGCCGTTGACGCGCAGCCCGTAGTCGGCGCGGTTGGTCTCCCAGCCGACGCCCTCGCCGTGGTCGGCACGCCAGATCCAGGTGTGGTCGATCAGCACGTCGTCGCTGTTGACCACGACGGAGTCGGTGGCCAGACCGGGACCCGCGCCGCCGATGCGGACGAACACGTCCTGCACCGTGGTGGGGTTGGCGGAGTGATCGGCCGACGATCGCGCCGGGCCGATGCGCAGCAGCGTGTCGGATCTGACCGGCCCCGCGTCGATGAGGAAACCGGCGAGCCGGACACCGTCGACGTCCGCCACGTGCATGGCGTCGATCCCGCCCTGCGGAACGATCGTCGCCAGACCGAGGCCGAGTACCACCGTGTCGGCACGGTCGACCTCGATCGTCTCGTCGATGCGGTGGACCCCCGGCGTGAACAGCAGGTTGAGGCCCTGGTCGAGGGCGGCGTTGATGGTCGCGGCCGTGGCACCCGGCTTGACCACGTAGAACCGGTCGAGGGGCAGCGAGGTACCGCCCGCGTTGGCCGGCCAGGAGACACCGCGCGCGTCGGTGCGCTTGGCGGGCACGAACACCCTGTACTCGTCGCCGTCGAGGTACAGGAACGGCTTCTCGCGGGAGATCGGCGTGGTGTCGAACGTCGTGTACGGGCCGGTCTCGAAGTTGCTCGCCGGAGCTCCCTGGACGGGGGTGTCTCGGCCGCGGCGGCCGGTGTCTTCGCGGCGGGCAGGGTGAGGAGGGCCGCCGTGGCGACGATGCCGCGCCGAGGGCTCTGCGTCTCGGACGACCGAATTGTTCGCTGCTTCTCATGCGTCAGCCTTCTCCTGGTGCGATGTGGGGACGCGGGGCGGGCCCGCGTGCGCGCAGGCGGAACCGTCCGCGCGGCGGGTGGTGCGGTGACGCGGCTCTTCCTGTGGATGAGGGCCTGCCGGAGGAGCAACACGCCTGCATCGCTGCTTAGTTCAGGCTTTGATTTAAGTGGTGAGACATTTGGCGGGCAAGCCCTCCGACGTGAATTGCTGAAACCGGCGCCCGGTCGGCGGCGGCGCCCGGTGCCGAACCCGCATGCCTTGACTCCCCGGCCGTGGGTACGCGGGCGGGGCGGTCGGATGGGGCGGGGGACCGGGAGGGAGTACGGACGTGGGTGCTGCGGGCGGGGAGTTCACCCCATCGGGCCGCGCCTGCTGCGCGGGCGTTCTCACCGTGAGACGGTGGCGATGCTCGATGCCCTTTTCTAGCCCTTTGCCCCCATTGGGTCGCCCGCAGTCGGCAATCGAACGCACGGCCACCCCGTCCGTGGCCGGTCTGAAGCGGAGGAGAGTCACCCCCCATGAGCGAGGCCAATCCCGTCAAGCGGGCAGCCAAGAAGATCACCGAAAGCCTGCAGGGCGACCCCTCGGCCCCGGCCGACGGGATTCCCGGCCGTCCGGGCCCTCAGCCGCCCACCGTGGCCGAGCCGACCGAGCCCCGTGAGCCGCTGCCGCCCAAGCCGGACCAGAGCGGCCCGGACACCGTGTCGCCCACCGGGCAGCCGACCGGTGCCGACCAGGCGCGGATGGCCCAGTCCGGGAGCCGTCTGACCACCGCGCAGGGCACACGGCTGTACGACACCGACCACTCGCTCAAGGCGGGCCCGCGCGGCCCCGTCCTGCTCCAGGACCACCATCTGCGCGAGAAGGTCATGCACTTCGACCACGAGCGCATCCCGGAGCGTGTGGTCCACGCCCGCGGCGCGGGCGCGCACGGTGTCTTCCGCAGCTACGGCACGGCGGCCTCCGTGACCAAGGCCGGCTTCCTCGCCCCGGACGTCGAGACACCGGTGTTCGTACGGTTCTCCACCGTGGTCGGCTCACGCGGCTCCGCCGACACCGTACGCGACACGCGCGGCTTCGCGACGAAGTTCTACACCAGCGAGGGCGTCTTCGACCTGGTCGGCAACAACATCCCGGTCTTCTTCATCCAGGACGCCATCAAGTTCCCCGACGTCGTGCACGCCGCGAAGCCGCACCCGGACCGGGAGATCCCGCAGGCGCAGAGCGCCCACGACACCTTCTGGGACTTCGTCTCGCTGCACACCGAGGCGACCCACCACACGATCTTCTTCATGGGGGACCGCGGCATCCCCCGCTCCTACCGGATGATGGAGGGCTTCGGCGTCCACACCTTCCGCCTCGTGAACGCCGAGGGCGGCACGACGCTGGTGAAGTTCCACTGGAAGCCCAAGCTGGGCGTGCACTCCCTGGTGTGGGACGAGGCGCAGCTCATCAACGGCAACGACCCGGACTTCCACCGCCGGGACCTGGCGGACGCCATCGAGTCGGGTGCGTACCCGCAGTGGGAACTGGGCATCCAGACCTTCCCCGACACCCCGGACCAGACCTTCGAGGGCATCGACCTGCTGGACCCGACGAACATCGTGCCCGAGGAGCTCGCGCCGGTGCAGCCGATCGGGCTGATGACCCTCGACCGGAACCCGTCCAACTTCTTCGCCGAGACCGAACAGGTCGCCTTCCACGTCGGCCACCTCGTGCCCGGCATCGACATCACCGACGACCCGCTGCTCGCGGGCCGGCTCTTCTCGTACCTGGACACCCAGATCACCCGCCTCGGCGGCCCCAACTTCCCGCAGCTGCCCATCAACCGCCCGCACGCGCCGGTCAACGACATGCTGCGCGACGGCATGCACCAGACCGCCGTGCACCGGGGCGTGGCACCGTACCGGCCCAATTCCCTCGACGGGGGCTGCCCGTTCACGGCGGGAGCGGACGCCGGCGCGTTCGTCGAGACACCGGTGCGGATTCCGGAGGCGTCGAAGGTGCGCGAGGCGCCGGAGTCGTTCGCCGACCACTTCAGCCAGCCTCGCCGCTTCTGGCTGAGCATGAGCCCGGTGGAGCGCGAGCACATCATCGGCGCCTACACCTTCGAACTGGGCAAGTGCTACGAGGAGGCCATCAGGAAACGGACCCTCCAGGTCCTGGCCAACATCGACCCCGAGCTGTGCGCCGGCGTCGCGGAAGGGCTCGGACTGCCGGCACCGGAGCCCACCGTGCCGCTCGCCGACGTCGAACCGAGCCCGGCGCTCTCCCAGGTCGGGGGGACCTGGCCGGTGGACGGCCGCGTCATCGGTGTCCTCACGGCCCCGGACGGCGACCTCGACGCGGTGCACGCGGTACGGGACGCGGTGCTGGAAGCCGGCATGGTCCCCCTGATCGTCGCACCGACCGGCGGCATCCTCGGCACGGGCGCGGGCGCGCTGACCGCCCAGCGCAGCTATGTGACCGCGCGCTCCGTCGAGTTCGACGCCGTCCTGCTCGCGGGCCCGCCGGCGGTGGGCGGTGACGCTCCCGGTGCGCGCGACGGCAAGGGCGCGCCCTCGGCCTCGCGGCCGGCGACGGACCCGCGGGTGGACCAACTGCTGACGGAGGCCTTCCGGCACGGCAAGGCGATCGGCGCGTGGGCGGGCGGGGAGACGGCCCTGGACGCGGCGGGCGTCGCCACCGACGCCCCGGGCATCGTCGTCGCCGACTCCGGCACGGCAGTCCTCGAACAGGTCCGCGAGCTCCTGACCTCCCACCGAGTCTGGAACCGCTTCACCCCCCAAGCATGATGACCGGAGCGCGGGAGCGGTGGGGCCGCTGCCGCGCTCCGCCGCTGCCGCGTCCGCGGGCAGTCGTGCCGCTGGGGCGGCACGGGTGGGCGCGACGGCACCCCGCAAGCGCCGGGCTGCGCAACCCCGGCCGCCGCACCCGCACCGCAGGCTCGGACACCCCCTGACCTGCACCCCCGTACGGCGCCGCGCCGCACCCCCACCGCGCCGTACAGTGAAGAGGAACGCCGGGTTCCGCCCGAAGCCCGCCGGCGGGCACCACGCCCCGCCCCCTCCCGAAGCAGCCGGTCAGGACATGCGCCACCACCCTTCCTCGTCCCCCACCCCGCAGGAGCCGCTCTTCGGCCTCGACGAGCTGTCGCAGCCGCCGACGGCGGACGCGCCACCCCCTTCCGCCACCCCCTTCCGCGACTCCCCGGACGCCCGCCGCCTCCTCGCGATCCACGAGATCCACGCCGAGCCCGCCGCCGCCGTCTCCCCCCGCGGCCGGCAGATCCTCGCCCGCTTCCCCGACGCCCGGCTGATCGAGGTCGACTCCCACTGGCGCATCCCCGAGCTGCACGGCAACGAGGGCAGCGCCGACCGCTGGATGCGGATCAAGCGCGAGACCCTCGTCCTGGGTGTGAAGAAGACCCTCACCACCCGTCCCAACGGCCGCTCCGCCGACTGGATCGCCCCCGGCCCGTCCAACGGCTGCGCCCTGTCCTGCGTGTACTGCTACGTGCCCCGGCGCAAGGGCTTCGCCAACCCCATCACCCTCTTCACCAACATCGACGCCATCATCGGACACCTCGCCCGCCACGTAGCCGCGCAGGGGCCCAAACCGGAACCCAACCAGTGCGACCCCGAGGCATGGGTGTACGACATCGGGGAGAACGGCGACTGCTCCGTGGACGCCCTCGTCTGCGACAACACCGCCGATCTGGTCCGCGCCTTCCGCGACTGGCCCACCGCGAAGGCGTCGTTCGCCACCAAGTTCGTCAACCCCGACCTGCTGGCGCTCGACCCGCGCGGCCGCACCCGCATCCGGTTCTCGGTGATGCCGCCCGACGACTCCCGCCTGCTCGACCTGCGCACCAGCCCGGTCGACCGGCGCATCGCCGCCGCCGCCGACTTCCTTGACGCCGGGTACGAGGTGCACTTCAACCTCTCGCCCGTCGTCGTCCGCACCGGCTGGCAGGACGCCTGGACCGAACTGCTGCGGCACATGGACGACGTGCTGCCGGAGCGCGTCAAGCGGCAGGCGCGGGCCGAAGTGATCATGCTCACCCACAACGCGGACCTGCACGAGGTCAACCTGCGCTGGCATCCGCGCGGCGAGGACGTGCTGTGGCGGCCCGACGCGCAGGAGACCAAGCGCTCCCAGAACGGCGCCCTCAACCTCCGCTACCGGGCCGGTGTCAAGCGGCGTGCTCTCGAGGAGCTGCGGGAACTGCTCGCCCGCCACGCACCGTGGCTGGGTGTGCGGTACGCCTTCTGACGGGCCGACAGATGTTTTCCGCCTTGCCGCAGGTCACCCCCTGATAACGGGAATTTAGGGTAGGCTAACCTTGCCTCGTGATTCCTGGTGAAGAGGCTGTCCCGGGCCCGCGCGGCCACGACCTGTCGGCCGCCGGCGTGACCGTGGCGTACGACGGCACGGACGTCGTGCACGACGCGGCGCTGGCCCTGCGGCCCGGCGAAGTGACCGCCCTGGTCGGCCCGAACGGCAGCGGCAAGTCGACCCTGCTGCGCACGGTCGCCCGGCTGCAGCGGCCGCGGCACGCGACGCTCACGATCGATGCCGGCACCGACGCGCTGGCGCTCAGCCCACGGGAGTTCTCCCGCCGCGTCGCCCTCCTGCTGCAGGGACGCCCCACGCCCAGCGGACTCAGCGTGCGGGACGTCGTCGAGTTCGGCCGCTACCCGCACCGCGGCCGATGGGGCGGCACGGACCCCGGCGGACGCGCCGCCGTCGACCGCGCTCTCGCCCTGACCGGCGTCACCGAACTCGCCGACCGCGGAGCCGAACACCTCTCGGGCGGACAGCTCCAGCGCGTCTGGCTCGCCGGCTGCCTCGCGCAGGAGACCGGCGTCCTCCTCCTCGACGAACCCACCACCTACCTCGACCTGCGCTACCAGGTCGAACTCCTCGACCTCATGCGTGACCTGGCCGACGACCACGGCATCGCCGTCGGCGTCGTCCTGCACGACCTCGACCAGGCGGCGGCCGTCGCCGACCGGATCGTGCTCCTGGCGGCGGGACGCGTCGTCACCGAGGGCCCGCCCGGCGAGGTCCTCACACCGGAGCGGCTGACCGAGGTCTACGGCATCCGCATCGAGGTCGACACCGACCCCCTCACCGGCCGGCTGCGCACCCGCGCGATGGGCCGCCACCACACGCGAACCGAAAGGCTCAGCACGCCCTCATGAGACGCCTCCCGCTCACCGCGCCCCTGGTCACCGCCGCCGCACTCCTGCTGGCCGCCTGCGGCACCACCGAACCCGCCGCCGACGACGCCAAGGCGTCCGCCGAGGCGATCACCCTCACCGACGCCTCCGGCACGAAGGTCGAACTCGACGGCCCCGCCAAGAAGGTGGTCGGGACCGAGTGGAACGTCGTCGAGCATCTGATCTCGCTCGGTGTCGACCCGGTCGGCGTGGCCGACGTCAAGGGCTACAAGACCTGGGACTCCGCCGTCCCGCTCAAGAACGAGCCCAAGGACATCGGCACCCGCGGCGAGCCCAGCATGGACACCATCGCCTCGCTCAAGCCCGACCTCATCGTCGCCACCACCGACCTCCAGCCGAACGCCGTCAAGCAGTTGCGCAAGGTCGCCCCCGTCCTCGAGGTGAAGTCCGCCGACGCCGCCGACCCGGTCGACCGCATGCTGGAGAACCTCGACCTCATCGCCGAGGCCACCGGCACCACCGAGCGCGCGGCGACCCTGAAGAAGGACTTCGACGCCAAGCTCGCCGAGGGCAGGAAGGCCCTCGCCGACGCCGGTCTGGACGGCGCGGAGATCGCCTTCGCCGACGGCTACGTCAACGCCAACCAGGTCTCCGTCCGCCCCTACACCTCCGGTTCCCTCATCGGCGGGGTCAACGAGCGGCTCGGACTGAAGAACGCCTGGAAGCTGAAGGGTGACGAGGCCTACGGCCTGGCCGCCACCGACGTCGAAGGGCTCACCGACCTCGGGAAGGTGCAGTTCGTTTACATCGGCAACGACGACGACGCGAGCAGCAACCCCTTCGGCAAGGAGCTCGCCGACAACTCCGTATGGAAGTCGCTGCCGTTCGTGAAGTCCGATGACGTGCACCGGCTGGACGACGGCATCTGGATGTTCGGCGGCACCGGCTCGATGGAGGCGTACACCGACACCCTCGTCGCCGCGCTGACGAAGTAGCGCGATGACCGTCACCGCCACCCCTCCCACCCCCCGTCCGGCGACGGTGTCGTCCCGGACGGGCGCGGCCGCGGTGACGACCGCGCTGGTGCTCCTGGTCACGGCCCTCGCCGTCGTCGACATCACCCAGGGCACGGCCGCGGTCGGCCCGGCCGAGGTCCTCAAGGCCCTCACCGGCCGGGCCGACGCGGACGACGCGTCCGTCGTCATCGCCTCACGGCTGCCCCGGATGACCGCCGGACTCCTCGTCGGCGCGGCCCTCGGCATGGCCGGCACGGCCTTGCAGGCCGTCAGCCGCAACGTCCTGGCCTCCCCGGACACCCTCGCCGTCAACGCGGGGTCGTACCTCGCCCTCGGCGTCGCCGCCGTGAGCGGTGTGTCCCTCCCGCTCCTCGCCTCCTCGGGCATCGCCTTCGCCGGCGGACTCGCGGCGGCGGCCGTCGTCCTCGGCCTGTCGGGGCTCGGCGCGGGCACCGTACGCCTGGTGCTCGCCGGTACCGCGCTCGCCCTCGGACTCACCGCCGTCACCGAAGGGCTGCTCCTGCTGTTCCCCCAGGAGACCGAAGGCCTCTACCAGTGGAACCAGGGCAGCATCGGCCAGAATGGCTTCGACGGTGTCCTGCGGATACTGCCCGTCGCCGTCATCGGCCTCGTCGGTCTGCTGCTGATCGCCCGCCGGGTGGACACCCTCTCCCTCGGCGACGACGCGGCCCGCGGACTCGGCGTCCCGGTACGGTCCACCCGGGTCATGGCCGTCGTCCTCGCGACGCTGCTCTCCGCGGCCGCCGTCACCCTCGCCGGACCGATCGGCTTCGTCGGCCTGTGCGCCCCGGCCCTCGTCCGTCCGCTCGCCCGCTGGTTCCGGGGCGTCACCCGGCTGCGGACGGGAGCACCGCTCGTGGGCCTGGTCGGCGCCGCACTGGTCCTCGGGGCCGACGTCCTGCTGCGGCTGTTCGTCGACTCCGACACCGCGGTGGCCGTCCCCACCGGTGTGGTCACCAGCCTCACCGGCGCGGTGTTCCTCGTCGTGATGGCGGCCCGGCTCCGCGACACCGCCGGCGCAGCCGCGCCCGACAAACTGCGCATCCGCAGCAGGACCGTCTTCCTCATCACCGTCACCGTGCTCTCCCTCGCCCTGATCGGCATCACCGTCGCCGCAGTCCTTCTGGGCGACAGCAAGCTGCTGCTGGGCGACGTGCTCAACTGGGCGCAGGGCAGGGCGGGCCGTACCGTCTCCTTCGTCCTGGACACCCGCACGCCCCGGGTGTTCGCCGCCCTCCTCGCCGGCGCGGCGCTCGCGCTGGCCGGAACCCTGGTGCAGGCCGTCACCCGCAACCCGTTGGCCGAACCCGCCGTACTGGGCGTCTCCGGCGGCGGCGCGCTCGGCGCGGTGATCCTCGTGACCACCGTCCCGGCCGCCGCCGCGTGGAGCGTCGCCGGAGCCGCCTTCGCGGGCTCAGCGGTCACCGCCGTCGTGGTGTTCGGACTCGCCGCGCGCGGGGGCTTCCAGCAGAACCGGCTGGTCCTCGTCGGCATCGGGGCCGCCACCGGTACGACGGCCCTGATCAGCCTGCTGATCGTGCTCACCGACCCGTTCAACGCCACCAAGGCCCTCACCTGGCTGTCGGGCTCCACCTACGGCCGGACCCTGCCCGACGTGCTGCCCCTCGCAGCGGTCCTCGCCGCCGGCCTCGTGCTGGCCGCCGTACGCCACAAGGAACTCGACCTGGTCTCCCTGGACGAGGACACCCCCCGGCTGCTCGGACTCGATCCGACGCGGGGCAGGCTGGGCTTCCTCGTCCTGAGCGTGCTGCTCACCGCCACCGCCGTGTCCGCCGCGGGCACCATCGGCTTCGTCGGCCTGGTCGCGCCGCACGCGGCCCGCGCCCTGGTCGGACGCCGGCACACCCGTGTCCTCCCGGTCGCCGTCCTCCTGGGCGCCGTACTGGTGTGCACCGCGGATCTGCTGGGCCGCACCGTGATCGCACCGGCCCAGCTGGGCGCGGGCCTCATGACGGCCGTGATCGGCACGCCGTACTTCCTGTACGTACTGGTGCGCAACCGCCGCTAGAAGGTGTCCGCAGCCGAGGTGGGCGGTCACCCGGCGAGGCCGTCGCACACCTCGGCGACCAGCCGTTCGGCGTCGTCGAGCGCGGCGCCGAGCGCCTCGGGAGACGTATCGGGCACGGAGAACAGCGCGTGAGCCCGCTCGGCGAAGTCCTTGGGAGCCGCGGGGAGTTGCCCCGCGGCCCGCACGGCACCCTTCTCGTTGAGCACCCAGCACCCGGCATGGCCATGGAGAGCGTGCACGAGAAGCCCGACCGCGCGGAAGAGGCAGCCGGCGACATAGAAGGAGTCTCCCCGGGACGCTCCCTTGCGTGCGCAGCCCAGGACGAACGGTGCCTCCCATCGCGCGTTGCCGATGAGCGCGTCGCGCAACGGCTCCGGATAATGCCGCGTACGCTCCCGCAGGGCCCGGAGCTCGCCGCCGGGATCGGCGAGGACACGTCCCAGGGCCACCTCACCGGCGTAGGCGTGGGAGTACACCCCCAGAGGGTGGCCGGGCTGGGTGCCGATCTCGAAGCGCCCGGCCCGGCACTCCTGCCAGACGCGGTGCACACGGTCCAGGTCGCGGTAGATCCAGTCGACGTGACGGCCGTCGACGGTCAGCCACCCGCCGCCGTCCACCCACGGCCCCCAGCCACCCGGCTCGGTCACCTCCACCGGCCCGCCGGTCAGCTCGGCCGCCAGCAGACGCAGAGCCGTGGTGTCCAGCGGCGGCCGGTAGTACAGGCCCAGGTCGTAGTCGGAATCGGGGCCGTGTGTACCGCGCGCCCGGCTGCCTCCCAGACACACCCCGACCACGCCGCCGACCTCCACCAGCCGATCCGCGATCTCCGCCAAGCGATCCACGGGCCACAGTCTGCAGCGGCGGGCCACCGGCCGCGACCGTATTACCCTCGGTGAACGCTTCGCTCAGCCGAAGGCCTTGACGGCCTGGTAGTACGTCCACGCGGTGCTGTTGCAGGCGGTCTTCGTCGCCCCGCCGTAGCGGCCGCAGACGCGTTTGAGGTCTTCGTAAAAGGCGCTGTCGAGCCGGGCCTTGTTGGCGCTGAAAATGCCCGCGGCCTTGTAGTTGCGGTAGCCGAAGTCATGGCGGGCGCAGGCGGTCGAGAACGGGAAACCGAACGGGTTGTCGGGGGAGGAGGAACAGTAGTCGGTGGACCAGTTGAACTCGTAGGCGGACCAGGCCGATTGGTTGGCCCGGGCCGCGGCCCAGAGGTTGTGGCTCGACGAGCTGGTCTGCGTCCAGCTCGCCAGGACCTGGGGCTTGTCGGCGGGTACGGCGTCGGCGGCGGTGGCGGTGCCCAGGACGCTGACGAGGGCCAGGGCCGGGGCGGCGAGTGCGGTGGCGAGTCTTCGGTGCATCCCACACCTCCACGAGACTGCGGCCCGACCACCGGGCCGCAGGTTCATGACAAGTACTTGCCCGCCGGGACGGGTGGTTTACACCGCAACGACCGCGCTTGCCCGGCCCGGGGGCCGCAAAGCCGCTGGTTAAGGGATGAAATCCTTTTCAGGCGCAAGGTAGGGTGGAGTCCCACACGGTGAAAGGTGCATACGCAGGTGGTGACGATCCATGACGTGGCGCGAGCCGCGGGAGTATCCCCGGCCACGGTCTCGCGCGTCTTCAACGGCGGCAATGTCACACCGGCACGCGCCCAGTCCGTTCAGGAGGCGGCCGCGGCGCTCGGCTTCGCGCCCAACCGGGTCGCCCGGTCGCTGCGCAAGCAGCGCTCCAGTGTGATCGCCCTGATCATCCCGGACATCGAGAACCCGTTCTTCACCTCCCTCGCCCGGGGTGTCGAGGACGCCGCTCAGCGCACCAGCCTCTCGGTCGTCCTGTGCAACTCCGACGAGGACACCGACAAGGAGCGGCGCTACCTCGAGGTCGCCCTCGGTGAGCAGATGGCCGGCGTGATCGTGGCGGCGGCCTCCCGGGAGGAGACGGACCTCGGACCGCTCACCGCCCGGAAGGTGCCCGTGGTCGCGGTCGACCGGCGGCCCCGCGACGCCGAGGTGGACGCCGTCAGGGTGGACGACCGGCACGGCGGCGAGGTGGCCACGCGCCATCTGCTCGACGCCGGCTACCGCAGGATCGCCTGCATCACCGGCCCCGCCGGCGCCTCCACCTCCGAGGAGCGGCTGGCGGGCTACCGCGCCGCCCTGGACTCCGCCCCCGGTGACGAGGTCGCGTCCGGCGAGGCGTACGTCCGGCACGCCGACTTCCGCGTCGACGGCGGCCGCAGCGCGATGCGCGAACTGCTGGCCCTGCCCGAACCGCCGGACGCGGTGTTCGTCGCCAACAACCTCATGACCATCGGTGTCATGGACGCGCTCGGAGAGGTCGGCCGTACGCCGCCGGACGTCGGAGTCCTGTCCTTCGGCGACGTCCCCTGGGCCTCCCTGGTCCGGCCGTCCCTGACCGCCGTCGAACTGCCCTCCTACGAACTCGGGCGCACCGCCGCCGAACTGCTCCTCCAGCGCATGGAGGGCAACAACACTCCCCCGCTCCAGACGGTGGTGCTGCGCACCACCCTGCAGATCCGGGAGAGCACGGCCGGCCCGCGCGGAGCCTGACCCCTGCACGAACGGCGCCGCCCCGGTCCTTGACCGTGGGGGTGCACTGTGTGTCAGGGATCCCTCCGCGCCGGCAGATTGGAC
>NZ_JBVIGA010000021.1:0-90437 GCF_055571035.1 Streptomyces malachitofuscus | reverse complement strand
TCTCCCGGGGGTGGGTTTGTTCCACCCCATCCGAAAGGGGAGGAAGGAGGAGACCGCCCCATAAGAACCCGCCCCCCAAAAAAGGCCCCCCCGCCCCGGTCCTTGACCGGGGCGGCGCCGTTCGTGCAGGGACTACTTCAGCCCGGACGTCTTGACCGACTCCACGATCTGCCGCTGGAAGGCGAAGAACAGGATCAGCATCGGGAGCGCCGCGATCGTCGCCGCCGCCAGGATGTAGTTCCAGTTGGAGCTGTACTGCGTCTGGAACGAGGCGATGCCGAGCTGGACCACCGTCAGGTCCTGGTCACTGGTGGCGACCAGCGGCCAGACGAAGGCGTTCCAGTTGGCCAGGAAGAAGAAGATCGCCAGTGCCGACAGGATCGGCCGGGACATCGGAAGCACGATGTTCCAGTACACCCGCCAGTGACCGCAGCCGTCGATCACCGCGGCCTCCTCCAGTTCCTTCGGCAGCCCCAGGTAGAACTGGCGCAGCAGGAAGATGCCGAAGGCGTTGAAGATCGCCGGGATGATCAGACCGGCGTAGCTGTCCAGCATGCCCAGCTCACGCACGACCAGGAACAGCGGGATCAGCACCACGGGCGCCGTGACCAGGAGCGTCGCGAAGATCGCGCCGAACAGCTTGTCGCGACCCGGGAAACGGAGCCGGGCCAGCGCGTACGCGGCCATCGAGTGGAAGAACAGCGCCACCACGGTGATCACCGCGGGGATGAAGAAGCTGTTCCACAGATAACGGGCGAACGGCACCTCCGTGAAGACGTACACGAAGTTGTCGAAGGTGAAGTCCGTGGGGATCAGCTTGCCGTCGGTGACGGTGTCCCGTGTCTTGAAGGACGAGGTGAGCATCCACAGCACGGGCAGGACGCTGATCAGTGTCACGACGACGGCGAGGACCGTCAGTCCGGTGCGGGAGGAGAACGGCCGGCGCCGGCCGCTCGCCTGCGTCGCCATGGTGTCACTCGCCATCGTCGAACCTCCCGCCCCTGGTGAACTTGAAGATGACCGCGGAGACGACGACCATGATCAGCACCAGGAACGAACCCATGGCCGACGCATAGCCGTACTCACCGAAGCCGAAGGCCTGCTGGTAGATGTAGAAGATCGCCAGCGAGGTGCCGTTGGCGGGACCGCCGTTGGTCAGGACGAAGATCAGGTCCAGGCCCCCGGTGATGGCGGCGACCGTCGACATCAGCAGCACGAAGAAGCTGGTGGGACGGAGCAGCGGCCAGGTGATCGTGCGGAACGTGGTCCACGGTCCCGAGCCGTCGAGCTTCGCGGCCTCGTAGTACTCCGTGGGGATCTCCTGCAGACCCGCCAGGAAGATGATCATGTAGTAGCCCATCATCACCCACACCATGACGGCGATGACACAGGCGAGGGCGAGGGCGAGGGAGGGGCTGCCGAGCCAGGACTCGCCGTCCAGGCCGGCCGCCCGCATGGCCCGGTTGACCGCGCCGGTCTGCTCGTCCAGCAGGAACTTCCACAGCACGCCGACCACCACGAGACTGATCACGTACGGCATGAAGAGCACCGTGCGGTACACGCCCATGCCGGGCAGCTTCTGCTTGACCAGCAGGCCCAGGGCCAGGCTCACGCAGAACAGCACGGGGACGAGGATCACCACGTACAGGCCGGTGATCTTCATGGAGTCCCAGAAGAGCGGGTCGTTCATCATCCGCTCGTAGTTGCCGAGCCCGATCCACTCGTAGCTGCCGAAGCCGCTGACCTGGTAGAAGCTCAGGACCACGGACAGCACCATCGGGACGGCGACGAAGACCAGCAGTCCGAGGACGTCGGGGGCGAGGAACAGGCCGGCGGCCAGCCATTCGCGGTGCTTGCGGCTCCTGATTCGCCCCGGGGAGGCGGCCGGCGCCTGCGCCGGGGCCGTGCCGGCGGACCGTCGGTCCTGTGCGGCGACGCTGCTCATATCAGGCTCGCCCCCTTGTAGCTCTTGGTGTAGGCCTCGATGGACCGGGCGGCCCGTTCCGTGGCGCCGTCGACGCCGTGACCGGCCAGCATGGTCCCCTGGATGGCGTCGGAGATCGCCTTGTAGACGACCGGGGGATAGCGCGGCTCCGCGCGGCCGCCCGGGAAGATCTCGTCCTTGAACTTCTTCATGATCTCGGAGTCGTAGCCGCCCTTGGCGGCGCCCCGCTCCAGGGCCGTGGCGCGCGGCGCCACATCGGACTTGGCGCCGGTGCACCAGTCGACCATGCGGTTGATGGAATCGTCCTTCATGGATCCCAGCGCCCAGACGCAGAACTCCGCCGCGGCCTCGGGGTTGCGCCCCTGGGCGTTGGCGCAGAACGACCAGCCGCCCAGGGTGGTGACGTACTCGCCGCCGTCGGGAACGGGCAGCTTGAACACGCCGTACTCGTAGTCGGGCGCGAACGCCTTGAAACTGGACACCTGCCAGATGCCCTGCTGCCACATGGCGACGTTGCCCGCCTTGAAGCCACCGATCACATCGCCGGCCGCGGGCAGGGTGCGGGGCGTGATGCCGTGCCGCACGGCGTCCTGCCAGAAGGACAGGGCCCGCCGCGTGGCCCTGGAGTCGAAGGCGACGTTGCCCCGCTCGTCGAGGACGTCGCCTCCGCCCTGCCACATCCACGGGTACCAGGTGAAGTTCTGGTAGTAGCCCGGGTTGGTCTCGAAGACGAGGCCGGCCGTGGTCTTCGAGCGCAGCTTGTCGCCGATGTCGAGCATCTGGTCCCAGGTGGTGGGGATGTCGGCCTCGGACAGGCCGGCCTTCTCCCAGATGCTCCGGGAGTAGAACATGGCCAGCGGCTCGATCTCCATGGGGAGGGCGTAGACCTTGCCGTCTACCTTGCGGCTGTCCAGCGCGGAGCCGTAGTCGTCGATGGCCGCCTGCTCCATGTGCGGAGTGAGGTCCTCCAGGACGCCGCCGTTGTAGTAGCGCAGGAAGTCGCCGGGGGAGAGCATGAAGATGTCGGGGCCCTCGCCGGTGGCGAAGGCGGACGGCAGCTTGAACCCGTTGAGATAGGTCGGCTGCGGCAGATGGACGAGCTCGATCTGCTGCTTGTGGGTGGCGTTCCACTGGTCGACCATGTCGACGAACCACTTGGACTGCGCGTTGATCGCCGGGTCGGGCGAGCGCTGGGGCCCGTAGAAGTTCCAGAACTGGAGGTTGCCTCCCTTCGCCTGTGCGGTGCCGCAACCGGTGAGCAGCGCGGGGGACGCCACCGCGGCTCCCGCACCCGCCATGGCGGTGAGGACGCGGCGGCGCGGGACGCCGGGGGACGTGGCCGGGTGCCCGGCTTCGTTGCCGTGCTGGAGCATGCGTGCGCTCCTGTCGGAGTGGGATGGGGCCGTGTGAGGAAGAGCGGAGCCTGGGGGGCGGGCCGCGGGCGGCCGGCCCTCGCGTGCGGAGGACCGGCCGCCCGGCGGACGGAACCGCGATGACCGGCGTGTGCCGCCGGTTGTCCGTGAGCGACGTGCCGTACGACGACGGTCAGTCGACTTCGAGGGTGAGCAGATCCGGCGTGGCCGGGAGGGACGCCGAGCTCGGGGCGTCCAGGTAGAACAGCGAGGTGCTGGCGATGTCGTCGCTGGTGTGCCGGTAGCGGTGCGGCAGGCCGTTGCCCTGGCCGGGACCGATGCCGAGGCTCTGCACGGTGACGCGGAGGTCCTCGGCGAAGCGGATCGGGTCCAGGACGTGCCAGCGGTACATCCCGAAACGCTGCTGGCTGCTGTACAGCCCGTCAGGACGCAGGATCTGGTTCAGGCCCAGATACGGCGTGGTGTACGCGGTGTAGCCCTGACCGGGCACGTCGAAGTTCCACGCGCCGCCGAAGTAGTCCTCGGTGCCGGTGCCGCAGATCGTCGGGTAGGCGTCGTCGCCGTCGAGGAAGAACTTCAGCTCGCCCTCGCCCCACCAGCCCGGGCTGTTGACACCCCAGGCCAGGTACGTACCGACATAGCTGCCGGCGCCGGTGACGCCGTCGAGCAGCGTGTGCTCCTCACCGAACGGCACCGGGTGGCTGCGCCGCCACTGGGCGTGGAAGTAGGACGCGTCGTCGCCGACCTCGTCCAGCTCGTAGTCCACCTGGTAGTAGAGCGTGACCTTCTCGGCGGTCAGGTTCTCCAGCGTGATGCGCGCCTTGCGGCGGAACGGCATGGGCCAGTAGGCGTTGAAACCGCCGTTGGGGTTGGCCGCGACGGGCACGGACGACACCTGGCTGAAGGTGTTCCAGCCGTTGCAGAAGAAGTCGCCGAGCGGGACCTCGACGGCCGGGGTCTCCTCGCCCTCCCAGTACATGCGCAGCAGGGTGCCGCGCCACGCCCGGTGCGGGTCGGTGGTGCACCACAGATGGCGGATGGTGCCGGGACCGTCGATGTCCGCGAGCACCGCCGTCTCGCCGGCGGCGATGTCGATGCTGGGGGAGATCTTCCAGCCCGGCCCCAGCCGGCTCGCCGCCACCGCTCCGGTGCCCTCGGTGGCACGGCCGCCGCCGGACTTGGCGCCGGTGAAGTTCTCGGCGCTGATGGAACGGCTCACGGCACGCGTCCTGCGCGAGATGCCGTCGAGTCCAAAGGTCGTCATCGTGTCTTGCCTTCAGTGGGTGGGGTTGCGGTGCGCCGGGCACCCTACAGATGGTGGCGCTCGGACGAGGTGCGTCGAAGCGTCGGCGATCACCTCTGAAATCCATTTCACCGAAACGTAGGACGGGTCCCCAGGGGTGTCAAGAGGTGAGACGCGAGGTCGCTTGCCGACATCTCCACACGCTGCTGACGTGCCGCATTCCGGAGTAGCTGGCACTTCCGCGTGCTCCCTTGACGCTGAAATCGATTTCTGCAAGGTTGCTCGTCATGGGCAACGCAGTCATCGGTGTGGACATCGGCACCTCGAGCAGCAAGGGCGTCCTCGTCGGCCTCGACGGCACGCTGATCCGTTCCGCCGTACGGGAGCACACCCCCGCCAGACCGGGACCCGGCCGCTTCGAGATGGACGCCTCGGTGTGGTGGGACGAGTTCACCGCACTGGCCCGGGAACTGACCGAGACCGCTGACACCACCGTCGTCGCCGTCGGGGTCAGCGGCATGGGCCCCTGCGTCCTGCTGACCGACGAACACGACACGCCGCTGCGCCCCGCGATCCTCTACGGCGTGGACACGCGCTCGGTCGCCCAGATCCGGCGCATCGAGGAGCAGCTCGGCGCCGAGGAGATCATCCGGCGCGGCGGCTCCGCCCTGACCACCCAGGCCGCCGGACCCAAGATCGCCTGGGTCGCGGAGGAGGAACCCGAGATCTACGGCCGGGCCCGCCGCCTCTACATGCCCAGCTCCTGGCTGGTCCGCAAGCTCACCGGCGCCTACGTCCTCGACCACCACTCGGCCAGCCAGTGCACCCCCCTGTACGACACCCATGCCGGCGACTGGTACGAACCCTGGGCGGCGGAGGTGGCCCCGGGTGTCGAGCTGCCGCCGCTGCGCTGGTCCGGCGAGACGGCCGGCGTCGTCACCGCCGAGGCGGCCCGTGAGACCGGCCTGCCCGCCGGCATTCCCGTCACCACCGGCACCATCGACGCCTGGGCGGAAGCACTCAGCGTCGGAGCGCAGCACACCGGTGACCTGATGCTCATGTATGGCACGACCATGTTTCTGATCCACACCGTGCCCGAGCCGCTCACCAGCGCGTCCCTGTGGGGCACCGTCGGCGCACTGCCCGGCACCCGTAACCTGGCCGGCGGCATGGCCACCTCCGGTGCCGTCACCAACTGGCTGCGCGACCTGTTCGCCGACGCCGACCACGGTGCGCTCACCCGCCTCGCCACCGAGTCCGGCCCCGGTGCCAACGGACTGCTGATGCTCCCGTACTTCTCCGGCGAACGCACTCCCGTCATGGACCCCGACGCCCGGGGAGTGATCGCCGGGCTGACCCTCTCCCACACCCGGGGCGACCTCTACCGGGCCGCGCTGGAAGCCACCGGGTTCGGCGTACGCCACAACATCGAGGGCATCGAGGCGGCCGGCGGCGACATCCGGCGCGTGGTCGCCGTGGGCGGCGGCACCCAGGGCTCGCTGTGGACACAGATCGTCTCGGACATCACCGGGCGCCCGCAGGAACTGCGTGCCGTCACCATCGGGGCGAGCTACGGGGGCGCCCTGCTGGCCGCACAGCTCGTCTCGGCGGTGTCCGTCGACGACTGGAACCCGGTGCGGGAGACGGTGGCCCCTCGGGCGTCGTATGCGGGGTGCTATGACGAGCTGTACGCGCTGTACCGGCGGCTGTACCCGGACACCATGGCGACGGTGCATGCGCTGGCCTCGGTGCAGGAGCGGTGAGTGCTCCGTGTGGGTGCGGGCCGGGGGATGTCTGCGCAGCCCGGCGCCGGCGGGGTGCCTCCCCCACTCTCGACTTCGCTCGAGCGGGAGGTACCCCCACCGCCCACCCGTGCCGCCCCAGCGGCACGACTGCCCGCGGCCGACGAGGTGAGCGACTGCCCGCGGAGCGCGGAAAGCTGCCGACGGCGTGGAGGGGTCGGGGCGGGGGTGTT
Source organism: Streptomyces malachitofuscus (assembly GCF_055571035.1). Lineage (NCBI taxonomy): Bacteria > Bacillati > Actinomycetota > Actinomycetes > Kitasatosporales > Streptomycetaceae > Streptomyces > Streptomyces malachitofuscus. The sequence continues at coordinate 83,901 of NZ_JBVIGA010000021.1, read as the reverse complement.
CGCCCGCAGTGGCCGGCGCGTTCGCGCCCCGCACCTCTCCAAGTGACGTGATCCGCGCCGGTCCGAGGACGGACACCCCCGCCCCGGCCCCGACGTACCCACCCGCCGTGGGCGCCCCCGCGCTCGCCCCGGCCCCGACGTACCCACCCGCCGTGGGCGCCCCCGCGCCCGCCCCGGCCCCGACGTACCCACCCACCGCCCCCGTCCCCCGTGCTCGCCCCACCCCCGCCCCCGAAGACCGACCGACAGAACTCCGCCCGCACCAACCCGGGCCGGACGCACTACCAACGGAGAACGCATGACCGCGTACACCCTGCCCGAGCTCCGCCGGCCGCCGGCCGCCGAGCCGAACACCGTCTACACCGTGGCCAGCGGCGACCTCCGCCCCGCCGCCAACACCACCTGCTGGCCCACCCAGGAGAAGCTGGAGAACGACCTCGCGGCCGCCGTCGCCGACCTCGGCTGGACGGTCCGCCGCGGCCACCCCGTCGACGAGACCAAGGGCCACGGCTTCATCGACAGCCAGCGCGCCGGCATCGAGGTCTTCAAGGACCTGCCCAGGAACGCTCCGCTGATCGTCGTCGAGGCCGTGTGGCAGTACAGCCACCACGTCCTCGCCGGGCTGCGCGACCACGAGGGCCCCATCCTGGTCGTCGCCAACTGGAGCGGCGAGTTCCCGGGCCTCGTCGGCCTGCTGAACCTGGCCGGCAGCCTCACCAAGGCAGGCCGCGACTACTCGGTCCTGTGGAGTCCCGACTTCACCGACACCTGGGCCCGAGACGGACTGCGCACCTGGCTGGAGACGGGTGAGCTCACCCACGACAGCAGCCACGTCCGCCCCCTGCCGCCGCTCCCGAAGGACGCGGAGACCGAACTCGGCACCGCCCTCGCCCGGCAGCTGCGCGAGGAGAAGGCGATCATCGGCGTCTTCGACGAGGGCTGCATGGGCATGTACAACGCCATCATCGACGACGAACTCCTCAACCCCCTCGGCATCTACAAGGAACGCCTCTCGCAGAGCGCCCTCGTCGCCGAGATGAACAAGGTCTCCGACGAGGAGGCCCGGGCCGTCCGTGCGTGGCTGGACGACGCCGGAATGACGTTCCACACCGGCACCGACGAGGCCACCGAACTCACCGACGCCCAGCTGCTCAGCCAGTTCAAGATGTACATAGCCGCGCTGCGCATCTCCGACGACTTCGGGCTCGACGCGGTCGGCATCCAGTACCAGCAGGGCCTCAAGGACACCGTCCCGGCCAGCGACCTCGCCGAGGGCCTGCTGAACAACGTGCAGCGTCCGCCCGTACGCAGCCGCGACGGCGCCCGCGAGCTGTACCCGGGCGCGCCCCTGCCGCACTTCAACGAGGTCGACGAGGGCGTCGCCGTCGACTCCCTGGTCACCAACCGGATCTGGACGGCGATGGGCCTGGACCCGGCCACCACGCTGCACGACATCCGCTGGGGCGAGGAGTACGAGGGCCGGTTCGTCTGGGTCTTCGAGATCTCCGGCTCCGTCCCCGCCTCCCACAACGGCGGCTACGACAAGTCGTACAGCATGCGCCAGCCCCCGATGTTCTTCCCCCTCGGCGGCGGCACCCTCAGCGGTGTCTCCAAGCCCGGGGAGATCGTCTGGTCGCGCGTGTTCCTCATGGACGGCCGACTTCACGTCGACCTCGGCCGGGCGAGCGCCGTCGAACTGCCGGAGGAGGAGACCCGGCGCCGGCTCGACGCCACCAACCACCAGTGGCCGATCATGCACGCGGTCCTGCACGGCGTCACCCGCGACCAGTTCATGGCCCGCCACCGCGCCAACCACCTCAACGTCGCCTACGCCCCCGACGCGGAGACCGCCGACAAGGCACTGCGCGCCAAGGCCGCCCTCTTCGCCGAGCTGGGCGTCGAGGTGCACCTGTGCGGAGACGTGCCCCTGTGAACCACACCTTGGCGTCGCGGCGGGCGCACCGCCGAACCCGCGCACCGGGGCGGGAAAACCCGCCTGACACAGCGTGACGCGAGGGCTATGCTCGCCGCGATGACCACTCACTCCGTGTACAGAATGGGGGTCCCGTCCACGCAAGGTGAGTGCTGATGCACCCACCCGCACCGGACGGGAACTCCCGCCTTTCCTTCTGGCCGCGCGTGCGCGCCTACGCCGTGCCGGCCTCCATGATCGAGACCGCGACCGCCCGCCGAGGCGTCGGCGACTGGGCGGGCGCATGCGCCGCCGCGAGCGTGGACGTCGACCTGCGCCTGCGCGATCTGGCCCGCACCCACGGCAGGGAACTCGCGGCCCAAGTCCGCTCGGACCTCCGTCACTTGGCGCCCGACCTGCTGCGCTGGCACATGCCGAGAGTCGCCCCGGACGGACTGCTGCGCCCCGGCCTGACCGTCGCCCTGGCCCGCTACGACGCGACGGGGCCGGACGGGCCGTGCCCGGTTCATCTGGTGGTCCGGACCCCGCCCGCGTGGGCGGACGGCGGCCAGCGCATGAGCCTCACGCTGTGGGACGGCGCGCGGCTGCGGAACGGCGCCCGCATGCATCCGCATCCGCGGCCCGGCCCGCGGTTCCGGCTCGACCTCCACCGTCACCTGTGGGACGCACGCCACGCGCACGAACTGCGGCACCGCGCCGGCGCCGACAGGCCGAACGCCGACAGCCCCGAGGCGGGGGAGGCGGTGTCGTCCGGGCTGCTTCCGCCGGGCCACCGCTGCGCCGTGGACCGCTGGGCGGACGAGGCCCGGACCGTGCTCCGCGACGCGGGGCGCACCTCCGGCGCCGTGGTCGTGCGGGCCGGGGCCGGGCACCGGCTGGTCCTCACCCTGCCCGGCGACGGCGGCGGATCCGCTCCGTACACCCTGCGGACCGGGCCGCCACACACCGCACCAGCGGCGCCGGCGCCGCCCGTCCTGCCGGATGCCGCGACCCACGTCCTCCCCGACCTCCGACTGCTCCGGGCCGGTGCGATCGAGGCGGGGCGACTGCATCCCCTGGTCGCCTCCGCGCTCGTACCCGGCCACACGGCGACCGGACCGCCGCCGGTACCGGATCCCGGGCAGCCGCACCTCGTGGACTGCCGCGGAGCACGGCACCGGATCGGCCTGGTCGACGGCGTGCTGGTCCCCCTGGACCACGCCGAGGACGAGATCCGGCGGGAGGAACTGCTGGCCGAACTGACCGGAACACCGCTGCCCTGCCTGCAGACCATCGACCGCGCGCACCGGCGACCGGACTGCCTCACCGGCGTACGCGAACGGCTGGACCACGGAGACATCACCGGCGCCCTGGCCGTCGTCGAGAACCTGCTCGGCCCCAACGCGCGGTTGCGCGGCGGCCCCCTGCGGGACGAACTCGAAGCGGCCGCGCTGCGGCGGCTCGAGCACGGGCTGTACCGGTCCGGCCTCGCCGGACCCGCGGACCACCGGGTCGCTCCCGCGCGCGCCCGGCCCGGCGACCGCCGTGCCCGTCCCCGCCACGCGACCTTCAGCTGACCCCCGGGGAACGCGCGTCCCCCGCACCCGCCGCCCACTTCACACACCCACAGGTGATGCCCCGTGCCCGCACCCGCCCTCACCGCCGGCTCCCGGCTCCACGTCGCCGGCGACCTGCTCACCCTCCTGCGCGACACCACCACCGAACCACGCCCCGACATCCAGCTGGAGGCGCTCACCCTCGCCGTCGCCGCCGACCTGCCCGTCCTGCTCTGGGGCGAGCCAGGAATCGGCAAGACCGCCGCGCTCACCCAGCTGGCCACCGCCCTCGACCTGCCCCTGACCACCGTGATCGCCAGCGTGCACGAGCCGTCCGACTTCTCCGGACTGCCCATCGTCGGGGACGACCCCGCCGAGCAGGGCGTCCCCATGGCCCCGCCGGACTGGGCGGTACGCCTGGTCCGGGCCGGCCGGGGCCTGTTGTTCCTGGACGAACTGTCCACCGCCCCGCCCGCCGTGCAGGCCGCCCTGCTGCGGCTCGTGCTCGAACGGCGCATCGGCGCACTCCGCCTGCCACCCGGCGTACGGATCGTCGCCGCCGCCAACCCGCGCGCCTCGGCGGCCGACGGCTGGGAGCTCAGCCCACCGCTGGCCAACCGGTTCGTGCATCTGAACTGGACCCACGATCACGAGGTCGTCGTCCGCGGCCTCGGCGGGACCTGGCCCCGTGCCACACTGCCCCGGCTCGACCCGCGGAAGCTCCCCGAGGCGGTGTCCTTCGCCCGCCGGGCGGTGTGCGAGTTCCTCACCGCCCGGCCCCCGCTGGTGCACCGGCTGCCCAACGGCGAAACACGCCGGGGCGGCCCCTGGCCCTCGCCGCGCAGCTGGGAGATGACCCTGCACCTGATCGCCTTCGCGACCGCCGCCGGATCCTCCCGCGACGTCCTCTCGCTGCTGGTCCGGGGCACCGTCGGTGACGGTCCGGGCCTGGAACTGCTGGCGAGCCTGGACCGGATGGACCTGCCCGACCCCGAGGTGCTGCTCGCCGACCCGGCGGGCGCCGAGCTGCCCGAGCGGGGCGATCTGCGTCAGGCCGCGCTGGACGCGGTGGTGGCCGCCGTGCGCGCCCGCCCGGAGAAGTCCCGCTGGGACGCCGCCTGGGCGCTCCTCGCCCGCGCCGTCGACACCGGGGCGCCCGACCTGGTCGTCGTCCCCGCGACCACCCTCGCCGCCCTGCGCCGGGAGGACTGGGACGTACCGGCGACGATCGAACGGCTCACCGGGGCCGTGTCGCTGTCCCGGCGCGCCGACCGCGCCGCGGCCCGGGCGGAGGCGGGCCGATGACCGGGCACCCCGCGGCGACCACCGCCCCCGCGCTCGACCTCGGCAAACTCCTCGCCGCCCGGCTGCAGGCCGCCCGCGCCCGGCCCTACCTCGCCACGGCCCTGTTCGCGCTGCACCCCGTCGAGTCCCTGGTCGTCCCCACGATGGCCGTCGACCGGCACTGGCGGTGCTACGTCTCGCCGGTGTTCGTCGACGCCACGCCCGTGGAGGAACTGGCCGGCGTCTGGGTGCACGAGGTGTCCCACCTGCTGCGCGACCACCACGGACGCAGCGACCGGGTGGCCCGCGAGCGCGGACTGAACGGCCCGGGGGAGCGGTTGCGGATGAACATCGCCGCCGACTGCGAGATCAACGACGACGTGTACGGGGACGGGCTGCGACCCCCCGACGACGTGATCCTCCCGGAGACGCTGGGGCTGGAGCCCGGCGAGTTGATGGAGGACTACCTGCGCCAGTTCCGGCTGGGCCCGTACACCCAGGGCATGGTCTGGCTGGACTGCGGAAGCGGCGCCGACGGGCTCGAACGGGATTGGGACCTGGGCCCGGACGGTGCGCACGGCCTCACCGACCAGGAACGGGACGCGGTCCGCTTCCGGGTGGCGCAGGGCATCACGGCCCGGCCGGGCAACGCGCCGAAGCGGTGGCGGCGTTGGGCGGAGGAGGCGTTCCACCCGCCCCAGCCCTGGCGCGAGCTGCTGGGTGCCGCGCTGCGCTCCGCCGTCTGCGGCTCCGGCGCGGGCGACGACTACAGCTACGGCCGGCCGGCGCGACGGTCGGCCGGGGTACCCGGCGCCGTGCTGCCGAGCCTGCGGCGTACACCGCCCCGGGTGTCGGTCGTCATCGACACCTCGGGCTCCGTCAGCGACGCCGAACTGGGCGGTGCGCTGCTGGAGGTCACGGCGATCTCCCGCGCGGTGGGCGGCCGCAGCGACATGGTCTCCGTGGTGCCGTGCGACGCGGCGGCCCATGACGTGCACCGACTGTGCCGCGCCGAGGGGATTCCGCTGGTGGGCGGCGGCGGCACGGACCTGCGGACCGGTTTCGCCAGAGCGCTCTCCTCGCGGCCCCGCCCGGATGTCCTCGTCGTCCTCACCGACGGCCAGACGCGCTGGCCGGGTTCACGGCCCCCGTGCCGGACGGTGGTCGGCCTCTTTCCCCGGCAGCCCTCCCGCAGTTCCTGGAGTGAGGAGAACCCGGACCACGTACCGCACTCCCCGCCCGACTGGGCACGCGTGGTGACCATCGGCGGGGGACCGGTGGCGGGCTGAGGGTGTGGTGCAGGCACCCGTCGGCCCGTAGCAAATGCCGCCCGTCCGCCGCGAGTTGATGTGCGAGACTGATGATCATCAGCGACCGTGAACCACCCGTGGGACGGAGCCCCTCATGTCGGTGAACACCCCCGAACCTCCGCAGATCGACACCAGCAAGGCGCACCCCGCACGGGTCTACGACTGGCTGCTGGGCGGCAAGGACAACTATCCGGTGGACGAGGCGGTGGGGGAGAAGCTGCCGCCCGAGGCGCGCGACGGGGCGCGGCAGAACCGTCAGTTCATGAACCGGGCCGCGGCCTGGCTCGCGGGCCAGGGCATCGACCAGTTCCTGGACATCGGCACGGGCATACCCACCGAGCCGAACCTGCACCAGATCGTGCAGGGCATGGTCCCCCACGCGAGGGTCGTCTACACGGACAACGATCCGATCGTGCTGCGGCACGCCGAGGCGCTGCTGGTCAGCAGCCTGGAAGGAATCACCGACTACATCCAGGCCGACGTGCGCCGCCCGGGCGGGATCATCGAGCACGCGCGCGAGGTGCTCGACTTCGACCGCCCGATCGCACTGTCCCTGATCGCGCTCATGCATTTCATCCCCGACGACCAGGACCCCCACGGCATCGTCGGCGAGCTGCTCGCCGCGCTCCCGTCCGGCAGTTACCTGGTGCTGTCGCACGCCGCTTCCGACCGTCTGACGGAGCTGGCCGAGCAGGTCACCGCCGAGTACGCCCGGGCGGGCATCCGCCTCGGTTTCCGCACCCGTGAGGGGGTGGCCCGCTTCTTCGACGGCCTGGACCTCGTCGAGCCCGGCCTGGTGACGGCACCGGAGTGGTTCCGGTCGTCTCCCGCGCCGGAGCCCGAGGACAGCGGCATCTACGCCGGGGTGGCACGTCTGGGCTGACACGCCCGCGCGACCACCACCGCTCAACGGTCGGCCGCGGAAAGCACCTCCGCGGTCCCGGGATGCAGCCCCCTGTTGCGACCGCAGACTGGGCGAATGAGTTGCCCCGTCCCCAGAGCCCGGCGCGGCCGCGCCCGATGCCCCGTCGGCGGTGCGGCGGCCATGCTGTTCGCGTGTCGACGACGTTCATCGACCAGACGAACGTGGCCATCGCGGCGCCGGACATCGTCCACGGACTCGGCCTGTCCTCCTCCGGCATGCAGCGCCTCACCCAACCGGGCCGCCCTCTTCCTGCTGTACTTCTTCGCGGGTTTCGCCCTCGCCTTTCCGTGGGGCGGGCGCATCCTCGACAAGCGCGGGGCGCGGCCCGCACCGAAGCTGGGAACCGCGCTCGGGGCCGTCGGCTTCGCGCTCCGGGCGGGCGAGCCGACCGACCTGTCGATGCACGACCAGCGGCCCTGTGCGGCCCTCGCCGGCGCGGCCGTCGGCTTCGTCCTCGCCCCGGCCTCCACGCACGCCGTCAACCGGGCCATCGGCGCCTCCTACGGCGAGGTGACGGGCATCACCCAGACCGTCCGCCACTACGCGGCGAGCGTGGGCCCGGCCGTCTTCGGAACCGTCCTCACCCATGTCACCACCGACGAGGTCGTCACCACCCTGCGGGCGCGGGGGCCGCCGCAGGACGAGACCCGGGACGTCGCACGTCAGGTCACCCAGGCCGTCACGGGAGGCGGTGACACCCGGGTCCCCGAAGCAGAGGGTGCGGCCTCCGCAGCCCTGCGGGAGACCATGGCGGCGGTGCGCATGGACTTCGCCGAGGCCAACCAGTGGGTGTCCTACGGCATGGCGATCGCCCTCGGCATCGCCTTCCTCTGCGCCCTGCGCCATCCGGGCGGCCGGGTCACGCCCACGACTCCCTGATACGGGTTCGACCGCGCCGTGTTAGTGTCGCTCTCGTTGTAGCCGTGGTCATCGACAGGCCGCAGGGTCGGCAGAACCGCCCCTACGCCATGGTCCCGTCTCATGAACCGGGCGGAACAGCCGACGTGACCCCCTCGTTCTCCGGCTCGTTCTTGCAATTCCCTGCGTTGTACCACTGCGGCGGACATTCCTTGATACGTGCCACATCAAGGAAGGTTCCACTTGACACAGGCACGCGCGAACAAGCGAACGGCCCGCACCCGCTCCGGCGGTCAGGGTGCCGGACAGGGCGGCGGCCGTAGGGGTGCCCCGGCCGATCGCATCGGTGCGCAGCGGCGTTCCAAGGGCTCCGCGAGCCGCCGGACCCCGGTGACCGGGGAGTTCGCCCTCCCGGTGACCACCACCCCCGCGCTTCCCGCCGTGGACGCCTTCGACGAACTCGCCCTGCCGGGGGAGATCCTGGCCACCCTCCGTGGGGAAGGCGTCACCGAACCGTTCCCCATCCAGGCGGCCACACTGCCGAACTCCCTGGCCGGCCGTGACGTGCTCGGCCGGGGCCGTACCGGTTCGGGCAAGACCCTCGCCTTCGGGCTGGCGCTGCTGGCCCGCACCGCGGGCCGTCGCGCCGAACCCCGGCGCCCGCTTGCCCTCGTCCTCGTGCCCACGCGCGAGCTGGCCGGCCAGGTCACCGACGCGCTGACGCCGTACGCCCGCTCGGTGCGGCTGCGGCTCGCCACCGTGGTCGGCGGACTGTCCATCGGCAAGCAGGCCAGTGCGCTGCGGGCCGGCGCGGAAGTCGTCGTCGCGACGCCCGGGCGGCTCAAGGACCTCATCGACCGCGGGGACTGCGTCCTGGACGAGGTCACCGTCACCGTCCTCGACGAGGCCGACCAGATGGCCGACATGGGCTTCCTGCCACAGGTCACCAGGCTCCTCGACCAGGTGCGGGCCGACGGCCAGCGGCTGCTCTTCTCGGCCACGCTCGACCGCAACGTGGACCAGCTCGTACGGCGCTACCTCAACGACCCGGTGGTCCACTCCGTCGACCCCTCCGCGGGCGCGGTCACGACGATGGAACACCACGTGCTCCACGTCGACGACACGGACAAGCGCCGGACGACGACCGAGATCGCGGCACGGGACGGCCGGGTGATCATGTTCCTGGACACCAAGCACGCGGTGGACCGGCTGACCAAGCACCTGCTGAACAACGGCGTGCGCGCGGCGGCCCTGCACGGCGGCAAGTCGCAGCCCCAGCGCACCCGGACCCTCACCCAGTTCAAGGACGGGCTGGTGACGGTGCTGGTGGCGACGAACGTCGCGGCCCGGGGCATTCACGTGGACAACCTCGATCTGGTCGTCAACGTCGATCCCCCCGGCGACCCCAAGGACTATCTGCACCGCGGCGGACGCACGGCCCGCGCCGGCGAGTCCGGCAGCGTCATCACCCTGGTGACACGCGACCAGCGGCGCGACATCAGCCGGCTGATGGCACAGGCGGGCATCACCCCGCGCATCACCCAGGTGCGGTCGGGAGACGCGGAGCTGAGCCGCATCACGGGCGCCCAGGCCCCCTCGGGCGTTCCGGTCGTCATCGCGGCGCCGGTCGTGGAACGCCCCCGCCGCGCCGCCTCCTCCTCCCGTGGCCGCGGCCGCAACGCCCGGGGCCGCACCAAGCAGGGGCGCGACGCGCAGACACCCGCCGCCGAGGGCGGTACCGCACAGCGCGGCCGCACCTCCGGGGAGCGGCCCGCGCAGGACCGCTCCGCCCAGGGGCGGCGCTCCGGTGAGGCACCGCGCCGCAGGCCACGGACGAAGCCCGCCACGGACCGCGCGGCCTAGCCAGGGCCCCCAGGGCACCACGGCTCCCCACCGCACAGTTGCGGCATGGCGGGAACCAGCCGGACGTGGACCCTTCGACGACTGCCGAAGGGTCCACGGGCTAGCGTCCTCCCATGAACCTTTCCCCGGCGACCGGAGCCGCGGCATGACGCCGGTGGAGATGCTCGGCGTCTTCGCGGCGGGCGTCGGCGCGGGAGCCCTGAACGCGGTCGTCGGTTCGGGCACCCTGGTCACCTTTCCCGTCCTGCTCGCGACCGGACTGTCACCCCTGACCGCCACGGTCTCCAACGCCCTCGGCCTGATCCCCGGTGCCATCAGCGGAGCCATCGGCTACCGGCGCGAGCTGGCCGGCCAGGCCCGCCGCGTCCGCCGGCTCGGCGTCGGTTCGGCCCTGGGCGGAATCGCGGGCGCCACGCTTCTGCTGGCCCTGCCCGCCGAGGCGTTCGAAACCATCGTGCCGGTCCTGGTGGGGCTCGCCCTGGTCCTCGTCGCGCTGCAGCCCCTGATCGGCAGGAAGGTGCGCGGCCGTTCCCGGCCGCAGGGGCGCCCCGCCCGGCGCGACGGCGGATGGCCGCTGTTCACCGGCCTCACCCTGGCCAGTGTCTACGGCGGCTACTTCGCCGCCGCCCAGGGCATCATCTACATGTCGCTGATGGGCCTGGTCCTCGACGAGCCCCTGCAACGCCTCAACGCGGTCAAGAACGTGCTGGTCGCGATCGTCAACACGGTCGCCGCCACCTTCTTCCTCTTCGTCGCCGACTTCGACTGGACGGCCGTCGCGCTCATCGCCGCGGGATCCGCCCTGGGCGGCCAGCTCGGGGCGATGACGGGCCGCAGGTTCAGCCCTGCGGTGCTGCGTTCCCTCATCGTCGTGATCGGATCCGTCGCCCTCGTCCAGTTGCTGCTCCGCTGACCCGGCCGTTCGTACCGGCGCCGGGATTGCTTGTCGTGCACCTTGCAAAGCAAGGCCGGTTCTGGTTCCTTCAGGTTAGGAAACTTTCCTAACCATCCAGTCCCGGACGGAGCCCCCCATGACACCGGCACGTCTCCAGCTACGCCCCGCCGCTGCCGCCGCGGCCCTCGCCAGTGCCCTCGTCCTCACCCTGACAACCGCCCCCGCGGCACCCGCCGCGCCCGCCCCCGAGAGCGCGGACGCCGCCGCCGCGCGGACCGGGGCGGCCGACGCGCGGCTCACGGCACAGATCTCCCGTGCCACGTCGTGGGAGACGGGATACGGCGCCGACGTATCGATCATCAATGACGGCGCCACCGCGGCGGACGGCTGGACCGTCGAGTTCGACCTGCCCGCCGGAACGACGGTCGGCAGCCACTGGTCCGCCACCATGACCCGGCAGGGGCAGCACTACCGCTTCACCAACGTCTCCTACAACGCCACCGTCACCCCCGGTGGCCGGCAGAGCTTCGGCTTCAACGCCCTCGGCACCGGACTGCCCCGGAACTGCACCGTCAACGGCCTGCCCTGCGAAGGCGGCGGCACCACCCCGACCGACCCGCCCACCGATCCGCCGGCGTCCGGCACCCCCGTGGACGTCAACGGACAGCTCGAGGTGTGCGGCACCAAGCTCTGCAACGAGCACGGCAACCCGGTCCAGCTGCGCGGCATGAGCACCCATGGCACCCAGTGGTACGCCCAGTGCCTGACCGACGGATCCCTCGACGCCCTGGCGGAGGACTGGAACGCCGACGTCCTGCGCGTCTCCACGTATGTGCAGGAGGGCGGTTACGAGACCGATCCCGCGCACTTCACGGCCCTGGCCAACTCCCTGATCGAGCAGGCGAGCGAGCGCGGCATGTACGTGATCGTGGACTGGCACATGCTCGACCCCGGCGACCCCATGGCCAACCTCGACAAGGCGCGGAAGTTCTTCACCGACATCGCCCAGCGCAACAAGGGCCGCGACAACATCCTCTACGAGATCGCCAACGAGCCCAGTGGTGTGAGCTGGTCGCGGATCAAGAGCTACGCGGAGCAGATCATCCCGGTGATCCGCAGCGTCGACGCCGACGCCCCCGTCCTGGTCGGCACCCGTGCCTGGTCCTCGCTCGGCGTCTCCGAGGGGGCCGACGAGTCGGAGGTCGTGAACAACCCGGTCGACGCCTCCAACATCATGTACACCTTCCACTTCTACGCCGACTCGCACCGGGACGAGTACCTGGCGGCCCTCTCGCGCGCCGCGGACCGCATCCCCGTGTTCGTCACCGAGTTCGGCACGCAGAACTACGCCGGCGAGGGCGCCGACGACTTCGCCATGTCCCAGCGCTACCTGGACCTGATGGCGGACAAGAAGATCAGCTGGGTCAACTGGAACTTCTCCGACGACCACCGTTCCGGCGCCGTCTTCAACACCGGCACCTGCGCCGACAACGGCCCCTGGACCGGCACGTCCTCGCTGAAGCCCGCAGGCGTCTGGATCCGCGACCGCATCAGGACCCCGGACGGCTTCTCGGCCGACTGAGGCGTCACCCGGCCCCGTCCGGCCGGCGCACGCGCGGGCCGGACGGGGCGCTCGCGCCCTCAGGGCAGGATCGAGTCGACGTAGCCGCCGTCCACCCGCAGCGCCCCGCCGGTCGTGGCGGACGCCTGGTCGGAACTGAGGTAGACGACCATGTTGGCGATCTCCTCCGGCTCGATCAGCCGCTGCAGCAGCGACTGCGGGCGGTGCTCGCGCATGAAGGCGCGCTGCGCCTCGTCCCACGGAAGGTCGCGGTCCACCAGTTCGTGGACGAAGTCCTCCACCCCGCCGGTGTGGGTGGGCCCGGCGACCACCGAGTTCACCGTGACCCCCGTGCCGGCGGCCTGCTTGGCGAACCCGCGGCTCACGGCGAGCAGCGCGGTCTTCGACATGCCGTAGTGGATCATCTCGGCGGGCGTGACGATCGCCGAGTCGCTGGCGATGTACTGGACGCGCCCCCAGCCGCGCCCGGTCATGCCCGGCAGGAACAGCCGCGTCAGCCGGACGGCGGCCAGGACGTTGACCTCGAAGTAGCGGCGCCACTCCGCGTCGGTGATCTCCAGTGGGTCGGCGGCGCCGAAGACGCCGAGGTTGTTGACGAGGATGTCCACCTGCGACAGCGTGTCGGCGACCTTTCCGGCGCCCGCCTCGGTGGTCACGTCCGCGGCGACCGGCACCACATCGGCGCCGGGCACCTCCCGTTCGACGGCGGCGGCACCCTCCCGTACGCGGTCGGCGGAGCGCCCGTTCACGGCGACCCGGGCGCCGGACCGCGCGAGTCCGGTGGCGATCGCCGCACCGATGCCCTGGGTGGAACCGGTGACCAGCGCTGTTCGGCCCGTCAGATCGATCTGCACGTCGTGCGTCCCCTCTGCCTGTATGCGTCGGACGGCGCGCCCGCGAACCCGGTTACCCACGCACGGTAACCGTCCGGGTCCACCGCTCTCCTGGAACTTCTCAGTCGAACCACCGCAAATCCCCCAGGAGGCATACGCTTCTGCTAGGACACAGCTCCGCGGGGCAGACGGCACCCTGACAGCAGAGCGCGCACCTCGAGACGGGAGACCACGTGACGGCCGAGCACTCGGACACGCCGGAAGGCCGTACGGAAGCCGAAGCGGCACCCTCGGGCACGACCGGAGACGATCTGCTCCACGGCCTGGAGGTGGACGTCCGGCGTCCGGAGCGGCCCGTGCTCCTCGACGGGGACGGCAACCCGATCGAGACCTGGCGGGAGAACCACCCCTACGACCGGAGGATCCGCCGGGCGGAGTACGAGCGGACCAAGCGTGTCCTGCAGATCGAACTGCTGAAGATGCAGCGGTGGGTGAAGGACACCGGTCAGCGGATCGTGGTCGTGTGCGAGGGACGGGACGCGGCGGGCAAGGGCGGCACCATCCAGCGGTTCACGGAGCGCCTGAACCCTCGCGGTGCCCGTGTGGTGGCTCTGGAGAAGCCGACCGAGCGGGAGGCCGGGCAGTGGTACTTCCAGCGCTACGTCGCCCATCTGCCGGGCCGTGGCGAGATCGTCTTCTTCGACCGCTCCTGGTACAACCGCGCCGGGGTCGAGCGGGTCATGGGTTTCTGCACCGACGACGAGTACCACAAGTTCCTCGAACAGACGCCGATGTTCGAACGGCTGCTCACCGACGACGGCATCCTGCTGGTGAAGTTCTGGTTCTCCGTCTCACGGGCCGAGCAGCGGACCCGGTTCGCGATCCGCCAGGTCGATCCGGTGCGCCGCTGGAAGCTGTCGCCCATGGACCTCGCCTCCCTCGACCTCTGGGACGACTACACCCAGGCCAAGGTGGAGATGTTCCGGGCCACGGACACCCCCCACGCGCCGTGGACGGTCGTGAAGAACAACGACAAGCGCCGGGGCCGGCTCGAGGCCATGCGCAGCCTCCTCGACCGGTGCGACTACCCGGCCAAGGACCACGGGGCACTGGGCAAGCCGGACCCGCTGATCGTCGGTGCGGCGGACACCCTGCTGGAGGCCGGTGAGGAACCGGCGGTCCTCTCACCGACCCCACTGGCAGGCCCCGGCCACGGACCCGGCAGCCACCCGGAAACCTGACCCGGTCATTCCACCGGCAGTGACACCTCGCCGGAACCCCGCACCTCCGCCCCGCCGGCGATCCGCACCGTGAACGGACGCCCGGTCCCCGAGGCGGTGACCCGCAGGACGTCGCCGTCCCGCCGGACGCGGAACGTCGCGGCCGGCAGCCCCGCCGTGTCCGGCACCGTGACCTCGGCGGTGTAGTCGGGCGCGGCGGGCGGATGCACGAGCAGGACGGGAGCGTCCAGCCAGTCGCCGTCCGGGCGGGAGTCGTCGCCGGCCAGCGGCAGTACGGCGCCTTCCCGGACGTAGAGCGGAAGACTGTCGTAGCCGTGCCGCTCGGTGCGCCAGCACGGGCCGGTGACCCGCTCGCCGCTGAGCAGATGGGTCCAGGTGCCCTCGGGGAGGTACACCTCCACCTCGCCGTCCGCGGTGAACACCGGCGCGACGAGCAGGTCGGGGCCCAGCATGTACTGGCGGTCGAGCGGGCGGCACGCGGGGTCGTGCGGGAACTCCAGCACCATCGGCCGCATCATCGGGACGCCGGTGCGGTGCGCCTCGGCGGCGGTGCCGTACAGATACGGCATCAGGCGATGCTTGAGCAGCGTGAATTGCCGGGCGACGTCGACCGCCCCGTCACCGAACTCCCACGGCACCCGGTACGACGAGGAGCCGTGCAGCCGGCTGTGCGAGGAGAGCAGACCGAAGGCGAGCCAGCGCTTGAAGACGTCGGGGTCGGGTGTGCCCTCGAAGCCCCCGATGTCGTGGCTCCAGAATCCGAAACCGCTCAACGACAGGGACAGACCGCCCCTGAGCGACTCGGCCATCGCCTCGAAGGACGACCAGCAGTCGCCGCCCCAGTGCACCGGGTACTGCTGTCCGCCCGCGGTCGCGGACCGGGCGAAGAGCACCGCCTCGCCCTGGCCGCGCTCCTTCTCCAGGAGTTCGAACACCGTCCGGTTGTACAGATGCGTGTAGTAGTTGTGCATGCGCTCCGGATCGGAGCCGTCGTGCCAGACGACATCGGTGGGGATCCGCTCGCCGAAGTCCGTCTTGAAGCAGTCCACCCCCTGGTCGAGCAGCGCCTTGAGCTTCGACTGGAACCAGGCGCGCGCGTCGGGGCTGGTGAAGTCCACCAGACCCATGCCGGCCTGCCACAGATCCCACTGCCACACGTCGCCGTTCGGGCGGCGCACCAGGTGGCCGAGGGCCTCGGCCTCCTCGAACAGCGGGGACTTCTGGGCGATGTACGGGTTGATCCAGAGGCTGATCCGCAGGCCCTTCTCCTTCAGCCGGTCCAGCATGCCCTCCGGGTCGGGGAAGACGTCCGGGTCCCACTGGAAGTCGCACCACTGGTACTCGCGCATCCAGAAGCAGTCGAAGTGGAACACCGACAGCGGGATGCCGCGCGCGGCCATGCCGTCGACGAACGACGTCACCGTCCCCTCGTCGTAGGAGGTGGTGAAGGAGGTGCTCAGCCACAGGCCGAAGGACCAGGCCGGCGGCAGGGCCGGGCGTCCGGTCAGCGCCGTGTAGCGGCCGAGGACCTCCTTGGGGGTCGGTCCGGCGACGACGTAGTACTCCAGTGACTGGTCCTCGACGCTGAACTGGACCTGGCCGACGGACTCGGAGCCGATCTCGTAGGAGACGGCCCCGGGGTGGTTGACGAAGACGCCGTAGCCGCGGGACGAGAGATGGAACGGCACGTTCTTGTAAGCCTGTTCACTGCTCGTGCCGCCGTCGGCCTGCCAGACGTCGACGGTCTGGCCGTTCCTGACGAACGGGGTGAAGCGCTCGCCGAGGCCGTAGATCTGCTCACCGACGCCGAGCGACAGCCGGGTCAGCACATGGTGTGCTCCCTCGCCGGTGGTGGCGAAGGCCGTGCTCCTGGCGCCGGCGCGGGTCAGTTCCCGTCCGTCCGCGTCGTGGAACGTGAGTCCGAACGGCCCGGTTGCGTCCAGGCGGAGGGTCAGGGGACCGCTGACCAGTTCGGTGACCGAGCCGTCCCGGCGCACCGTGCCCGCGCCGTCCGCCCCGCCGGTGAGCGCGAAGTCGGGGCCCGGACGGCGCCTGCCCGCGTGGTGGGTGACCCGGACTCCGATGACGCCCTCGGCGGGGGAGAAGCACTCGACCGTGAGCAGCGGTGCGTTGAGGGTGTCCCCCCTGCGTGTCACCTTCTTCATGGTGGCATAGCAGGTGAAGCGCTTCGATTCAGGGCGCACTTCGCGCACCTCGGTCGCGTACGAGATCTGCACACCGTCGCGGATGCGCCAGAAGCCGTCGGTGAATTTCATGGTCTTCCTCGCAGGGGGAGGGCGGAAGAGGCCGAAGAGGAATCCTCTGACCAGGAACTATGACAGGAGCCGTGGAACCTGTCACGCCCTGGCGCGAGCAGATCGTGTCGCTGGAGGGCTAGCGCGACCGGCTCCCGCTGACGTATTAGTAATCAGGCCAAACAAATTACACCCGGTGCAGCGCCAGGCGACACCTCGCCGGTAATCGCCTACAGTCGAAGCGCTTCACCAGACTCCCTGAAAGAGCCACCGGCCCCGGCGCACGCCGAGCCGGTCCCACACAAGGGCCCCCACCGTGACAGCACATCCTCCGGTTGCCGCACCTCGCACACGCGGACGCTCACGCAGAGCCGTCACATCGTTCGCCGCCGTCTTCGTCCTCATCTCCGGGACGGCACTCGCCGGCTGCGCACAGCAGCGCGACGACGACGTGTACACCGTGATGAACTCCTCGACCGACGAGACCTACCACCGCTGGGACGCCGAGGCGATGGCCCGCTGCGGCAAGCGGCTGGGCGTCACCGTCGAGCAGCAGAGCGTTCCCGCGTCACAGGTGATGACGAAGGCGCTGCGCATGGCCTCGTCGAAGTCGCTGCCTGACATCGTGCAGTTCGACGCCTCCGAGATGCCGACCTTCGCCGAGGCCGGCGGTCTCGTCGACCTGCGCACCCTGGGGCTCCGCACCGAGGACGTCCCCGAGGGCATCGTCGACTTCGGCTCCTACCAGGGCACCTACTACGGCGCCGCCCGCTCCGTGAACACCCTCGCGCTCTTCTACAACAAGGACATCCTCGACGAGGCGGGCGCCGAGGTGCCCACCACGTGGGAGGAACTGCGGGAGACGGCACGGCAGCTGACCCGGGGCAAGCGGTACGGCCTGGCGCTCAGCGCAGGCGGCGCCGAGGACGGCGTCTTCCAGTTCACCCCGTTCATGTGGTCCAACGGCGGCGACGAGACCGATCTCGACAGCCCTCGCGTCGTCGAGGCGCTCGACTACTGGAAGGCGCTGCTGCAGGACGGATCACTGTCCAAGTCCACCGTCAACTGGACGCAGGCCGACGTGAACGACCAGTTCATGGCGGGCAACGCCGCCATGATGATCAACGGCCCGTGGCAGGTCGAGACACTCAACACCGACAAGTCGCTGCACTGGGAGATCGCACCGATCCCCGTCCCCGAGGCGGGTGCCGACTCGGTGGGGCCGCTCGGCGGCGCCGTGCTCACCGTGCCCAACACAGGTGACACCGAGCGCGAGAGGACGGCCGGCCGGATCGTCGCCTGTCTGGCGAGCGAGAAGGAACAGTTCACCTACGCCCTGAACAGCTGGAT
Source organism: Streptomyces malachitofuscus (assembly GCF_055571035.1). Lineage (NCBI taxonomy): Bacteria > Bacillati > Actinomycetota > Actinomycetes > Kitasatosporales > Streptomycetaceae > Streptomyces > Streptomyces malachitofuscus. The sequence goes on along the minus strand of NZ_JBVIGA010000021.1, from coordinate 66,037 downwards.
GGTCCCGGCCAACGAGAAGGCCGCCGCGAAGTGGCGCGAGGAGGTGCCCGAGCTGGACGCGCTGGCCGACCAGGTCGCCGCCGCCCGGTCCCGCACCGCCAAGCTCGGCGCCGGCTGGTCGGGCGTGTCGCTCGCCCTGCAGAGCGCCTTCCAGTCCGCACTGACCGGCCAGTCCAGCGAGTCCGCACTGAAGCGCGCCCAGCAGCGCGCCACGAGCGGGAACTGAGGTACGCGCCCATGACCACCACCGTCCCCGCCGTGACGTCCTCCGGGACGCCCGTCGACACACAAGCGCCGGACCCCGCCCGCACCCGCAGGCGCCGCAGACTCGCCCAATGGGGCTTCGTCGCCCCGGCCGTCGTCTTCATGCTGCTGTTCTTCGGATACCCGCTCGTCCGCAACGTCGTGATGAGCTTCCAGCACTACACCCCGAAGACGTTCTTCACCGGCGAGGCCCCCTTCAACGGCACCGACAACTGGACGTCCGTCCTCCAGGACGTCCTCTTCGGCAAGGCGCTGTGGCACACCCTCGTCTTCACCGCCGGCTCCCTGCTCGGCCAGTTCTGCATCGGCCTCGCGCTCGCCGTCTTCTTCAACCGCCGGTTCCCCCTCGGCGGTGTCCTGCGGTCGCTGATCCTGCTGCCCTGGCTGGTGCCCATGGTGGTGTCCGGCATCGTGTGGCGCCGCATCCTCGACCAGGACACCGGCGTACTGAACACCTTCCTGGACACCCTCGGCCTGGGCGGGGGCACCCCGTGGCTGACCAGCCCCGACATGGCGCTGCTCTCGGTGATCCTGGTCAACGTCTGGATCGGCATCCCGTTCAACATGGTCATCCTCTACGGCGGCCTCCAGGAGATCCCGAGGGAGCTGTACGAGGCGGCCTCCCTCGACGGCGCCTCGGCCTGGCGCACGTTCCGCTCGGTCACCCTGCCGATGCTCAAGCCGGTGATCACCGTCGTTCTGGTGCTCGGCTTCATGTCGACGGTGAAGATCCTCGACCTGATCCTCGCCCTCACCGACGGCGGACCCGCCGACGCCACCCAGACCCTGGGCACGCTCACCTACCAGAACTCCTTCGTGGAACTGGACTTCGGTGCCGGCGCGGTCGTGGGCAACGTCCTCATCATCGTCTCCGCGGTGTTCGCGGTGTTCTACCTGCGGGCCAACCGCACCGAGGGGAAGTGACCCACATGGCCGCTCACGCACCCGCCCCGTCCCGGCGCCGCTGGGGCTCCACCGTCGCGGGACTGCTCGTCCTGGGCGTGATGCTCTTCCCGCTGTACTGGATGCTCAACACGGCACTCCAGCCCGAGTCCGGTCTGCTCCAGGTCGACCCGGTGCCCTCCGGCCTCGACCTCTCCGGCTTCTCCAAGGCCCTCACCGACCAGGGAGGGCACCTGCTGACCTCGCTGCTGGTCTCCTCCGGCGCCGTCGCCATCTGCCTGGCGGTCTCCGCCCCGGCGGCGTACGGACTGGCCCGCTTCGGACTGCGCGGCTCGCGCACCATCGTCTTCGGCACCCTGATCACCCAGATGGTGCCGGGCATCGTCATCGCCAACGCCCTCTACACCTCGTACGTCGATCTCGGCCTGGTGAACTCCTACTTCGGCCTGATGCTCGCGGACGCCTCGCTCGGCATCCCGTTCTCCATCGTGCTGATGCGCTCCTTCATGGTGTCCGTCCCGGGCGAGGTCATCGAGGCCGCCGAGATCGACGGGGCCGGACCGGTACGGGTCTTCCTGCGGGTAGTGCTCCCGATGAGCCGCAACGCGCTGATCACCTCGGGCCTGTTCGCGTTCCTGTTCGCGTGGAGCGACTTCATGTTCGCGCTCACCCTGAACACCACCGACGACGTCAAGCCGATCACGCTGGGCATCTACCAGTACATCGGCGCCCACGTCGGCGACTGGGGGGCGGTCATGGCCGCGTCCGTGCTCTCCGCCGTCCCGGCCGCGATCCTGCTCGTCCTCGCCCAGAAGTACATCGCCGCCGGCATCACCGGCGGCTCCGTCAAGTGATCACCGCACACCTCGAGATGGACCGACACGCATGAGCGACTTCCCCCGTTTCCCTCCCGGCTTCGTCTTCGGCGCCGCGACCGCCTCGTACCAGATCGAAGGCGCGGCGTACGAGGACGGCCGAGGCCCGTCCATCTGGGACACCTACAGCCACACCCCCGGCCTGGTGGCAGGCGGTGACACCGGTGACGTCGCCTGCGACCACTACCACCGCTACCCCGAGGACGTGGCCCTGCTGCGCGGACTCGGCGTCGGCTCGTACCGCTTCTCCATCGCCTGGCCGCGCATCGTGCCCGACGGCTCCGGCCCGGTGAACCCCAAGGGCCTGGACTTCTACTCCCGTCTGGTCGACGAACTCCTCGCCGCCGGCATCGAGCCCGCCGCCACCCTCTACCACTGGGACCTCCCGCAGGCCCTTGAAGAGCGGGGCGGATGGCGGGTGCGGGACACCGCGGAGCGGTTCGCCGAGTACACGGCCGTCGTCGCCGAGCATCTGGGCGACCGGGTGCCCCGCTGGATCACCCTCAACGAGCCGTGGTGCAGCGCCTTCCTCGGCTACTCCGTCGGCCGCCACGCACCGGGCGCCCGCGAGGGCCGGGGCGCGCTGGCCGCCGCCCACCACCTGCTGGTCGGCCACGGGCTGGCCGTCGGCGCGCTGCGGGCCGCGGGCGTCCGCGAGATCGGCATCACCCTCAACCTCGACCACCACCTGCCCGCGAGCGACTGCGCGGCCGACCGCGGGGCCGTGGTACGCGCCGACACCCTGCACAACCTGGTCTGGACGGAACCGATCCTCGCCGGGCGGTACCCCGGCACCGAGGCGGACACCTGGGGCGAGCTGATCACCGCGGAGGACTTCCGCCGCGACGGCGACCTGGCACTGATCTCCCAGCCGCTGGACTTCCTCGGCATCAACTACTACCGCCCGATCGTCGTCGCCGACGCCCCCTACCGTGAGAGCGACCCCGCACTGCGCGTGGCCACCGACAACCGCTACGCCGAGGTTGTGATGCCCGGTGTCCGCCGGACCGCGATGGGATGGCCGGTGGCCCCGCACACCCTCACCGATCTGCTGGTGGATCTGAAGGAGCAGTACGGGGACGCCCTGCCACCCCTCCACATCACCGAGAACGGCTCCGCCGAGGACGACGAGGTGGGCGCCGACGGCACCGTGCGCGACATCGAGCGCGTGCACTACCTGCGCGACCACCTCACCGCGCTGCGGGCGGCGATCGACGCGGGGGTGGACGTCCGCGGGTACTACGTGTGGTCGCTGCTCGACAACTTCGAGTGGGCCTTCGGCTACGACAAGCGCTTCGGCATCGTACGGGTCGACTACGCCACCCAGGAACGCACGCCGAAGGACAGCTACCACTGGTATCGGCGCATGATCGCCGCCCAGCGGGCCTGACACCGCTACGCGGCGCCCTCTTCCCGCCGGCTCGCGAGCGACCGCACGACGGGGGCGCCGGTGGGGGCAGGGCCGTCGGGGTCCGTCACGACGGCGGTGACCGGCTTGCGCAGCAGGACCAGCGCCGCGTCGTCGTGCAGCCGGCCGCCCACGTGGTTCAGCAGTTCCTGGTGCAGTGCGGCGAGCGTGCGGGACGGCTCGTCGCACAGATGGCGGGCCAGGCCCTCGGTGAGGGGGTAGAACTCGCGGCCGGCGTCGCGCGCCTCCGTGACGCCGTCGGTGTAGAGCAGCAGCTGGTCACCCTCGGCGAACGGCACCACCTGGAGGCAGGGGAGGTCCTCGGACAGGGCACGCAGTCCCAGGGGCGGCGCGGGACGGACGGGATCCACCGGCACCACCTCGTTCCCGCGGATCAGCAGCGGAGGCGCGTGTCCGCAGTTGACCATCTCCAGGCGCCCGGGCTCCGGACAGCCGGCGACCACGGCGGTGACGAAGTCGTCGGAGCCGAGATTCCGGGCCAGGCTCCGTTCCACCCGGCGGACGACGTCCAGCAGGTCCGGCTCGTCGTAGGCCGCCTCACGGAAGACACCGAGCACCAGAGCGGCCGTTCCCACGGCCGGCAGCCCTTTGCCGCGCACATCCCCGACGATCATCCTGACCCCGTAGGGCGTGGGCACGAGGGCGTAGAGGTCGCCGCCGATCCGGGCCTCCGCCGCGGCGGCGCTGTAGCGGACCGCCACCTGGAACGGGCCCACGGTCTCCGGGACCGGCCGGAGCAGCGCGTGCTGCGCGGTCTCCGCCACGGAGCGGACGGCGGCGAGCACCCGCTCGCGGCGTGCGCGCAGCGCACTGGCGAGAGCGCCCGCCAGGGCGACGGTGACCAGCGCGGAGAGCACGACGAGCAACTGCGAGACCGGCACATCGTGACGGGCACCGATCCCGGCGCCCAGCACGGAGGCGAGGAGACCCACCCCCAGGACCCCGAGCGGCCGGCTCGTGGCGGCCGCCAGCGCCGGTCCGACGGCGAGGAGCGGCAGCCAGATCCTGCCCGTGCCGGCGAAGAGATCGATGGACACGATGATGAAGACGATCAGGATCGGCAGGGCCGGTGTGCCGGCGGCCCAGTGCGCCACCGCCCGGACGGGAGGCGACCAGGTCCGCCTGATGCCCGGCTTGAACGGCCGTTTCGGCCAGGGGTCGCGTCCATGATGCCGACCATGACTCATGTGTCGTCCGCTGTCCTCACCTTTGCGCGACGAGCGCGCGTCCCGAAAATGTCTGCTCCATCAGGAAAGGTGATCGTTCGGGACGACTCAAGGTTGCGCTTTTCAAATAGTGAGCGACAAGGTCCGCGTCACCCTGTCGGCGGTCGGCAGCAGCCGCGCGCGGACCTCGTCGAGCCGGGAGATCCGGTCCCTGGGCATCGACACACCGAGTGAGCCCAGCGTGTCGCCGCTGTGGACCGGAACCGCGACGCAGACGGTGCCGAGCGAGTACTCCTCCAGGTCCGTGACGGCCGGGGCCAGGGAGGTGTTCTCGAGCTGGCGGACCAGCGTCCGCACCGTGGTGATCGTCCGCGGGGTGAGGTCGTTCAGGGGGTGACGGGACAGGTACTCGCGGCGTGCCTCGTCGTCGAGCTCCCGCAGCACGGACTTGCCCAGCGCCGTGGCATGCCCTGCGTCCTCGAAGCCCACCCAGAGATCCGTCCGCGGTGTGCGCGGTCCGTCGACGATCTCGGCGACCCGGATCTCACCGTCCTCGTAGAAGGTGAGGTAGGCGGCGCTGGAGAGCTCGTCCCGCAGCGCGGCGAGGGCCGGCCGGACCCGGCTGAGCAGCGCCTGCCCGCCGCTCGCCGTGAGCAGTGTCTGCAGCCGGTCGCCCAGGACGAACGCGCCGTCGTCCATCTTGCGCAGGTACCCGTCGTGCACGAGCGTGCGCAGCAGGTGGTATGCCGTGGCCGGCGGCAGTCCCGTCTCACGCGCCAGCTGTTTCGCCGGAGCGCCGTTCTGATGCGCGCTCGCCGCCTCCAGCAGCCGGAACGCACGCTGAACCGAGGAGATGAGCGTCGGGCTCGCACCCATGGCACCAGCCTGCGCCGATCGTCCGCCCCAGGCAAGACGAGCCCCCGCCCGGGCGGGCGGGGGCTCGTCCCGAACGGCTGCTCAGCCGCCGGTGGCCGGGCGGGGCGGCACGGGCACCCCGTCCTCCGTCACGTACTTCGTGCCGTCGTCGTACTTGGTGATCGTGAACGAGTCCAGCACCTCACCGACCTCCTTGTCCGTGGTGGAGCGGTCGTCCCACTTGGCGGCGACGACCGCCTCGTAGCGGATCGTGTCCCTGGTGACCTTGATCCCCTGGAACGTGGAGGTGTGCCCCGCGCGGACCACCTGGGTCGCCCCGTTGCGGGTCCACACGTTGTCGTCCCCGGGAGCGAGCTCGTAGTACTTCGGTCCCGAGACCGCGACCGTGTACACGGGGCCGGTGGTCACCCCGGGAGTCGAGGTGGCGTCGGAATCGAGGTGTCCCCGGGAGTACACATGGTCGTGTCCCATCAGCACCAGGTCGATGTCGTTGCGCTGGAACACCGGGAGCCAGGCGTCACGCACCGGCTTCTCGTCACGCCCCTCGGCACCGGAGAACACCGGCTGGTGGAACACGGCCACCGCCCATTTGTTCGGGTTGTTCTCCAGGATGTGGTCCAGCCAGCGGCCCTGCATGCCCAGCCAGAGCTTCTCGGGGTCGGGGCATTCCTCGCTGCACGCCGGGAGATCGTCCGGCGTCATCAGCGACCGGGCGTCGTGCGTGCCGGCGTTCAGGGTGATGAACCGCACCCCCTGGTAGTCGGTGTAGTACGCGGTCTCGGTGAGCGCCTTCGCCATGTGCGCCTCGTAGGCGGCACGCTGCCGCTCGGCGGGGGTGTCACCGCCGGGCGGTGAGGCACCGGGCCCGTTGGCCGGGTACTCGAAGGTCGACTTCCACTTCTTGAGGAAGGTGTCTCCCGAGTACTCGTGGTTCCCGGGCGCGGCGATGACATTGGTCGTCTGGCTGTAGCCGTCCATCGCCCCGAACCAGTCGCGCCACTCGCTGTCATGGCCCGACGAGTTGACCAGATCGCCCGCGTTGACGCTGCCGACGGCGTCGGGATGGCGCGCGTAGGCCTGCTTCACCACCGGCGCCCACTTCGCCGACAGCTCGTTCTGCGCGTCGCCGAAATAGAGGAACGTGAACTCCTCGCCCGCCGGCCGGGCGGTGGTGAACCGGTAGGCGGGGCTGAACCGGCCGTCGGTGCCCACCCGGTACTCGTACTCGGTGCCGGGGGAGAGCCGGTCGAGCACCGCGGAGTGGGTGCGCACCAGCTCGCCGCCCGTGTTCAGCTCCTCGTTGGCGCGGGCGGCCACCGTCCGCCACTTCTCGGTGCCCGCCTTGCGGACGCGCGCCTCCCCGTTCGTGAGGGCCGATGCGGTGCTCCAGGTGACCGACTGGGACGACTCCGGCTTCTCGGTCGGGGTCAGCACGATGCGCGAGGGCACCGCGCCGGGAACCTCCAGATCCGGTTTGTTCGTCAGCGCCACGTCGAAGACGTGCATGACACCGCGGTCGGTGCCCTGCGGCAGGACGACGGCCGCCACCCGCTTCTTCGGATCCAGCAGCTGGGGACGCGTGCCGAAGACCTTGGTCTGCACGGCGTCGGCGCCTCCCGCGGCCCGGTTGCGGCCCGTCGTGGTCACCAGGGGCTCGTTGCCGAACCGGTAGTCGGTCCCGGGCGTCCAGTCGGTGAACCCCACGGGCACGGACTGGGTGGAGCCGTCGGTGTACTCCACCACCGCGATGCCCTGCGCCGGACCGTTGGTGGCCAGGCCCAGGAAGGAGATCCCGGTGGCCCGCTGCCCGCCCAGGGGGATGCGCTGACCGTGCGGAATCCAGTGGTCGGGCTCGCCCGGACCGGTGGCCGGCCAGGTGAACTCGACTCCCGTGTCCCCCAGCGGCAGCTTGGCGCCCGGCGCCGCTCCCGCCTGCGCGAGCCGCTCCCGCGACAGGGAGTTGTCGCTGAGGTCCAGCGACCCGAGGTTTCCGTGACCGTCCGGGGTGACGCCGATGCTGTTGCGGGCGTCCGTGCCGTCCGTGTGCGACGGGGGCACGTCCCGCGCGCCGGTGCCCCAGGTGCCGGGCTCCGACGCCATCCGGAAGTTCAGCCTGCCGCCCTTGCGGGTGAAGTCGGCGGGGAGCCAGGAACGGGTGGTGGCACGCCCGTCGACCTTCAGTGCCCTCACATGGGGCGCCGTGTCGGCCCGGGGTGCGTCGAGGGTGATCCGCCGCCGGCTGTCGGCGCTGTCCACCACGACCCGCTCGAACATCGGACCGCTCACCACCAGGTCGGCGGTGCCGGGAACGGCGGGGAAGAGCCCGATGCCCGCCCAGACGTACCAGCTGCTGAGCGAACCGAGGTCGTCGTTGCCGGGCAGCCCCGAGGGCGAGGTGTCGTACATCTCGTCCACGGCACGGCGGAGCACGTCCGCCGTCCGGTGCGGCCGGCGCAGCCAGTGGTAGACGAACGGCATGGTGAAGCTGGGCTGGTTGCTCAGGTACGCCCCGGAGGTGTCGTACACACCGGCGTCGAGCTCACGGGTGTGGTCGTCGAGGGCCTTGGTCGTGGCCTCGGCACCGCCCCGCTTCTCGATCAGCGCGCCCACGTTGTGCGGCACCATCCAGCCGTACTGGTATCCCGTGGCCTGCTCGAACTGGTTGCCCCGCTCGCCGAGGTCGAAGGACCGGTCGAAGCCGTTCCGCTCACGGGGCCGGATGTGGTCACTGGCATCGTCGAACACGTTCTGCCAGTTCTGCGCCCGCACCATGTACCGGTCGTACGTCTCCTCGTCGCCCAGACGCCGGGCGAGCTGGGCGATGCCGAAGTCGTCGACGGCGTACTCGAGCGTCTTGGACGTGGCCGAGTCGCCCTTGCGGTTCTCGATGAAGCCGACCGTCGCGTACTGGTAGGCGTGCCGCCGCAGTGTCGCGTCGGCCGGCAGACCCTGCGTCGCCTTCATCGACTCCAGCGCGGCGCGCCGGTCGTAGTCCGTGCTGCCGAACGCGTCGACCGAGGCGACCACCGACTGCAGTGAGTCGCCGCTCATCTTCTGCTGCGGCTGGTTGAGATGCGGCCAGTTGGGCCACGTGCCGGTCTGGCGCACCATGTCCGTGATCGACTGGTTGATGTCGCTGCCGACCTCGGGGAACAGCAGGGCGATCAGCTGCGCCTGACTGCGGTACGTGTCCCAGCCCGCGTAGGTGACGTAGTGGTGGCGGCCCTTGGGCACCCGGTGGATCTCTCCGTCGTAGCCCCGGTACTCGCCGTTCACGTCGTCGAAGACATTCGGGTGCAGCAGCGAGTGATACAGCGCGGTGTGGAACTTCACCCGCTCGTCACGGGTGCCGCCGTCCACTTCCAGGGTCCCGAGCGCGTCCCGCCACACACGGGCGGACTCCGCCCGGACGCTGTCGAAGGACCGGCTGCGGGTCTCGGCGGCCGCGTTGCGCGCGGCGCCCTCGACGCTCACATAGCTGAGGCCGGTCTTCGCGGTGACCTTCGCGCCCCGGTCGAAGACGAGGTAGGCGCCGGCCCCATGTTTGGTGTCACCGCCGGAGGCGTTGTCGGACCCGGGACGTATGTCGGAACCCTGCCAGGTGCCTTGGGCCCTGACGGGACGGTCGAACGTGGTCGAGAAGTAGGCCCGGTAGCGTCCGCCCTCGTCGCACACCGAGGCGGCCTCCACCCACCCGCTGACGGTGTTGCCGTCGACCTTCACCTCGCTGCCGAACACCCGGTTGTTGGACCCCGCGACATCGAACAGCAGGGTCGAGTCGCCGTCCGAGGGGAAGTCGTAGCGGCTCACCGCGGTGCGCGTGGTGGCGGTCAGCTCCGTCTCCACGCCGTTGGTGAGGTCCACGGAGTAGTAGCCGGGGTCGGCCTTCTCGTCGGCGTGGTCGAAGCCGAGGTAGTAGTCGGTGATCTTCTCGGCCGGGCTGACGGGCAGGGCTCCGCCGGCGAGCCTGCCGGTGTACGGCAGCACCGGGAAGTCGAAGCCGCTGAAGCGCCCTTCGCAGCCGGTCCCGGAGAGCCGGGTCATGCCGAAGCCGCGGATCTTGTCGGCCGTGTACTCGTATCCGCCCTTCTGGTCCCCGTCGGAGGAGCGGTACGTCGTGGGGGAGGACTGCACCATGCCGAACGGCACCGTGGCCCCCGGCCAGGTGTTGCCGTACGCGCTGTTCCCCTTGTTCTGGGACGTGTCCAGGCGGGTGCCGATGAACGGATCGACGGCGTCGAACGCCGCGATGTCGCGGTGGCCCCGGTCGGCGGCCGCGCCGGCCGCGGGCGTCAGTCCGGCGACCAGCGCGCCGAGGACCAGTGCGGTGGTGAGAAGTCTGCGCCGGCCCGGCGGGGGCGTCGGCGGGGGTGGCTCTGGGGCGGTCCACATGACGGCGGAATTCCTGCCTTCCCGGATGGTGACAACGTTGTCAAAGTGCGGCCCTCTTGCGGGGCGCGGCCTATAGTTCAGCGTCTCGGGCTCACCGAGGGAAGTCCTGGGAGAGGATTGAATGAATTCCGGGAGAAGTCGAGTGCGGACCCGGAGTGCGGGCCGGGGGCCGCGATCAGGGCCCCCGGCCGGGGAGTTGAGGCAGCGGTGCGCATGAGCTGACGGTCAGGGAGCGGGCACCTCGTCCACGAAGGAGGTGCCGGCCCCGCGGAGCGCGTCGATCTTCGCGCTGACCTGTGCGGGGGTCAGGACCTGGTCCTTGACGTGGAGTACGTAGTCGATCTGCTGGTGGTAGGCCCGGGGCGTGGTGGACGTCTGGCCGTTGAGGTCGATCAGCCACTGGTTGAAGTTGATCGACATGGGGCGTTCCGGCAGATACGCGGCGTCGTGGGTACCGAAGTGCTGCCCGTCGACGTAGTAGGTGATGGCGTTGTCGTCGATGGTGACGACCAGGTCGTGCCAGCCCGCGAAGCTCCGCCGGCTCTCGCTGTGCTGGTTGACGGCCTGCCAGGGATCGGGGTTGTAGGTCTCCCACGAGGTCGTGTACAGGATGTTGGCCGGCTCGCCCCAGCCCCCGTTGGGCAGGTACTCGAAGTCGTACTCGGCGTAGTCGTCGGCCATCGGGGCCTTGAGGTCGTTGATGGTGAAGAAGGTCTGGACGACATGGTCGCCGTCGGGCCCGTACGCGGGGGCGTCGGAGAACCTGACCCGGGCGGCGTAGGTGCCGTTCTTGAACTTCATGCTCCGGGTGAGGACTTCGGTGTGCGTGGTGGAGGCGCCGGTGCCGGCGGTGGAGCTCTCCAGGTTCATCAACGAGTTGCCGTCCGACGAGCTGAAAGTGACCTTGGACGGATCCCAGGTCGCGCCGGGCACCCCGGGGCCGCCGGAGTTGGAGCGCACGCTCCAGCCGTGTGCGGCGATCGCGGGGTCCGTGTGCGAGGTGTAGTCGAAGTCGTCGAACAGGGTCTGGCCGCCCTCGCCGGGCGGGTCGGTCGGATCCGTGGGGTCGGTCGGGTCGTTGCCCTCGGGGGCGGTGCCCCAGACCGTGGCGCCGGCGAGCCGGGCGGTGACCTTGTCCCAGTCGGCGTACGAGGTCTGGGAGCCGCTGAAGGAGTAGTCGTCGCTCTGCCTCAGCGTCTGCCAGTCGGACCGGTGGAAGCGGAGCTGCATGTCCCCCGTGTCGGCGCCCGGGGCCAGCGAACCGGCGGACTGGGTGAAGCCGATCTCGAGGTAGCGGTCGGCCGTCGTGGTGGGCTGGGCGAGCGTCCCGAACGTGCCGGTGATGGAGGAACAGCCCCGGACCGCCCAGGAGCAGGCGAAGCGGTACGTGGCGTTGGCGGCGTCGGCCTTGAAGTAGTAGCGGATCTTGACCTGGCTCAGCTCGACAGGGGAGGAGCCTGTGTTGCGGACCTTGAACCAGGGCTCGCTCTGATCGGCGGTGGCGCCGCCGGAGCCGGTGCGGTACTGCACACGGACGGAGCCGTCGGCCGCCGCGGCGGCGGTGGTGCCGGTGAGGCCGGCCAGGGAGGCGCTGCCCAGCAGGGCGGTCAGGGCGAGTGCCGCGTGGAGGCGGCGGCCGGTGGGGCGAGTGTTCATCCGGAATCCTTTCGCGGTGGGGGTGGCGCGCGGATGATCGCCGGTGCGGCATGCGTGGGGGTGCCGCACGACGGGGAGCTCACGGGGGCGGCCCGGCCCTCCGGATTGACCAGTTGCCCGTCGAGCTTTACCAGTTGATGTCGAGAGAAGGTGGCATAGACCAATGTGTGCGTCAACCCTCCTCGCATACACGGGTGTTGAGGGCTCATGGGCCGGCGCCTCCAGCGGGCAGACCAGTTATGGTCGAGGTCATACCAGTGGCCCGACGTCCCTCCCCGTGCCCGACGACGAACGAGAGCCCTTCATGGAGATCGATGCCGCCGCATCAGGCGCCGTGCTCAAGCGGGAACGTGTACGCGACGCGATCCTCGAGCTCATCGAGGTCCGCCGCCCCGGCGACGCCATCCCCTCGGAGCGCAGTCTGTGTGCCCGACTCGGTGTCTCGCGCCCCACGCTGCGTGCCGCGGTGGACGAACTCGTCGTCGCGGGACTGCTGGTGCGCGAGCACGGCCGCGGCATGTTCGTGGCCGAGGAGAAGATCACTCAGGAACTGGTCTCGGAGCGGAACTCCTTCACCCTGCCCCGGGCGGGCGGGGCATGGACCAGCAGGATCCTGGAGTTCCGCACCCTGCCGGCCGGTGCCCGGGTGGGCCGGAGGCTGAGGATGTCGCCCGCGGCGCGCGTCCGCTATGCGGCCCGCCTCCGGTTGGTCGACGGCGCGCCCATGGCCATCGAGCATCTGCACGTCCCGGCGGACCTGGTGCCGGACCTGACCGGCGAGGAACTGGAACAGGGCGATCTGTACGAGCACTTCCGGGACCGGCACAGGGTCCAGGTCGGTGAGGCGGTGCAGTCCATCGAGCCCACCGTGGTGACCCGCGCGGAGGCGGATCTGCTCGATGTCCCCGAGCTGTCGCCGGCCCTGCTGTTCGAGCGTCTCACCACCGACACCGGGGGCCGTCCGGTCGAGTATGTGCACTCCGTCTACCGGGGTGACCGCTATCGCATCGTCTCGCGGTTGACGCTGGGGCCGACGGCCGCCCGTCCGGGCCGGCCCGAGGAGCACCACCCGGGCATCCCGCCGGGCGACTTCGCCTCCGGCGCGCCCGTCACCCTTTCGACCCGGGGAGTCGTGCAGCCGAACGAGGCCTGAGGGCCGTCGCGTTGGGTGAATCCGGAACCACAAGCTCCCAAACCGTTGACAGGTCCATACCAGGGCGGGACGCTCATGAGAGCGCTCTCAGAACGCTTCCCGGCCACAGTTGAACGGAGAAGGAGCATGCTGCGCACACTCAAACGCCGGTGCATGGCGGCGGGGCTGAGCATCGCCACGGTGCTCGGCGGCTCGCTGCTCGCCGCCGGAGTGCCGTCCCCCGCCCAGGCCGCGGTCCCCGACACCATCCCCTTGACGATCACCAACAACTCGGGCCGCGGCGAGCAGGTGTACGTCTACAATCTCGGCACCCAGCTGTCGACCGGCCGGCAGGGCTGGGCCGATGCGAACGGCACGTTCCACCCCTGGCCCGCGGGCGGCAACCCGCCGACGCCGGCCCCCGACGCCTCGATACCGGGCCCGGCCGCGGGGCAGACCACGACCATCCGCGTCCCCAAGTTCTCCGGCCGTATCTACTTCTCCTACGGCCAGAAGATGGTGTTCAAGCTGACCACCGGCGGACTGGTGCAGCCCGCCGTGCAGAACCCGACGGACCCCAACCGGAACATCCTGTTCAACTGGTCGGAGTACACGCTCAACAACGACGGCCTGTGGCTCAACAGCACCCAGGTCGACATGTTCTCCGCGCCCTACTCGGTGGGAGTGCAGCGTGGCGACGGCAGCACGGCGACCGCCGGCCGACTCAAGCCCGGTGGCTACAACGGGGTCCTCAACGCCCTGAGGGCGCAGTCGGGAGGCTGGGGCAACCTGATCCAGACCCGGTCCGACGGTACCGTGCTGCGCGCCCTGTCCCCGCTGTACGGGGTGGAGACGGGCGCCCTGCCGGCGTCGGTCATGGACGACTACATCAACCGGGTCTGGCAGAAGTACTCCGGCTCGACCCTGACCGTCACGCCCTTCGCCGACCGGCCCGACACCAAGTACTTCGGACGGGTCTCCGGCTCGGTCATGAACTTCACCAACGGCTCGGGCGCCGTCGTCACCAGCTTCGAGAAGCCGGACTCCTCGTCGGTCTTCGGCTGTCACCGCAAACTCGACGCGCCCAACGACCAGGTGCGCGGCCCGATCTCGCGCACCCTGTGCGCCGGATTCCACCGCACGACCCTGCTCACCAACCCCAACCAGCCCGACTCCAGCGCGGCCGGCTTCTACCAGGATCCCGTCACCAACCACTACTCGCGCATCATCCACGCGCACATGGTCGACGGGAAGGCCTACGGCTTCGCCTTCGACGACGTCGGCCACCACGAGTCGCTCGTCCACGACGGCAACCCGCGCCAGGCGTCCATGACGCTCGCCCCGTTCAACTGACCGCACCCGGCGGACACGGTACCGGTGGCGGCCCCCGCGGCGCGGGAGCCGCCACCGGTGACGATCCGCCGTACGCCCGGGCCGCGGCGGTGATCAGGTTGCTCGTGTCCTGGGCGACGGCGAGGTCCTCCGGCGGCACACCGGGATGGGGTCCGGCGGGCACGGTCAGCTCGCGCGGCAGGGCGTGCCGGTGCTGCTGGGACGCCGCGTAGAGCGCCGTCGGCACATCGAGCAGTGTCACCGTCCCACCGCCGGCGCCGGGGAGTGCCACGGCACACTCCCACGCGTCCGGGTGCCGGGGCGGTCCCCCGGGCCGCAGCTCGCACCACACGGTCTTGCCGTCGTCGCCCGTCTCCACCCCGTGGCGGGACGACAGCCGTGCGACCAGCGGCAGGCCCTGGCCCGTCCCGGAATACGGCGACCCGTGCCGGACCGGCCCGCGGTCCGGCCGTCGGTCGCTCACCCGCAGATGGACCGTGCCCGCGGCGGCGCGGACGGTGACTTCCGACTCCGTGCGGGCGTGCAGCACCGCGTTTGGTGACCAACTCGCTGACCAGCAGCTGGGCGGTGTCCATGAGCTCCGGCGCGACATCGCCGAGGACATCGCATACGAACCGGCGGGCCTCCGTCACGCTCCCCGGCGCCGGAGGGAACCGGCGCGACGGCGTCCCACGGGCATGGAGGTCGGCCATGACTCAAGTCTGCCCCACGTGGCCCGGCCCCCGGCGGGCCGACACGGCAGCGGCGGGCGACGGACGCCCGGGCATCCCCGGGTGATCACATCAACCGGCCCGCCCTTTAGGGTGCCTTCATGTCTGCCACGCTGAACACGGGAAGAACCCGCGCCGCACTGCGCACTTCGGCGCGCGTCTCCGTCGAACTGCTGCTGGTTCTGGCGGCCGCCGCTGTGGTGGTGTGGGCACTGGGCCGGATGTGGTCGGTGGTCTGGCCCCTCGTGGTCGGTCTGCTCCTCACCACCCTGACGTGGCCCCCGGCCCGCTTCCTGCGCCGGCGCGGCATGCCGCCGGCGTTCGCCGCGTCCCTGGTCACCGTGCTGTTCCTGCTGGTGGGCGCGGGCACCGTGACACTGATCGCGATGCCGGTCGCGGCGGAGTCCCGCGAGCTGGGCGACGGTGTCGTCGAAGGCGTCGAGAGGCTGCGCGAATGGGCCGCCGGGCCGCCGCTGAACATCGACGACGCGCAGATCGCGGAGGCCTTCGACGCCGCGACCGCCCGTCTGCAGGACAGCGCCGGGTCCATCGCCACCACTGCCGTCACCGGCGTGAGCACCGTCTTCAGCGGTGTGGTCACGGCCGTCCTGGCGCTGTTCCTGATGTTCTTCTTCCTCAAGGACGGCCCGCGCTTCCTGCCCTGGCTGCGCCGCCAGCTCCCCGGCCGGCTCGCCACCGACATTCCCGTGGTGGCCGAGCGGTGCTGGCTCACCCTGGGCTCGTTCGTGCGGTCGCAGGCGCTCGTCGGGCTGATCGACGCCGTACTGATCGGCCTGGGTCTGTGGGTCCTCGACGTCCCGCTGGTGCTCCCGCTGGCGGTGCTGACCTTCGTGTCCGCGTTCGTGCCCATCATCGGCGCCCTGTTCGCCGGGCTCGTCGCGGTGCTGATCGCGCTGGTGTCCAACGGGCTGATGGACGCGCTGCTCGTGCTGGCCGTGATCGTCGTGGTGCAGCAACTCGAGGGCAACGTGTTCCAGCCCATGATCCAGAGTCGCGGGCTCGGACTGCACGCGGCCGTCGTGCTGCTGGCGGTGACCCTGGGCGGCAGTCTGGCCGGCATCGTCGGCAGCCTCCTCGCCGTACCCGTCGCCGCCCTGATAGCGGTGGTCTGGAACTATCTGCGCGAGCAGCTCACGGACCCGCCGCGGGAACCCGAGGCGGCGGGCACCCCCACCTGACCGGCACACCGCGCCCACGGTTCCGCACCGAGAGGAAGCCTCCCGTGACCTACGACCTCGCCGCACTGCGCGCCCAGGTGCCCGCACTGGCCGCCGGCACCGCCCACTTCGACGGCCCCGGCGGCACCCAGACCCCGCTGCCCGTCATCGAGGCGATCGCCGCCGCGCTGTCCCGTCCGCTGTCGAACCGGGGCGACGGACTGCCCGGTGAGCGCAACGCCGACACGCTCGTCGTCGAGGCACGCCGCGCCATGGCGGACCTCCTGGGCGCCCGCCCGGAGGGCATCGTCTTCGGCCGCAGCGCCACCCAGCTCACCTACGACTTCGCCCGCACCCTCGCCGCCGGCTGGTCACCCGGCGACGAAGTGGTCGTCACGCGGCTGGACCACGACGCCAACATCCGCCCCTGGGTGCAGGCGGCCGAACGGGCCGGTGCCACCGTCCGCCGCGCGGACTTCGACCCGGACACCGGTGAACTCACCGCCGAGCACATCCGGGCGCAGTTGTCCGGACGCACCCGGCTCGTCGCGGTCACCGCCGCGTCGAACCTGATCGGCACCATCCCCCCGGTCGCCGAGATCGCGCGGATCGTGCACGAGGCCGGCGCCCTGCTGTACGTCGACGGCGTGCACCGCACCGCGCACGCCCCGGTCGACGTCGAGGCACTCGGCGCGGACTTCTTCGTCTGCTCCCCGTACAAGTTCCTCGGCCCGCACCACGGGGTACTGGCCGCCCGCCCGGAGCTCCTGGAGACCCTGCGTCCGGACAAGCTCCTGCCCTCCACGGACGCCGTTCCCGAGCGGTTCGAGCTCGGCACGCTGCCCTACGAACTCCTCGCGGGCACCCGCGCGGCCATCGACTTCCTGGCCGGACTGGCCGGGCAGCAGGGCGGCGACCGCAGGGCACGGCTCGGCAGGGCGTTCGAGCTGATCGAGGAACACGAGGCCTCGCTCCGGGCCCGGCTGGAGAAGGGCCTGTCGGCCCTCGACGGAGTCACGGTCCGCTCCCGTGCCGCCCGCCGCACTCCGACCCTGCTGGTCACCCTCGAGGGCCACCGCACCCAGGACGCCTGCCGCTTCCTCGCCGGCCGGAACGTCCACGCGCCCTCCGGCAGTTTCTACGCCCTGGAGGCGTCCCGCCACCTCGGTCTCGGGGACACCGGAGGCCTCCGCGTCGGCCTGGCCCCGTACACCGACGACCAGGACGTCGACCGTCTCCTGGCGGGCCTGGCGGACTTCCTGGAGGGCACGGCGCGGACCGATGGGTGACGACGGCCTGAGCTACTGCGCGCGCGGCGCGACCGCCCCGGAATCCCGGCCCTGGCCCGCGTCCCCGCCCGGGTTCCGCCGGTTCGAGCGCACCGTGACCGTCGGCCGTGGCGAGGACGCCTGGGCGGCGGCCGGACAGGCAGTGCTCCAGTGGGAGGTCAAGCGGCGCAGCGGCTTCACCGTCACGCCGGCCGACGGGGGCGGCATCGGGGTGCGCGAGGGCGGCCGGTACACCATCACGGCGGGCCGCGGCCCGTTCGTCGTCCGGGAACCCGTCGAGGTCGTCGCCGTGGTGGATACCCAGGACCGGCGCGGTTTCGCCTACGGCACCCGCTGGGGGCACCCGGTCAGCGGGGAGGAGGCCTTCGTCGTGCACCGGGACGCCGACGGGCGGGTCCTGCTGACCCTCCGCTCACTGACCCGGGCCGCGCCGGCCGGCCGATGGCGGTTCCTCTTTCCGGTGCTGCTGCTCGCCCAACTCGGCGCCCGCGCCCGGTACCTTCGCGCGCTGCCGTGACGCCCGCACGGCGCGGCACCGGCCCGCACGGCGTGGCATCGTGGGCGGTATGACCGTCGAAGTCCGCCCCGCCTCCGTCTTCGAGGACGTCCGCGCCGTGCTCGGCCCGAAGTCCCCCGGGGCGAACGTCTGCTGGTGTCTGAGCTACCGCATCCCGTCGAAGCTCAACAAGGAACTGCGCGGCCCGGCCAGGGGCGAGTACGTCGCCGAGCTGTGCCGTGCGGGCACGCCCATCGGGGTCCTCGCCCACGACGGCGACGAGCCGGTCGGCTGGGCCGCCGTCGCACCGCGCGCGGACACCTCCTTCGCACGCAACCGCAAGATCCCGCACATCGACGACCTGCCGGTCTGGTCGCTGTGGTGCATCCGTGTGCGCCCCGGTCACCGCAAGCAGGGCATCTCGCACGCCCTCATCGCCGGCGCGGTCGAGTTCGCCCGCGCCCACGGTGCCCCGGCGGTCGAGGCGTACCCCCTCGACAACGGCGACGCACGCGTCGACCTGACGATGGCGTACGCCGGGCTCCGGAAGAACTTCGAGCGGGCCGGTTTCACCCACGCAGCCGACACGACCTCGGTCCTGGCCGGCCACCCCCGCGTCCTGATGCGGCTCGACCTGCGCTGACCGGGCCCGCGGAAACCCGGCGTCACGAGTACAGCGCCTCGATCTCCGCCGCGTACGCGTCCTGCGCCGCCCGCCGCTTGACCTTGAGCGAGGGGGTCAGCAGTCCGTTCTCCTCGGTGAACTCGCCGTCGATCAGCGTGAAGGCGCGGATGGACTCCGCGCGGGAGACGGCCTCGTTGGCGTAGTCCACGGCCTTCTGCACGTCGGCGCGCATCCTCGGGTCGCGCACGACCTCGGACATCGGGGTGTCGGCGGGCAGCTTGCGCACCGCCAGCCAGTGGGCGACCGTCTCGGGGTCGAGGGTGATCAGCGCGGCCACGAAGGGCCGGTTGTCGCCGACGACGAGGCACTGGCCGACCGGCGGACGGCTGCGCAGCCGGTCCTCCAGGACGGCCGGGGAGACGTTCTTGCCGCCGGAGGTGACGATGATGTCCTTCTTGCGGCCGGTGATGGTGAGATAGCCGTCCTCGTCGAGGGAGCCGAGGTCGCCGGTGGTGAACCAGCCGTCGTCGAGCACCTCGTCCGTGGCGGCCGGGTTGTTGCGGTACGCCCCGAAGACGATGCCGCCGTTGATGCACACCTCCCCGTCGTCGGCGATCCGCACCGAGGTGCCGGGCACCGGCAGCCCGACGGTCCCGGGGCGCGGGCCCAGCGGCGGGACGATGGTCGCGGCGGCGGTGGTCTCGGTCAGGCCGTAGCCCTCGTAGATCATGATTCCGGCCGCGTAGAAGAAGAGGCTGAGGTCCCGCTCCAGGGGGGAGCCGCCGCTGATGGCGTACCGCACGCGTCCGCCGAGTTCCTTGCGGACCCGGCGGTAGACCAGCAGGTCGTACAGCGCCCAGGCGGCGTACAGTCCCGGGCCGGGTCCTTTGCCGCGGCCCAGGAAGCGGTTCAGATGGGCCTCGCCGAAGCGGACCGCGACGCGGTGGGCGCGCTCGAAGGAGGCACCGCGCCCGATCTTCTCCGCGGTGGCCCGGCCGGTGTCGTGGATCTTCTCGAACAGGTAGGGGACGCCGACCAGGAACGTGGGACGGAACGCCTTGAGCTTGGGCCGCAGTTCGTCGGGTTTGATGCTCGGGCAGTGGCCGATCTCGATGCGGGCCGTCAGACAGGAGATCTGCAGGGTGCGGCCGAGGATGTGGGCCAGCGGGAGGAACAGCAGGGTGGAGGCGACCTGGTCCGTCACCTCCTTGAAGATCGGGTGCAGCAGCTCGACGGTGTTGGCGGCCTCGGCGTACAGGTTGGCGTGGGTGAGGACGCAGCCCTTGGGCCGTCCCGTGGTGCCGGAGGTGTAGCAGACGGTCGCGACGGTGTCGGGGGTCAGGGCGGTGCGCCGCTTGGTGACCTCCTCGTCGGGGACGTTCTCGCCGAGAGCCGTGAGGTCGGCGAGGGCGTCCGCGTCCAGTTCCCACAGCCGCGGGGGCGCGGCATGGCCGGCGGTGCCCGCCCGGACGGTGGCGGTGTTGTCCGCGGTCTCCGTGACGACGTACCGGGCGCCGGAGTCACGGACGATCCACTCCACCTGGTCGGCGGAGGAGGTGGCGTAGACCGGCACGCTCTGCCCGCCGGCGGACCAGATCGCGAAGTCCAGGACCGACCACTCGTAACGGGTGCGGGACATCACCGCGACCCGGTCGCCCGGCTCGAGACCGGCGGCGATCAGCCCCTTGGCCACGGCGGTGACCTCATGGGCGAAGGCCGCCGCCGTGACCGGGTGCCAGGTGCCGTGCCGTTCGCGCCGCACGACCACCGCGTCGGGCGCCTCGGCGGCGTTGGTGAACGGGATGTCGGCGGTGCTGCCGGTGGTCTGCGGCGCGGCGAGAGCCGCCGTACGGGCCTCACGGACGACGCCCCGTCCGTCCTTGACGGTCTCGACTCTGGTCCGCCCGCCCAGATCGGTGCGTCGTTTCGCCCGTTTCAGATCCTTGCGTACGCCCATGACGGCTCCCGGTCGCGGCTGATGCTCTCGTGCTGGTTGCTGCCGTACTTACTTACTCGAGAGTCAACTTACCCGTGCGTAAGGATCAGTCAATGGGGTGGGTCAGTCCAGACGGTCCGCGTCGCGGATGGCCCCGGCCAGGTCGCGGATGTCCTCGTCCTCGGTCCGGTCCGCGAGGGAACCGGCGCGCTCGGAGAGTTCGCCGAGACCGGGGGCGCCGGGCAGGGCGCTGTAGCGGTGGTCGGCGGAGCGCAGCGCGTCGGCGAAGTAGGCGGCCGTCGCGGCGACCGTCAGACCGGGCCGCGCGCGCCAGACGGAGCCGGCGAGACCGCCGGTCTCCACGTCGCCCGTCTCCTCGTGCGGCGTGCGGCTGTCGGGGTCGAGCCAGCGCACGGTCGCCGTCGCGAGGTGCCCCTCGGCACCCGGGCGGGTGCGCACCGCGTACAGGGCGGTCACGGTGTGGCCGGGGCCGACCTCGCCGCCGTCGACGCGGTCGTCGCGGAAGTCCTCGTCGGCGACGCGACGGTTGTCGTAGCCGACGAGACGGAACTCGGCGACCGTCTCCGGGTCGAAGGCGACCTGCGCCTTGGCGTCCCGGGCCGTCAGTTCGATGTTGCGGGGGAGCTGTTCGCAGAACACCTCACGGGCGTCCTCGCGGTGGGACACGTACACCGTGTGGCCGTCGCCCTTGTCCGCGAGCCGCTCCATCAGCGCGTCGCCGTAGTCGCTGCCGACGCCCACGCCGAACAGGGTGATGCCGTGCTCGCGGCGGGACTCGGCGATGCGTTCCAGGATCGCGTCGGCCTCGGTCTCCCCGGTGTTGGCGAGGGCGTCCGAGACCAGGACGACACGGTTGGTGGCGCCCTCGCGCAGCCCCTCCACGGCGGTCTCGTACCCGTTCTCCACACCGGCACCGAGGTTGGTGGAGTCGGTCGGCCGCAGACTGTCGACGGCGTCGTGGATCTCGCCCCGGTTGCCGCCGAGCCGGGTCATCGGCAGGACGGTCTCCGCCTCGTCGCTGAACGTGACGAGGGCGACCGAGTCGTCGTCGCGGAGCTGGTCCGTCATCGTGCCGAGGGACTCCTGGGCGAGATCGAGACGGCCCGGCTCGGCCATCGAGCCCGAGATGTCGATGACGAACGTGAGCGCGGCGGGCGGCCGTTCACCGCCGTCCTCGGCGGGCCTGGTGGCCAGGCCCACGCGGACCAGGGACCAGTCCTCCTCGTCGGTGCGGGCGCCGTCCACGGTGACCGTGAACCCGTCGCCGTCGGGCCGTGCGTAGTCCTGCCGGAAGCTGTTGACGAACTCCTCGGGCCGGACGGTCGACGGGTCGGGCAGCCTGCCCTCGGCAAGGGTGCGCCGGGCGTAGCCGTAGGAGGCCGTGTCGACGTCCAGGGCGAAGGTCGACAGGTAGTCGGGTTCGGGCGCGACCTCGCGGGGGTCCTGCTCGCCCTCGCGCCGTTCGCCGTCGTACTGCCCGCCCGCGCCGTTGCCGCGGTCGGGGCGCGGTGCCGAATGGCCGCCCCCGCGGTCGTACGAGGCGTCACTCTTGCTGCCGCTGTCGCTGCCCCCGCTGCATCCGCTGAGCAGCAGACCGCTCGCCGCCGTGAGCGCGAGCAGCGCCCCTACCGGCCGTCGTGCTCCGTGCCACTTCATCGTCCGTGCCCCCTCGTTCGTCGACGCCGACTTCAGTGACTGTGACGGCGGGGCGGCCCGGAACGTGCGGTACGAAGGGTTGCAGGTGAGTCTCGAAGAGGCCACGGAGCGGGCCCGCCGAGACCGGTAGGTGATCCTCCGTTGACCTGCGCCGCCCCGCCCGCGCGGCCGAAACCGCCTCGGGCCAGGGCGGACGGCCCGACCGGGGGTGTTATGTGTGGTCCGTGCGGGCCGGGTACGGCGCCCCGGCCCGCACGGCATGTGGTGACGCGGCCGGTTACGGCGCCACGCAGCCGATCGTGCCCGCGGGGAGGTTGTTGCCCGATGAGGTGGCCGTGAAGCCGAACGTCACGCTGCCGTCAGGGGCGATCACCCGGTTGTGGTCGACGTTCCTGACCGTCACCGTGCCGTCGGAGCCCGTGGAAAGGGAGCCGTTCCACGCGCTGCCGATGCGGGTCCCGTCACCGGGCTTCCACTGCACGGCCCAGCCGTTGAGCGACGACGTGCCGTGGTTCATCACCTCGACCGAGCCCTGGAAGCCGCCGTCCCAGGAGTTCACCACCTCGTAGACGGCCATGCAGGAACCGGTGTGCGGGGGGTCCGTCGGGTCCGGGTCCGGGTCCGGCGTGCCGCCCGAGTCGCCGATGCCGGTGACCTCGCCGTTGCCGCCGTCGAAGACGATGTCGGAGCAGGAGAAGAAGTTCTCCTGACTGTCCGAACGCACCCACTGCATGAAGAGCAGCGCGTCACCGGAACGACCGGAGGGCAGGTTCAGATTCCAGTAGTAGTGACCGCCGTTGGCGCCCGCCGAACCCTGCTGGGGCGGGTCCGTGACGGTCTGGATGAGCTCAAGGTCGTCCCAGCCCAGCTCGGAGGTGGGCGACCAGCCGGGCTTGGTGAGGTAGACCCGGAAGTCACCGGGGTGGGCCGCCCAGTTGCTGTACTGCACCTTGATCGTCGCTCCGGACGTCAGATGCGTCCGGGGCCAGTCGTCGCGGGCCATGTTGTAGGCGGAGAAGTCGTACGGCGACCGGTCGCCGGCGCTGCAGAGCTTGCCGTCCGGGACGTAACCGGGGCCGCGCCCACCGGCGTTGGAGTCGAGCACGGCGAACCAGTTGTACAGGGCGGTGGAGCCGCTCTGGTTCAGTGCGTCCCGGCACGCCGGGTTGCTCGGGTCCAGTCCGCCGGTGCCGGTGATGGCGTCGAGCTGACAGAGGTACGTGCGCGAGCCGGGCATCATCGCCACGCCATGTGCTTCGGCGTCGTTCTGCCACAGGAAGCTCAGGCCGAGCCCTCCGAGGAGGGTGGCCAGAACCGCTGCCAGGGAGACGAATCTGCTGCGTAAGGCCATGGGATCTCCTGTGCCGGTGTTCGGTCCGTCGTGGGAAGCGGAGGGTGGAAGGGGTGGAACCCCTGCCCGTCCGGGGAGGGGCGTCCACCGGAGGGGCAGGGGGCTGAGGGGGCGGGGAAGCCGGGGCCCGCCCTGAGCGGGTCCCGGAACCGCGGGTGAGCGTGCCCCGCCGGGTGGGTCAAGCGCTGGTGCAGGCCGTGCCGTTGAGGCGGAAGCCGCTCGGTTCGGCGAAGGAGCCGCTGTACGTTCCCTGGAAGCCGAAGCTCTGGCTCGCGCCGGGCGCGATCCGCGCGTTGCTGTCCGTCGGGCGGGCGGTGACGGCGCCCGAGGAAGGAGTCACGGACGCGTTCCAGGCGTTGGTGATGCGCTGCCCCGAGGGCAGGCCGAAGGCGAGCTCCCAGCCGTCCACGACGGACGAACCGGCGTTTTGCACGGTGACGTTGGCGGTGAAGCCGCCGGGCCAGACGTTCGTGTCGTACGACACCGTGCACGCGGCCGGCTCACCCGGCTCTCCGGGGGCGCCGCCGCCGGTGTTGACCGTGGAGGAGAAGGAGTTCACCGCGAGTCCCGCGCCGTTCTGCCACGGCTCGAACCCTGCCTGAATGCTCGTCAGGTACCAGTCGTTCGAAGCCATTCCGCGCCTCACGGTCTCCCGGACGAAGTCCATGACGTCGAAGCTCCAGCTGCTGATGGCCGAGGGCGCGACGAACGACAGCACGTCGTTGGTGCCGTTGCCGCCCGACCACACCTGCCAGGTGCGCCCGCCCACGGTGGCGGTGCCGACCTGGGAGCCGATCGGCTGGATCGGGCCCACCTTGTTGAACCAGATCATGATCTCGGTCCGGTTCACGCCGTCGGTCCGGGGCGTCGGGTCCAGCCAGATGTCGTACGAGGCGTTGTACACGGCGTCGCTCACGTAGCCGTAGGAGATGCTGCTGGGCGCGTCGGAGATGTCACCGATCCGCGCCGGGAGCCGGGTCCCCGGCGAGCAGTTGGTGTAGTGGCAGCCGTTGAAGACCGACGGGTACGACTTCGGAGCGCCGTTGGTGGGCACGGAGCCGTCGGCCTGGGTGAGGCGGAATCCGGTGTCCGTCGCGGTGACGCACTGGGTGGCGCTGGTTCCCCAGCGGTTGTTCTGGACGACGTAGCGCCCCTGGATGGTGGTCGATCCGTACTGTTCGCAGATCGTGGTGTCGGCCTGGGCCGGTGCCGTCGCGGTCACCAGCGCCGCGACCACGGCGAGAGCGGTGAGCAGTGTCGCGAACAGGCCGCGCAGGGCGTGGTGTTGGTGCCGTAACCGTCGCATCTGGGGGACCTCTCCAAGAGGGTGCGGGGGCCGGACGGAGGGAGCGCTCCCGTCTCCCCATATGATGGGAGCGCTCCCATTGGTGTTTCGGGACGGGACTGTAGAAGGTTCACATGTCCCTGACAAGGGTGTGCGCACGGAACTGTCGAACCGATTTCGAAGCTGCAGGTCGGCGAGGTGATCCACAAGGGTGTCCCGCTTCGGGAGCGCTCCCGAAATCATTCGGCCCCGGCGGAGCATGCCGGGGCGGACGGTATACGGTGCGAAGGGCCGTTCAGGCCGAGCCGCGGAGCACCAGTTCCGTACGGAGGATGACGTGCCGCCAGGCCACCGCCGGCTCCTCCATCTCCTCCAGGAGCAACCGCACCATGGTGCGGCCTATCTCCTCCAGCGGCTGACGCACCGTCGTCAGTGTCGGATCGGTGTGCTGGGCGAGCGGGAAGTCGTCGAAGCCGATCACCGCGACGTCCTCGGGCACCCGGCGTCCCGCCGCGCGCAGAGCGCCGAGCGCGCCCGCTGCCATGGTGTCCGACGCGGCGAACACGCCGTCGATCTCCGGGGCGCGCTCGATGAGTTCGGCCATCGCCCGGTGCCCGCTGCCGGCTGAGAAGTCACCCTCCGCGATCCAGGAGGGCCTGCCCTCGACGCCCGCACGCTCCAGCGCCTCACGGTAGCCGCGCAGCCGGCACCGGGCCACGTACATGTCGGGCGGCCCGGTGATGGTCCCGATCGAGCGACGGCCGGTTTTCAGCAGGTGCGCCACCGCGCTGCGGGCACCGCCGGCGTTGTCCGCGTCGACGTAGGTCACGCCCTCGTCGCCCGAGCGCCGCCCCAGCAGAACGGTGGGCAGTCCGACTTCGGCCAGCATGTCGGGCAGCGCGTCCTCGGCGTGCACGGACATCAGCATGACGCCGTCCACCCGGCCGCCGCGCGCGTACTCCACGAGACGCCGCCGTTCGGCGTCCGTGCGGACCAGGGTGAGCAGCAACTGGATCTCGGTGTCCGTCAGCGCGTCACCGACGGACCGGACGATCTCCGAGAAGAACGGTTCGCCGAACTGCCGCCAGTCCGGCTCCGTCATGACCAGCGCCACGGCGTCGGCGCGCCGGCCGGCCAATGAACGGGCCGCCAGATTGGGGACGTATCCCAGCTCGGCGATGGCGCGCTGCACGGCACGACGGGTCGAATCCTTCACGCCCGCCGCGTTGTTGACGACGCGGGAGACGGTGCCCCGCCCCACACCGGCGAGCGCGGCCACCTCCTCGAGCGTCGGTGTGCCGGGACGCTGCCTGCTCATGACCACCCCCCACGAGATCAGTAGATCTTACGGCCCACGGTGCCCGCGACGGCCGGTGGTGCACCAGGTGTCACGATCCCGGCGGCCGGCGCCGTCGGGGGCGTACCGCTTCCACAGTTCGGCGACACGGGTTCCGGTCGGTGCCGGGGGCACGTGCGAAAGCCGCGTCGTCGGGCTCGCTCCCGAAGTTCACGTACGCCCCCTCCGGGTGGGCGGCGATGCCGTCCCAGGCCGCGGTGGGGGTGGGCCGGCCGAGCGGAGCGAACGCCGACGCGACGGCCAGGGTCCTCCGACGGCGGTGGGCGTACGCGGTGTCCGCCGGGCCCGTGTCGTCGACCGCCCCGCCGAGCGAACGCAGCTGCACCAGGACCCGGCCGGGCGCCGTCGCTGCCGCTGTCGGCGCCCGGGCATCGTCTGGAGATGAGGGAACTCGAGGCCGCGGGCCTCATCGGGGAGTCTGCCGGCGGTCGCCTACGGTGCCTGCGTGGCGATCTGGATCAGATTGCCGCAGGTGTCGTCGAAGACGGCGGTGGTGACCGGGCCCATCTCCAGCGGCTCCTGGGTGAAGCGGACGCCGAGGCCGCGCAGGCGCTCGTACTCCGCCGTGACGTTGTCGACGGCGAACTGGGCGAGCGGGATGCCGTCCTCGACGAGTGCGTCGCGGTAGGTCTTGGCGGCCGGGTGGCCGGCCGGTTCCAGGAGGAGTTCGGTGCCGCCGGGGTCGTCGGGCGAGACGACGGTCAGCCACCGGTCCTTCTCGCCCACCGGAACATCGTGCTTCTTCACGAAGCCGAGGATCTCGGTGTAGAAACGCAGGGCTTTTGCCTGGTCGTCGACGAAAACACTGGTCAGATGGATCTTCATGGGGTGCCCTTCTCCGGTCCGGACGGGTCGGTGGTCAGCCATCGCTCGGTGATCTGCCGCAGCGGGGCCGTGTTGAGGTCGTGGAACTTGTAACGGCCCTCCCGCCTGGTCTCGACGAGCCCGGCGGCCTCCAGCACAGCGAGATGCTGGGACACCGCCTGGCGTGAGATGCCGAGCCGGTGCTTCATGGCGAGCCGTGAGCATATTTCGAACAGGGTCTGTCCGGATGTCTCCGTGAGCTCGTCGAGGATCGTGCGACGGGTGGGGTCGGCCAAGGCTTTGAACAGGTCGTCGGCCACACCCCCACCATAGGCAAGTGAGCACTTGCCTATCAAGCCCTGCCGTCCGACGTGGTGTGTGCCGCGCACGCCGGGTGGCCGACCCCCCCGTGGTCATGGCGAAGGGCCCCGCACCGTGTGGTGGTGAGGGGCCCGGTGGCCGGCGGACGGCCGGCGCGCGCGGTTCAGACGCCGGCGATCGACTGGATCCAGGAGCGGTAGGCCGTCACGTTGGTGTACGCCGTGGTCGTCTGGCGGTCGCTGGTGGAAGCGACCCCGACCTGAATGCCGTTCGCCATCATCGGGCCGCCCGAGTCGCCGCCCGCGGTGATGCCGTCGCCGCGCCGGGCGCAGATGGCCGAACCGCCGTAGGCGTCGCTGCACCCGCCGGTGACCGTCACGTTGGCGACCTTCAGATAGCGGGACTGGCAGTTGGCCTCGGACCCGCACCGCGAGGTGGCCCCCCAGCCGTACACCTGCACGCTCTGGCCGACCCGCACCGAGCCGGGCTGGCCGAGACGGGCGTACGTCGCCGAGACGGACCGGTCGAGGCGGACGAGCGCCAGGTCCGACCCGTGGGTGTAGGTCTGGACGCCGTTGGCGACGGTGCCGCCGCTGTGCTGGTCCAGGCTGCCGATGCGGAACGACAGCCCGCCGCCGGTGACGCAGTGCTTGGCGGTGAGGATCCAGGTCGGGGCGATGATGGTCGCCGAACAGGTCTCTCTGCCGTTGGAGAACAGCCGGGCGGCCCACGGACCGCTGTTGGCGTACCCGCCGCCGATGATGGGCTGGGGAGTCTTGGTGACGGGAGGTGCCGGGGCCTCGGCCGCGGCGGCGTGGGGAGCGAGAAGCGCGAGGACGGTCACCGCTGCCGCGGTGAGAGCGGGGAAGAGCCGTGATATGCGCAAGGTTCCTCGATTCCTCGGACACGCCGAAGGGGCGTGCGGGTGTGGGGGTTGACGGCCCCGAGGGCCGCGCCCCTCCCGAACTCACCCGTCGGACAAGTGAGTTCGGAACGGGCTCGGCCCAGAATCCCGGAGAATCGTTGAACGGCGGTACTCACATCTGGCGATAACGCGGTGCTATCCCCAACGGCGGGGCGGAGGCGGTGTCACCTGGCGCCTCCGTGCAGGCGGGCGGTGTTGACCGGCGCGAGGCCGCGACCGGCCGCGGGTGCCACCGGCGGTGGAAGAAGACCCCCGCGTCACAGCCCTCGCGTCAGAGCCGGACGACGATCAGGGCGATGTCGTCGGTCCCGCCGTCGGCCACGCCGAGGCGGGTGAGAAGGGTGTCGGCCAAGTCGTCGGGACTCAGCCGGGCGTGCTCGACCACGGTATCGGTGAGCCGGAGCAGCCCGGTGTCGATGTCCTCGCCACGGCGCTCGACGAGACCGTCGGTGTAGAGCACCAGGGTGTCGCCCGGCGTGAACGGGACCGTGGCCTGCGGCCGCGGTCCCTGGTCGGTCAGAACGCCCAGGGGAGGATCGGTCGCCTGGTCGAGAAGGACGGCCGGGCCGTCGGGGCGGGCCAGGACGGGCGGGAGATGGCCGGCGCAGGTGTAGGTGATCCGGCGCTTGCGGGGGTCGACCACGGCCTTGGCCGCGGTCGTCGCCAGCGCACCCTCGAACGTCCGGGCGTACCCGCTGAGGACGTCCATGGCCTTGCCGGGTTCGGGAATCGCGCGGACGGCCGCGGACAGGGCGCTGCGGAGCATGCCCATCACGGCGGCGGCCTCCAGACCGTGGCCCACCACGTCACCGACCGCGATGGTGAACTTGCCCTCGGTGAGATCTACCACGTCATACCAGTCGCCGCAGACGTTGAGCG
Organism: Streptomyces malachitofuscus; assembly: GCF_055571035.1. Taxonomy (NCBI): domain Bacteria; kingdom Bacillati; phylum Actinomycetota; class Actinomycetes; order Kitasatosporales; family Streptomycetaceae; genus Streptomyces; species Streptomyces malachitofuscus. Next base: position 37,158 of record NZ_JBVIGA010000021.1, on the reverse strand, counting down.
ACCGGGTGGCGGGCATGTAGCGCACGGCGATCTCGGGATGACTCGCGAGGTCGGGCGAGTGCAGCATCGCGTCCTGCAACGTCAGCGCGGTACGGCGTTCCCATGCGTGGGCGCCGCGCAGTTCCTCGTTGAGGACCTGGAGGTCCTGCGCCCGGGTGAACAGCTCCGCCTCCAGTCCGTCCTCGGTGCCGCCCGTGAGTCCCGGTTCACCGCGCAGCGGGCGGGACTCCATGAAATCCGTCAGATCCTCCACCCGGTGGATGATCCACTGCACCTCGCCGTCGGGCCCCAGGACGGGTGTGTTGACGGGGGACCACCACCTCGGCTGGAACACCTCCGGGCGCCCGGCGACGGCGAGGTCGTACCTCTGCACGGCCATCGTGTCCGGCTCCTTGGAGCGCAGCACGCGGTTGAGCGAGGCGGCCAGGTTGCGCACGCCGTCGGCGGACGCGTCCGACGGATTGTCCGGGTGGGCCTCGAAGAGATACCGGCCGACGAGCTCGTCCCTCGTCCGTCCGGTGACCTTCAGATACGCGTCGTTGACCTCGACGATCACCAGGTCCGGCGCCAGCACCAGATAAGGGCTGGGCGTCGCGGCGAACAACGTCCGGTAGTCGACCCGCGGTGTGCTCACGTGCGCTCCCCTGTCCGTCCGCAGACCCTCCTGCTTCCAGTATTCGACCACGCGGCGGGTTCCGGGCGGCGGACCGTCCGGCTCGCCACGGACACCGGCCGGTCACGCGTCACGGGCGGCTCACGCCGACCGCTCAGCCGAGCCTGTTGCGCAGGCGTACGACGGCGGCCTGCAGGGCGTCGAAAGCCTGCTGCTCCTGGCGCGGGGTCGCCCGCACCGTCGGCAAGAGGCTGTCGCGCGCCGCCCGGGCACGGGCGTAGGCGTCGAAGCGGACGACCACCTCGTCGATCAGCTCCTGTGTCGGGGGAGAGGGCTCACGGGACTCGTGCAGGTGCGGCATGGGCGGGTATCCGGGGACGGGCGGCAGGGCGGTGTGTGCCGCGCCGACGCACGACGCGGCCTTCTCGTCGTGCGACCGGCCCGCGCGGGGGCAACCGAAGTCCTCCGGACGGACGAACCGGACGTCGCCCGGAATTCCCGGCACACAGACGCGACCATAGGCAGTTCCACCGGGCCACGACCGGTCCGCAGGTCGGCAGCCTTGTGGGCCCCCACGTTGCCGGAAGCAGGCAGAGTGATGCGTGCGCCGCGCTGCCGCGTCGCTGCGCCGTCCCGGCTGGGAACCGCCCCGGTGAGGTGAGTCGTGCGCGGGGCCGATCGGCGCGCTCGTCCGCTGTCGGTGGGTGAGGTACGCCAAGGGGGAGGGGCGGGGCGGTTCGCGTGCCGGAGATGAGGCCGCTGAGGTGTGCCCGCGCCCAGGGGGGCGGGCAGTCCGTCCGCCGTCCGCCGTCGGCCCGGCGAGGCCGGTTGTCACGAGGACGCGGGCGATTCCGCCCGGACGGCGGTCTCGACGAGGAGTTCCGCGGCCACCGCGGCACCGTCGGCGCGGATGGTTCCGGCCACGGTCCGCGCCCGCGCCCGGACCTCGGGGTTCAGGGCGGACGCGAGGGCGGCGGACAGGGAGCCCGTGGTCACCACCGGGTCGGGATGAGCCGAGCCGATGCCCAGCTCCCTCACCCTGTCGGCCCAGTACGGCTGGTCCGCGATCCGGGGGACCACCACCTGGGGCGCACCCGCGCGGGCGGCCGTCGTGGTCGTCCCCGCCCCGCCGTGGTGCACGACCGCGGCCACCCGGCGGAACAGGGCCTGCTGGTTGACCTCGCCGACCACGAAGCAGTCGTCGCTGTCGTCGTCCGGCGTCAGACCCGCCCAGCCGCGGGCGAGGACCACGCGGCGGCCCTGCGCACGGCCCGCCTCGACGGCCACCCGGGCGATGTCCTGCGGGGCGTAGGCGCCCATGCTGCCGAAGCCCACGTACACCGGTGGTGCTCCGGCGTCGAGAAACGCCTCCAGCCCGACGGGAAGCGGACGCTCGTCCGGCAGGAACCACGGTCCGGTCTGCAGAAGGTCGAGGTCCGTCATCCCCTCCGCCGGACACAGCACCGGGTCCGCCGCCAGCCACGGCCGGCGGGTGAGGACGTGGTCGCGCACGTTGTGCACGGGTGGCAGGCCGATCGCGGTGCGGTGACGGTTGAGGGCCTCGCCGTACAGCGCGTTCACGCTTCGGGCGTCCTGCTCCCACAACTCCCTGTTGCCGGTCCCGGCCGGCGCGGGCGGTGTCCCCGGCCGCGCACCCGGCGGGAAGTGCCGCGACGGCAGTCCGAAGATGTGGAAGCAGGCGAAGACGTAGGGAATGCCCAGCTTCTCCGCGACGTCCCGGACGCCGGCCGGCATCAGCCCGGTGGCCAGCACCGCCTGACACCCCTCGGCCGCCTCGGTGAGCGTCTCGAACCGTGCGGCGACCAACTCGGCGGCGAGCCGGAAGGCGTCCTGCGCCGTCGGCGGCCCGGCACCGGCCACCACCGGACGCACCGCCGGGCCGAGCGGTATCAGCGGCACGTCCGCACGCGCGAGCAACGCGGCGAACTCCTCGTCCGGCGGAGCGCACACCTGCGCCTCCACACCGGACTTCCGCAGACTCACTGCGAGTCCCGCCAGTGGTTCGACGTCGCCGCGCGATCCGAACGTGGTCAACAGCATGCGCACTGCGCACCCCCAAGTGCAGCTTCGGGCATTCGGCCGCCGATTCTGCGGCACGGACGGGGCGTTGCCGCAAGGCCCCCCATGCGCTATACGTTGAGAGTGGCAAGGAGTTCGGTCTCCTTGCCTTCTCCCGCGTTCGGGCCCATCCGTGCCCGGAGTTCACGCCTTCCGCCCGTGCGCAGTCGCCCGTGGCCTTCCGCGGGGATCCGCACGCCGGCGTCACGACGAGTCGCGCACCACCAGTTCCGTCGGCAGGGTCATCTGGCGGCGGGGTGCGCCGTGCAGGGTGATGTCCGTGAGGATCCGGGCCATCGTGCGGCCCAGCTCCTCCACCGGCTGACGCACCGTCGTCAGGGGCGGGTTGGTGTGCCGCGCGAGGACGGAGTCCTCGAATCCCACCACGGCGACATCACCGGGTACCTGCCGCTGCTGCCGGCGCAGTTCGGCCAGTGCGCCCACCGCCATGAGGTCGGAGGCGGCGAAAACGGCATCCAGATCCGGGACGCGTTCAAGAAGCGAACGCATCGCGCGGCTGCCGCTCTCCTCGGTGAAGTCGCCCGCCTCGACCAGGAGTTCGTCGGCCGGCACGCCGGCCTCCTCATGGGCGACGCGCCACCCGGAGAGCCTGCTGCGGCCGACGTCCATGTCCTGGGGGCCGGTGATCGTGGCGATCTTCTTCCGGCCGCTGCCCAGCAGGTGCCGGACGGCCTGGGTGGCACCGCCGGCGTTGTCGGAGTCGACGTAGCTCAGCTGCTCGCCCGCGTCACGGCGGCCGGCGAGCACGGTGGGCAGGCCCATCTCCTCCAGCATCCAGGGCAGCCGGTCCTCCGAGTGGACGGACACCAGTAGGACACCGTCCACGCGGCGCGTCGCCACCGACTCGGTGAGCTGGTCCCGTTCGGACTGGTCACGCACCAGCATGAGCTGCAATTGCGTGCGGCTCTCGGCGAGGGCGCCGCTGACGCCCCGGATCAGTGCGGCGAAGAACGGCTCGGAACCGAGCCGGCTCTCCGACTCCGGGATCACCAGTGCCACGGCGTTGGTGCGGTTGGTCACCAGCCCCCGGGCGACCGAGTTGGGAACGTAGTTCAATTCCTTGATCGCGGCGAGCACCCTGGCCCGTGCGTCGGCACTGACGAGATCCGAACCGTTGACGACACGGGAGACCGTGGTGCGGCCCACGCCGGCGCGGGCGGCGACCGTTTTGATCGTGGGACGGCGGTTGGCGGTCATGTACTCCCCCCTCGGCGGCCGCGGCGGCGATGTCTGCCGCGGAGGTGACCAGCGGCAATTCTTGCAGACGCCGCCGTGGGCAGAGCACCGTTCCGGCCTCGGGCCCAGGGGGCCGTGTCCGGTTCGTGATGACTAGTTGTTTTCAAGTTATTGACAGATCCATCCATGAGCAAGGAGTCTTCGAGGCGCGGTGGGAACGTGCCCACCCGACATTGGGCACGTTCCCACTTCTATCAGAGCCGCTGTAGCCATCGCAGAACTCATCGCTCCGATGTGTCAGCGCTGTCGCTAGGAGGAGATCCATGGGCACTCTCGGTTCGTTGCGCAGGAAGGCGGTGGCGTCAGCCGCGGCCGTCAGCGCGCTGGCACTTGTCGTCGGCTGCAGCGACAGTGGTGATTCGGTCACCGGCGGTAGCAAGGACGGCGACAAGGTCACCATCACAATGGGCCTGTTCGGCGTGATGGGCATCAAGGAGACGGGACTTCTCGAGCAGTACGAGAAGGAGAACCCCAATGTCGACATCAAGGCCGAGATCGCCGGTGACGAGCAGACGTACTACACCGCTCTGCAGACCAGGCTGGCCGCCGGCAACGGTCTGAAGGACATCCAGGGCATCGAGATCGGCCGGGCCAAGGAGATCACCGAGACCCAGGCGGACAAGTTCGCGGACTTCGCGGGCATGGCGGGCACCGACCACTTCCTGCCCTGGAAGCAGTCCCAGATCACCACCGGCGACGGCAAGGTGCTGGGCCTGGGCACCGACATCGGTCCGATGGCCGTCTGCTACCGCAAGGACTACTTCGAGAAGGCCGGCCTGCCCACCGACCGCGAAGAGGTCGGCAAGCTGTGGGAAGGCGACTGGAACAAGTACGTCGAGGTCGGCCGCACCTTCAAGAAGGGTTTCAAGGGCGGTGACGTGGCGTACATGGACTCGGCCAGCGGCCTGTTCAACGCCATGGTCTACGGCCACTCCGAGCAGTACTACAACGAGAAGGGCGACCTGATCCACGACAAGAACCCGGTCGTCAAGGACGCCTGGGAGCTGTCCGCGGATGCCGGCGAGGAGGACCTGACGGCCAAGCTGCGTCAGTTCCAGCCGGGTTGGGACCCGGGCCTGGCCAACGGGACGTTCGCGACCGCGGTGTGCCCGGCGTGGATGCTGAGCCACATCAGTGAGAAGGCCGGTGACGCCAACAAGGGCAAGTGGGACGTCGCCCGGGCGCCCAAGGGTGCCAACTGGGGCGGTGCCTTCCTAGGAGTGGTCGAGAAGAGCCCGGTGAAGGAGGAGGCCCAGAAGCTCGTCGCGTGGCTGACCGCGCCCGAGCAGCAGGCCCACATCTTCAAGGAGATCGGCAACATCCCGTCCTCGCAGAAGGCGCTGGAGACCGCCGAGGTGCAGGACGCCAAGTCCGAGTACTTCAGCGACGCGCCGATCGGCCAGATCTTCGGTGCGGCCGCCCAGGAGATCCCGGACAAGCAGGTTCTCGGCCGCAAGGACGGCACGATCAAGGACACGTTCTCGCAGGGCCTGGCGCTGGTCGAGCAGGGCACGGCACGTGACGAGGCGTGGAGCACCACCATGGAGCGCATCGAGAAGGCGGTCGGCTGACCGGCCGGTCCCCGCGGTCGTCCGGGCCCGCCCGCCGTCGCAGGCGGGCCCGGACCCCGGCTCACCCATCCGCTCTCAGGAAGGAAATCCGGTGGCCACCTCCACCACCAAGGCCCTGGCCGGCGAGGAGCCGCCAGGCACGCCTCGCTCGACGGGAGGCGAGGGAACAGCCCGACGGCGCGGCGCGCTGCTGCACCGTCTGGACGTCAAGGGCGCGCCGTTCGCGTTCATCGCGCCGTTCTTCATCGTCTTCCTCGCGTTCAGCTTCTACCCCCTCGTCTACACGTCGTGGATCTCCCTGCACGACGTGGAACTGGCCACGCTCGACGTCATGGAGTGGGTCGCGTTCGACAACTACGTCGAGCTCTGGGGCGACTCACGGTTCTGGAACGCACTGCAGAACACCATCACCATCGGTGTCATCTCCACGGTGCCGCAGCTGCTGATGGCCCTCGGCCTGGCCCACCTGCTCAACTACCGCATGCGCGCGTCGCTGTTCTTCCGCGTCGCCTCGCTGGTTCCGTACGCCACGTCGGTCGCCGCCGCCGCGCTCGTCTTCACCATGATCTTCGAGCGTGACTTCGGCATGATCAACTGGGCGCTCGGCGCGGTGGGCATCGACCCGGTCAACTGGGAGGCCGACAAGTGGCCCGCCCAGGTGGCCATCTCCACCATCGTCATCTGGCGCTGGACCGGGTACAACGCCCTGCTCTACCTGGCCGCCATGCAGGCCATCCCGGCCGAACGGTACGAGGCGGCCTCTCTCGACGGTGCCTCCCGGTGGAAGCAGTTCACCCACGTCACCGTGCCCGGGATCCGCTCCACCATCGTCTTCACCATCGTGCTCTCCACGATCGGCGCCACCCAGCTGTTCGGCGAACCGCTGATCTTCGGCCAGGGGCCGAACGGCATCACCGGCGGCGCGGACAACCAGTACCAGACGCTGGGTCTGCTGCTGTACGAGGAGGGCTGGAAGAACTACCAGATGGGCCGCTCGGCCACCGTCGCCTGGGCGATGTTCCTGCTGCTCGTCCTCGCCTTCGTGGCGCAGCGCCTGATCAAGCGGCTGCGCTCCCGCACGTCCTGACCTGGAGTCGTCATGACCATCCACAGCCTCCCGGTCCGGACGGACGCCCCGGACCCGACCCCCGCCGAGAAGCCGGCCGGCCGCGGCGGCCGCCGGCTGCTGCGCCAGCGCGCCGGCCGTCAGCACCACGCCGGCCCCCTGGCCTACGTCCTGCTCGTCATCATGGCCGTGCTGTCCATCTTCCCGCTGTACTGGACGATGGTGGCGGCCTCCACCGACAACACCCGGGTCAGCCAGACACCGCCGCCCTTCCTGCCCGGCCCCAACCTGTTCAGCAACCTCGCCCGGGCCTGGGACGAGGCGGCCATGGGCAAGGCCATGATCAACAGCTTGATCGTGGCCGGCGTGATCGCGCTGTCCACGGTGATGTTCGCGACGCTCGCCGGATTCGCCTTCGCCAAACTGCGGTTCAAGGGCCGCAACGCCCTGCTGATGCTGGTGATCGGCACCATGATGGTGCCGCCGCAGCTCGGCGTCGTACCGCTGTTCATGATGATGTCCGAGCTGGGCTGGTCGCAGCAGCTGCCGGCCGTCATCTTCCCCACACTGGTGAGCGCGGTCGGGGTGTTCTTCATGCGGCAGTACCTGTCCGAGGCGCTGCCGGACGAACTTGTCGAGGCAGGACGCGTGGACGGTGCGCACTCGCTGCGCATCTTCTGGAGCATCGTGCTGCCCATCGCGCGGCCCGCCATGGCCGTCCTGTTCATGATCACCTTCGTGCACGCCTGGAACGACTTCTTCTGGCCGTTCGTGGTGCTCGACATGACCAACCCGACGGTCCCGGTCGCCCTCACCCAGCTGAGCGCGGGCTACGTCCGCGACCAGTCGCTCATCATGGCGGGCGCGCTGCTCGGCACCCTGCCGCTGCTGGTGATGTTCGTCGTCTTCGGCCGCCAGATCGTCAGCGGCATCATGGCCGGCGCCGTCAAGGGCTGACCCGCCGCCACCCCGCCCCGGCACCCACCACCCCCCTCCACCAGGCGCCTGCCTGGAACCCCCCTTACTCCGAAAGGACTTACGTGGTCACCGCACAGCAGACCGCGTCCGCCCCGGACGCCGCCCGTACCTTCCCCAAGGGCTTCCTCTGGGGTTCAGCCACCGCCTCCTATCAGATCGAGGGGGCCGCCACCGAGGACGGCCGCACCCCGTCCATCTGGGACACCTACGCCCGCACCCCCGGCCGGGTCCGCAACGGCGACACCGGTGACATCGCCACCGACCACTACCACCGGTGGCGCGAGGATGTCGCCCTGATGGCCGAACTCGGCCTGGGCGCCTACCGCTTCTCGCTGGCGTGGCCCCGGATCCAGCCCACCGGCCGGGGTCCCGCCGTCCAGAAGGGTCTGGACTTCTACCGGCGCCTGGTGGACGAGCTGCTGGAGAAGGGCATTCAGCCGGTCGCCACCCTGTACCACTGGGACCTGCCCCAGGAGCTGGAGGACGCCGGAGGCTGGCCCGAGCGGGCGACCGCCGAGCGGTTCGCCGAGTACGCCGCGCTCGCCGCGGACGCCCTCGGTGACCGGGTGAAGACCTGGACCACCCTCAACGAGCCCTGGTGCAGCGCCTTCCTCGGCTACGGCTCCGGTGTGCACGCCCCCGGCCGCACCGACCCGGTCGCCGCCCTGCGCGCCGCCCACCACCTCAACCTCGGCCACGGGCTCGCCGTCCAGGCCCTGCGCGACCGCCTCCCCGCCGCCGCCCAGTGCTCGGTCACCCTCAACATCCATCACGTCCGCCCGCTCACCGGCAGCGACGCCGACGCAGACGCGGTGCGCCGGATCGACGCGCTCGCCAACCGGGTCTTCTCCGGCCCGATGCTGCAGGGCGCCTACCCGGAGGACCTGCTCAAGGACACCGCCGCGCTGACCGACTGGTCCTTCGTACGCGACGGAGACCTCACGCAGATCCACCAGCCGCTGGACTTCCTCGGCGTCAACTACTACACGCCCACCGTCGTCTCCGAGGCGGACGGCAGCGGGACCCACACCTCCGACGGACACGGCAGGAGCACCCACAGCCCCTGGCCGGGCGCGGACCAGGTCGCCTTCCACCAGCCGCCCGGCGAGACCACCGCCATGGGCTGGGCCGTCGACGCCACCGGTCTCCACGACCTCCTGAACCGGCTGTCCTCCGACTTCCCGAGGCTGCCGCTGGTCATCACCGAGAACGGCGCGGCGTTCGACGACTACGCCGACCCGGAGGGCCGGGTCAACGACCCCGCCCGGATCGCCTATGTGCGCGACCACCTGGCCGCGGTCCACCAGGCCATCCTGGACGGCGCCGACGTGCGCGGCTACTTCCTGTGGTCGCTGCTGGACAACTTCGAGTGGGCGCACGGCTACAGCAAGCGTTTCGGCACCGTCTACGTCGACTACCCGACCGGCACCCGTATCCCCAAGGCCAGCGCCCGCTGGTACGCCGAGGTCGCCCGCACCGGGATCCTGCCCGGCGCGTGACCACCCCGCCCCTCCCGCGTCCGGACGCCGGACGCGGGAGGGGCCGGTTCCGGACCCGGGCCAGGATCTGTCGTTCGGATCATGTCGCAGGGAACCGACGGTGTCAGGCCCCGCGTCTGCGGCGTGATCCGAACGACAGACCCTAAGGGGAGCCCGTCACCAGGGGAGCGGGAGTGGGGGTGGACCCGTCCGTCGCCGGGGCGGGGGCGTCGGTCCCCTCCCGCGGCACGGAGGGGGACTCGGCGGGCTGCGGTGACGCCGACGGATGCGGCTTCGCGGAGGGGGAGTCGCTCACGGGCGGCGGCGCGAGCGGAACCGTGGGGGACGCGGGCCTGTCGGCCGTCGCGGCCTGCTGGAGGGGCACGGCGACGAGGGCGACGGCGGCGCACGTCAGTCCGACGCCGGCCACGGTGCGGACCAGCCGGCGGCGCGCCGCCCCGCGGCGGATCGCCTCGAACCGGCCGGCCGGCGGGCCGAGGCGGTCGGACGGGGGCCTCAGGATGACGGCGAGCGGGTCGTCGGGTTCGAACTCCGGACCCTCGTCAGCGTGTGTGATCAAGGCTTCTCCTCAGGTGGGCACGGAGCAGTTCCCGGGCCGCGTGCAGATCGGCCTTGACGGTTCCCTCCTTGCGTCCGGTCACCGCGGACACCTCCCGGATCGGCATGTCAGCGTAGTAGTGCAGCAGGATCGGCACGCGCAGCCGTTCCGGCAGCGACTGCACGAGCAGACGTACGGACGGGTCGGACTGTTCGCTGTGCGGCCGGACGGCCGTCTCGGCACCGACCCGGTGCACGGCTCTGCGCTCGCGCTCCAGTTTGCGCCAGTGGTCGCGGACCAGATTGGCCGCGGTGACGTAGAGGAAGCCTCGGGGTTCCGCCACGGAGGTCCAGCGGGCCCACAGCCGGGTGAACGCCTCCGAGGCGATCTCGTGGGCCGTCTCGTCGTCGTCGACGAGACGGCGGCACCAGCCGGCGAGGCGCGGATAGAGGGCAGCGAAGAGCTCCGACGCTGCCTGCTCGCGGGACCGTTTCAATGCTCTCCATGGTCGTGGCGGTACCGGTGTGGTGATGTCCGCACGTGGACGAGGTCCCGGGCCGTCGGCACATCGGCCACCGGTCCGGGACCCGGTGACGGGTCAGCCGGTCGTGCCGCTCAGCGTGGCGAACACGATGACGTTGTCGCGGTACTCGTCCCCCGTGCGGGGGCCGCCGCAGGTGATGAGCCGCAGCTCCGGACGGTCGACGTCCCCGTAGACCGCGTCCGTGGGAAAGTCGGCCTTGGGGACCGTGCGCACCGAGCCGACGGCGAACACCGCCGCGGTGCCGTTCTCCAGGCGTGCCACGATCCTCTCGCCCCGGCGCAACCGCGCGAGATGACGGAAGACTCCGTCCCCGTGGGCGCCCACCGTGACATGGCCGAGGATCACCGACGGGCCGGTCTGGCCGGGTGTCGGCGAGTGCCGGTACCAGCCCGCGGGGTCGTCCGCCCGGACCGGAGGCACCTCGACCGTGCGGTCCGGCGCCAGCCCCAGCCGTATGACCGGGGTGTCGACTCCGATGGCCGGGATCTCGAGCCCGACCGGAACCGAGCGCTCGAGGGCCCGCGCCGGTTTCACGGACGGCCGCGTGGCGGGGGTGGTGCCCTCCGGGCGTCCGGCGGTGGGCCGGGCGCTTCCGTGACCGCCGCCGCAGGCGGCGAGGAGGGACGCCGTCGCGGCGGCGGCGAAGGCACGCCTGGAGAACGATGTCATTCCGCGGTGGCCCGCCGGCGCCGTACGACGAAGACCGCGCCCCCGGCGGCGAGCGCCGCGGCGGCACCGGCGCCGATCAGGGTGCCGTTGCCGTCGGACGGCGCCGGGGCGGCACCGGTGTCGGGCGCACCGCTGGGCACGACGGTGACCCCGCCGGCATCCTCGGCCGGAGCCGGCGCACCGCTCTCGGCCGGGACCGGGGACGCTCCCGTGTCCTCGGCCGGGGCCGGCGACGCGCTGGGGGTGGCTGCGCTGTCCGGAACGGGGGAGGGGGCGTCGGCGAAGGCGGGCACGGCACTCGCCAGCACGGCGGTGCAGGCGAGTGCCGTGGCGCTCAGGACGGTTCGGCGCATGGAACGCTCTCTTTCCTCGGTCCGCCCGCACGGTGACCGGGCGGGCTGGGTCATGGATCGTGCGGAGAGACGAGGCAGCACCGACGCGGGTTGCAAAGAGAAGGTAAAGACGCGTGCGGACTCAGTCCAGGAGCGCGGTCGCCTCCACCTCGACCAGGACATCGGGCTCGAAGAGGTGGTCGACGCCGATCAGCGAGGAGGGCGGAAGGGGCATCGGCAGTCCGACCTCCTCCGCGACCTGCTCGACCCCGGCCATGAACGCGCCGATCTTCTCGGGCGCCCAGTCGGTGACGTAGAACGTCAGCCGCAGGACGTCGTCGAACGACGCGCCCGCGCCGGCCAGACCGCGCGCGGTGTTCCGCAGGGCGTGGGCGACCTGCCCGGCGAGGTCGCCCGGGGCGACGGGGGCTCCGTCCGCAGACCGGGCGACCTGGCCGCTGACATGCACGTGACGCGTGCCGGTGCCGACGGCGACATGCTCGTACGGGGTGGGCTGCAGCATGCCCTCGGGTGTGAAACGACGGACGGACATCGAGGTCTCCTCACTTCGGACCAAGTAGGTATACCTTTGCTACCTGGTGGACGAAGGACACTTCAAGGAGACCACGTATCGTGCCGGATACCGCGGACATCAACGACGGCGAACTCAGGATCGAGCACCCGCACCGGGAGTTCCTCGATCAGGTGCTGGACAAGTGGTCGCTGAGCGTTCTCAACGAACTCTGCGAACGGCCCTGCCGATTCAACGACCTGCGCCGCGCCATCCCTTCGGTGACCCAGAAGTCGCTCACCGCGACACTGCGCCGGCTGGAGCGCAACGGCATCGTCGAGCGTGTGCTCCTCAGCTCCCGCCCCGTCGCCGTCGAGTACCGCATCACGCCGCTGGGCAAGACCATGCGGCACCCGATCGAGGTCCTCCTGGAGTGGGTCACGGCGCACATGCCCGACGTCGAGCGCGCGCGTCGCGCCTTCGACCTCGAATGAGCGCGCGGAACCCGGGGACCGGTCAGGCCGCGGCGGTGTGCTGGTAGGCGGGGTACGTCAGATAGCCGGCGTCACCGCCCTGGTAGTACGTGGCCTCGTCGGCCGGGGCGATCGGCAGACCGGCACGCAGCCGTTCGACCAGGTCGGGGTTGGATATGAAGTCACGCCCGAAGCTGATGAGTTCGGCTCCCAGTCCGAGCCAGTGGTCGGCGCGGGCACGGTCGGTGTGCTTGGGCCCCATCGGGAGCACCGGGTTCATGATGAGCGTGCCCGGCCAGAGGCGGCGCAGGGCGATCAGTACGTCCTCGTCCGCGGTGGCCTCGAGATGGACATAGGCCACGTCCAGGCGGGCCAGCTCGGCCAGGAGCGCGGTATAGAGCTCGGGGACGTCGCTCTCCCGCACTCCCCAGAACGTGCCGCCGGGAGACAGGCGGATGCCGGTCCTGTCCGCGCCCACGGCCTCGACCGTGGCGGACACCGCCTCGACGGCGAAACGGATCCGTCCGCTCACGGAACCGCCGTAGCGGTCGGTGCGCAGGTTGGCGTTGGACGACAGGAACTGCGAGATGAGGTAGCCATTGGCGCCGTGCAGTTCCACGCCGTCGAAACCGGCGTCGACGGCGCGGCGCGCGGCGTCGGCGTACGAGTGGGCGTGCTCGGGCACTTCGGCGGTCTCCAGGGCGCGCGGCGTCGGCGCGGGCTGCGGGCCGGACGGGGTGAACACCTCGCCGACGGCGGGGACGGCCGAGGGCCCGACGGGCCGCACCCCGATGGTGTCGGGATGCGACACACGTCCCCCGTGCATGAGCTGGGCGAAGATCCGGCCGCCGTTGGCGTGCACGGCGCCGGTCACCTGGCGCCACGAGGCGACCTGCCGGTCGTCGTGCAGTCCCGGCGTGCCCGGATTGGACTGCCCGACCGGGCTCGGCTGCACCCCCTCGCTCACGATCAGGCCGGCCGTCGCCCGCTGGGCGTAGTAGATCGCCATCGACCGTGTCGCCAGACCACCGGCGGCCGCCCTGACCCGGCTCATCGGGGCCATCACCACACGGTTGGGCAGCCTCAGGTCGCCGAGCCGATGGCTGTCGAACAGGTTAGTCATGTCGGAACTCCCTCTGTGCGCTCGGTCCTTGAAACGGACACGCCCTCACGCTAAAACCTCACATTGATGTCAGAGGCAAGCGCTGTGCCGCAGCTCACAGACCCGACAGAGTCGGCCCGTACGAGAAGCCCCGGACGAGGGTGGGATCACCCCGCTGCTCCGGGTGCTGGTCGGGCGAGGGGCATGCGGCACGGTCCGACGACCGTGCCGAACCGCCCCGCGCGCCGCCGGGCGCCGGCTATTCGGCGGCCGCTTCCCCGAGGTCCCGCAGGAGTCTCATCTCGGCCGGTGTGAACGGAGGGCCGCCGGGCTCCGGACGCAGCGGCCCGACGAGCGCGGTCAGCAGCACACCCGGCTTGACCAGGGAGGCGGGCGCCGCCCGCAGGGCCAGTACGTCCGTCAGGGCGGTGGCGGCGTGGAACGAGCCGGTCGCGGTGCGCGACAGCCGGCTGACATAGCGGTGCAGCAGACGATCGGCGACGGTGGGGGTCCTGCCCCTGGTCGTCGCGTAGTGGATGTCCGTTCCCACGGCGAGTGTCCACGCGGTGTCGACGCACTTGCCGATGGCGCGCTGGGCACGCCGCGCGAACCCGGGAGCCGTGCCCCGCGAGCACAGGTCGCGCAGGGCGACGGCCCCTTGCGCGGCCGCCGACATGCCCTGTCCGTAGAGCGGGTTGAAGGCCGCGACGGCATCCCCCAGGACCACCAGGCCCTCCGGCCACGGGGTGAGCCGCTCGTAATAGTGGCGCCGGTTGGCGGTGCTGTGCGTGACGCTGACGTCGGTCAGCGGCTCGGCGTGCCTGAGGAGATCGGCCATCACCGGGTGGCGCAGCGTGCGCGCGTAGGCTTCGAAGGCGTCCGGATCGGCGGTGGGATGGGCGCCCGGAGCGCCCATCAGGCTGACGTGCCAGCGATCCCCTTCGACCGGCAGGATGCCGCCCGCGTTGGCCGGCCGCGGGAGACCCGGGTCGGCCTGCACACCGATCACCGGCCAGCCGGCGGTGGGCACCGGGGCGCGGTAGAAGCGACTGGCGTAGGCGAGACCGGAGTCGACGTGGTCCTGCGCGAGACCGGTGATCCCGAGCCGCGCGAGCCACTGCGGCGTACGGGAGGCCCGGCCGGACGCGTCGATGACCAGATCGGCGCGCAGTTCGTGCTCCGCGCCGTCGGCGTCACGCACCCGGACGCCCGTGACGCGGCCACGCCCGCCGAGCAGCGCCACGGCCCTGGTGTGTGCGCGCCCGCCGACCCGGGGGTCCTTGAGGACCTGTGCCCGTACGACGGAGTCGGTGAGGTCCCGGCTGGCGGTGATGACGTAGTGGGTGGTGCGTTTCCAGCGGCGGTACCAGCCCTCGGCCGAGTGGATGACCATGTTGGTGGTCACCGGTATGCGGTGGGCGCCCGCCGCCAGGAGCAGATCGATCGTGCCGGGCAGCAGCGTCTCGACGGCCTCGGCCCCTCCGGTCTGCAGGAAGTGGATGTGCACGGCCTGCGGCACCCCGGTGCGCGGCGCGGGGCCCTCGGGCAGCTCGTGCGCCTCGATGATCTCGACGGAGTCGACGTGCTCCTTGACGGCGGCCGCGGCGAGCATGCCGGCGATGCTGCCCCCGATGACGACGGCACGGACGGGAGCGCGGCGCGGGGATTCACTCATGGTGGGCTGCTTTCTGCAGGGGCACATGACGGTCACGCAGGTCTTGGACGACGGGCGAGGCGAGTGACCGGGACAGCGACAGCAGGTCCCGGGTCCGCGGTGCCGCACCTTCCGTCGTCGGGGGGTGACCGGGCTCGGTGCGCTGCCTCTCCCGGGCGACGAGGATCATCGCCGCGTCCGCGGTGGCGGCCGCCCGGGCCTCGTCGTCACCGTGGCGCAGCGCGGCGCGCAGGGCCGCCTCACGCACGTCGGGGTCGCAGTAGGGGGTCAGCGCGAGGACGGCGTCGTACAGGGCCGTCTTCCGTCCGGTGAGCAGCACCGCCGGGGGAGTCCGCCACCAGGGCAGGGGGGCGCGGACGGCGTTGGGCGTGGGGATGTCCTTGAACTCCCTCCAGAGCGGGCCCAGTTGCCGCAGGTGCCGCAGGGCGCGCGTGGTCTGTGCGGCGCGCGGTCCGGCGAGTGGGATGACGAAACCGAGGGCGCCGAGCACCGCGGAGGGCGCGGAGAACAGGGGTGAGACCTCGTCCACCAGGAAGTCGAGATCGTGACCGGTCCACCGCGCGGTCACCGCGGTCAGCCTGAGCACGACGTAGCACACGACGAGGAGGTAGGCGGGAGCGAGGATGCGCAGTCCCACCCGCAACGAGCCGCGGACCTCCCGGGACCAGCGCAGGCACAGCGCGCCCGCGATCGCCATGGCCACTCCCTGCGCGACCAGGTAGAGGACGATCATCTCCCGGATGAAGGGCGTGGTGGCGTAGTGGACGTCGAACAGCGTGGGCTGCTCCGTGGGCGTCGACCCGGCCCGGAACAGGACGACGACGGCCAGCATCGCGAGTCCGTAGACGGTCACACACAGCCGGGACACCCGCCGTGTCCGCTCGGGCGGCGCGGGCTTCCAGTTCACCATCAGCAGCAGGCTCGCCCCGGAGAACGCGGTCGTCGTCGCGTAGACCACGGGGGCGGCGAAGTTGGTGATGCCGGTGAGCCGGTTGAGCGCGGTGATGGACGCGGGGGCGGCGAACAGCATCATGCAGCCGGCCGCGAACAGCAGCAGGCAGGCGATGCGCAGCAGCGTGTCGTGGCGTCTGCGGAGCAGCGCGGGGACCTTCATGGCGCAGACGAGCAGGAGCATGATCCCGTAGACGTAGAATCCGACGCTGCTCGGTTCGGCTGTCACCGGACTGTCTCTTTCTTCGATTTCTTCGGCACGGACGTGATGGGGCTCGTGCGCGCGATCAGCCGGGGCGGAAGCGGTGCGCCATGGACGCCTGGATCCGCCCCGTGAGGTCGTGGGGGTCCTCGGCGGCCCGTGCCTCGTCGAGGGCGGCGCGCACATCCGTGGCGAAACGGAATCCGAAGTGTTCCGCCTCCAGCTCCTCCCGGAGCTCGTGGCCGTCGGTGCGCGCGGCGAAGTGGAGCCCCGCGTCCATGGGTTGTACGGGCGACAGGTCGGTCCGCGCGGCCTCGGCGACGGCGGCCACGAAGCCGGTCAGCCCCTGTCCGGCCTCCGTGCCGACGGCCCGGGTGGCGGCACCGTGGTAAGTGCCGTGGCCCGCGAACATGTGCCAGGCCTCATGACCGATGATCACGAGCTGGTGCTCGGGGCTGGTGTTCTCCTCATAGACGATCAGATCGTGGTCGGTGCGGTCGACCCACACACCGCTGGCTGTGGCGGGCGGGAAAACCGCGCTGCGGAGCCGGACGGGCCGGCCCCGCACCTGGCTCAGGGCCCGGCCCATCGCCGGGACGACGTCGGCGTCGCCGGTGAGCGGCCGTAAGCCGCTGACGAGTCGGGCGCTGAGCTTTCGCATCGCCCTTGTTCCCCTGGTCATCGGTCCTCTTCCTGGTTGTCGAGCTCCAGCAGCGCGTTCAGCGTCGCGTTGAGCACGGCCCACCGCTCCGGCGGCAGATCACGCGCCTGTCGGAGCGCGATGCCGCGGACGTCGTCGTGCCCCGCCGCACCGACTGCCGTCGGCGCGGCCCCCGTTGTGCTCTCCGGCGGCGGCTCCAGTTCGGCGAGGAGGGGCAGCAGGGCACGGTTCAGGGCCTCGGGCGCCGCGGCGGTGAACGCGGCCTCGCCTCCCTCGACCCGGAAGAAGCCCACCAGTCCGTGCAGAAGTTCCACGCTGGGCATCTTGTCGCCGGAACACACCTGCCGTGCCCAGTACGCCGAGACCCCGAGCCGGCGGGAGATGGCGCCGGCCAGGTCCGACATACGCTCACCGGTCTGCGCGAGACGGGCGTCCGTCAGCGCCCTGATCCGCGTACGGACCCGCTCGTTGACCGAGTCGGCGGGGAGGGTGCCGCCGTTCAGCAGCGTGCGGACGGCCTGTTCGGACAGCAGCGTCCTGCGCGCGAGGCCCGGCACGTCGAGCAGGTCCCGCCGGCTCGATCCCCGCTCCGCGATGAGTGAGTCGAGCCGGCGCAGCGTCTCGGGGAGATGCGTGGGTGGCTCCACCGACGTACTCCAGGCGTTGAGGACCGACAGATGCCGTGCGCCTCGCAGCCTACGCACCATGGGCGGCACTTCTCAACGATCGTTGTTGGCCGGAAACGATCGTTGACGCGCCGGTGGAGGGGGAGCCGGAGGCGGGGGACAGGGCGGCATCGGCGGTATCCGGCGCGCGGCCGGTGCGACGGGTGGCGGCGGCGGTGGTTCCCCGGGGCGCCGGCGCGGCGGCCGTGGAGGCCCTGACGGTGCGGGCGGCGGAGGGCCCGGTGGCGGCGGAGGAGGCGGCTCGATCTCCGGCAGCACCGGGCCACCCGCACGCAGCCGGGCGATGGTCAGCCGGTTGCGGTCACGTGCCCGAGGGCCGTCGTCGCGCTCGTAGACCAGCGAGAATCCCGTGGGCCAGTGCCGGTACGTCTCGACGTACCGGTATCCGAGCGCGTGGGCCACCTCGTCGGTCAGGCGCCGCACGGACGCCGTGTACCGGCCCGGTCGGAGCACGACGCGGGGCCGGCCGTCGAAGCAGGCGCGTATCTCGTCGTCGTCCACCCGCTCAGGCCGCCTTCCCGCCGTCGACGGACACATCCAGCTCGTCGGCCACGGCGGTCAGGGCGGTGCCCAGCGGGAGCGCGACCCGGGTGAGGGCGTGCCGGTCGCCACGGGTGGGGTCCCGGTTGACGATCAGCACCGGTGTGCCTGCCTGGGCGGCCTGGCGGACGAAGCGCAGGCCCGACATCACCGTCAGCGAGGAGCCCAGGACGAGCAGCGCGGACGCCTCGCGGACCAGCGTGCGGCAGTGCTCGACCCGCCGGGGCGGCACGTTCTCGCCGAAGAACACCACGTCGGGCTTGAGGATGCCGCCGCACACCGTGCAGGGCAGCACACGGAAGTCCGCCACCTGCGCCTCGGTGAGATCGGCGTCGCCGTCGGGGTTGATGCCCGCGGCCACGGGGTCGAAGCCCGGGTTGGCCTCTTCCAGCCGGGCCGCGAGTTCGCCGCGCGGGCTGAACGTGCCGCAGGAGAGGCAGACCACCCGTTCCAGCCCTCCGTGCAGCTCCACGACGCCCTCGCTGCCGGCGGCCTGGTGCAGACCGTCGACGTTCTGAGTGATCACGCCCGAGAGCAGACCGTGCCGTCCGAACGCCGCCACGGCCCGGTGCCCGGCGTTGGGCAGGGCGCGGGCGAAGGCGCGCCGACCCAGATGGCTGCGCGCCCAGTACCGGCGCCGGGCACCGGTGCTCGCGAGGAAGTCCTGGTAGGTCATCGGGGTGTGCCGGCTCAGGCTCCCGCCCTCGCCGCGGTAGTCGGGGATGCCCGACTCCGTGGAGAGGCCCGCCCCGCTGAGCACCAGCACACCCCCGGCGCGCAGCGCATCGGCGACCGGCGCCGTGTCGGTGGTACCGGGCGGCAGGTCCTCGGCGGGGGTCCAGCTCAAGGTGGGGCGCATGCGCATAGCGCAAGGGTACGAAACCGGTCGCGGGCCGGGGCGGGACCGGCCGCGGTCCCGGGAACAAGGAGCTCGCTCCCGGGACCGGCTCCGTCCGGTGCTCAGCCGCCGACGTTGACGTCGATGCAGGCGTAGAACGCGTTGGCGGTGTCCGCGACGTTCCACACGGCGAGGACCTTCTGCTGTCCGGTGAGGCCGCCGAAGTCGACCCGGTGGTTCACCACCTCGCCGGGCTTGGCCCCGCCGTCGTCGAACAGCGCGATCCGCCGACCGCCGACGTAGTACTCCCAGGTGCTCGTCGCGTGCTGTGCGGTGAGGCGCCAGGAGAAGGTCGCGTTCTTCGGGACCGGGGTGACGGCCCAGCCCTTGCCGTCGTCGTCCAGCTCGGCGAATCGGCTGTTGCCGCCGCTGCAGCTGGTCAGGCCCTTGGGCCCTTCGACACTCTGCGGTTCGTAGGTGATGTCCCCGCAGGACACCGTGCCCGCGGCGCACTGGGCCTGGCGGCTGGGCGGATCGGAGATGTAGCCGTGTGCGCTCGCCGACGAGGCGGGGAGGCCGACGGCGACGACGGGGGCGAGGGCCGCGCCGATCAGCGCGGCCTTCTTCTTGTCGGTACGCATGGGAACTCCTTCACATCGGATCGTCCCCGGGGGCGCGTGCGGTCATGAGTGGGGGAGACCGCAGGCGAGGGGATGACCGCTCGTGGGTGGGGCCAGGAGGCGCGAAGGTGCGCGCTCTCACCGTCCTCGCGGGGGAAACGGTCGGGGCCCGCGCAGGATCAACTCCCGAAGCGGAGCGGTGAGTTCTGTTGGCCTAGACCATACAAGTGACGAGCATGACCGTGTCAAGGGTGAGCCCGAGAGCCCTGCGAGGATGCACGGATGACCTCGACAACGCGCCCGCCCACCACTCCTGACTTGCCGTCACCGCGTTCGCGGCTGCTGGAGACGATCGGAGCCATCGAACCGTGGGACGCCCTGGAACGCACCCACCTGGAGACCGCCGCGCAGTGGATCGGCAACGGGGCACCGCTCTACCGGATGCGCAAGCCGGACGTGCCGGCGACGCATCTGGTGAGCTACTTCGTCGTCCTCGACCACCGGCGCGGACAGTTGCTCCTCGTCGCGCACCGCAAGGCGGGCCTGTGGCTGCCGCCGGGCGGACATGTCGAGCCGGACGAGCACCCATGGGCCGCCGTGGTCCGCGAATGCCGTGAGGAACTGGACGTCGAAGCCGTGGCGTCACCGCTCACCGGCGAGCACCCCTTCTTCCTCACCGTCACCCGGACCAGGGGTGAGGGCCCGCACACCGACGTCTCACTCTGGTACCTCCTCGACGTCGACGCGCGCACCGTCACCTCCTACGACGAAGGAGAGTTCGGCGCCATCCGCTGGCTGACCGCCGAGGAGGTGCTCGAGGAGCCCGCCGCGTCGCTCGACCCCCACATGCACCGCTTCACCCGGAAACTGCGGCACACCCGAACCGGCGGGCAGCGGTGAGCGGACCGGGCGGCGTCAGAGGCGCAGGACGTACGGAGCCCGCCAGGCGGGAGAGGGATCCGCGCCGAGCTCGGTCCCGTACTCGCGGCCCGTGCGACGACGGCATGCGTGCGTAGTTCTCGCGGCCGACACCCCGTTCGCCGCTGACCGGCCACTCCACGACGACGTCGTCCGCCGGCAGCTCGCCGACGCCCGCCCGGTCCCGCTGCCGCATCCAATCCCGCAGCAGCCGCACCGTCTCTGAAGGTCCCATGCCGGCATCTGCACCGTGCCACTGACAGCGCACCGGTTCAGGGCCGGCGGGAGCGCCTCATGAGGGTCGCGCCCGCGACGACGGCGAGGACCGCCGCTCCGCCCAGCACCGCGGTCCGCCCGGTCGTGCCCGTGGCGGCGAGGGCGGGGCGTGCGTCGTCGTGCGCCGCCCGCAGGATCAGGTCGGTGACCTCGTCGGGATGCGTCTCCATGACGGCGTGCGGGGCGTCGACCTCGACGGTGGTGGATCCGGCCCGCTCGGCCATGAAGCGCAGGTTGTCGGTGCCGATCGTGCGGTCGTCGGTGGGGACGAGATACCAGGACGGAATCTCCTTCCACGCGGCGGCCGCGCTCGGCTCGTTCCCCGAGGCGGCGGTCGCCGGCCGCTGCGAGGCCGCCAGCACGTCGGCGCGGCCGGCCTCCAGACGGTCGCTGAGGAAGACGTCGCTGAACTTGTCCGGCTTGAGGTACAGATCGACGTCGGTGGGGCCACCGCCGAGCGGAACCGCGTTCAGGGCCGTGGGTACGGGCGCGGTGGGATCGTCCGTCACGCGACTGCCCGGGTACTTCGCGGCCAGCTGGAAGGCGGTCTCGCCCTTGTCCGGAGCGAACCCGGCGATGTAGACGAGGGACTCGACGTTCGGGTTGCCGGCCGCCGCGTTGGTGATGACGGCGCCGCCGTAGGAGTGGCCCACGAGGACGATGGGCCCCTCGATCGACCTGAGCCGGGCGGCGAGGTGGTCGGCGTCGCCGGAGAGGCTGCGCAGCGGGTTCGCGGTGGCGACCACCGGATATCCCTCGGCCTGGAGGCTCCGTACGACCTCGTGCCACCCCGAGCCGTCCGCCCAGTACCCGTGCACCAGCACGACGGTGGGCTTGGTCTCCTCGCCGGGCTCGGCGTCGTTCCCGCTCCCGGACGCCGGCGACGGGCCGGCGGCGATCAGGGCGGTGGCGGGGAGGAGGACCGCAAGGGGGAGTGCTCGCCGGGCGGCGACGTGCCGTATTCGCTTCATGACCACTCTTTCGGTGGAGGGGAGTCACTGCTGAGACGAATCTGCACGTCACAGACAGCCCCGGCACCACCAGTTGCTCCTTCGGAGTGAACGTCGCATCGGCGGGTGCGGCCACCTCCCGTGCCCGCTCGGCAAGGGCAGGGGAGGAGCGGTGACCGCGGTGTCATGCCCTCGCCGAGGTCAGGAACTCCGCCTCCCTGACGGGGAAACACGTGCTGCCGTCAACGACTGTCACTTAACCTCGTGCCGAGAGACGTCATCCGCCACAGGTGTCGACAACGGGGAGGCCACGGTGTTCGGAAGGGGCCCACGGTTGCTCGCGGGCGCGGTGATCGTGACGTGCATGATGCTCCTCGGTCCCAGTGCACCGGGCGGAGTCCCCTTCGCCGGACCACTGTCCGCCGACGCCGTCAGGGACGTCGTACCGAACCGGGTCATGACGTGGAACATCTGCAACCCCTGCGGGACGAGCGACGTCGACCGGGCGGCCGAGATCGCCGCCTACGCGCCCCAGGTCATCGGCCTGCAGGAAGCGTGTGCGCGTGACGTCGCGCGGATCCGGAACCATCTGAAGAACCTGTACGGGCTGGTCTACCACGTCGAGTACGGGACGGTGCTCCGGAACTGGGGCCGCTGCGGAGGACTGCCGTGGAACCCCGGAGGCTACGGTCAGGCGATCCTGTCGGCGGCGCCGATGAAGGACCGCGTCAACGTCGAGTACCGGGACGGGGGCTCCGAGGACCGCGGATACATGGCGGTCACCACCACCGTGGACGGCCAGGAGGTCCGGGTGTTCAACACGCACCTGGCGCAACGCCGCCAGGAGACGTTCCGGACGGACCAGGTCGCCGCACTCGCCGAGGAGGTCGCCCGGCACGACCGGGCCATCGTGCTCGGCGACTTCAACGCCGTGCCGGACGCCCCCGAGCTCGCCCCGATGTGGGGACTGGCCGGGGACACCGACCCCGAGTGCCGGCCCTCACCGACCGGCACCTGCCTGCCGACCACCGACTGGCAGAGCAAGTTCGACTACGTCTTCCTGCGGGGCATCAGCCCGCTCGAGCACCACGTGCAGCCCACGCCCTACTCGGACCACCACCCGCTGCACACCGACCTCGACCTGGCCCGGGTGCCGGAGCGGCAGCAGGAAGCCGCGACGGAATCCACTCACGACCGATGAACTGAGGTGCGCCGGGGAGTCTGCACAGGTATGACACGCATCATCGCAGACATCTCCGTCTCACTCGACGGCTTCGTCACCGGCCCGGACGCAGGCCCGGACAACGGCCTGGGCACCGGTGGCGAGGCCCTGCACACCTGGGCCTTCTCCGACGACCCCGAGGACCGCCGCGTCCTGCGCGAGGCGACCGCCCGTTCAGGGGCCGTCGTCCTCGGCCGTCGCCTCTTCGACGTGGTCGACGGGCCGCACGGCTGGGACGACACGACCGGCTACGGGGCCGGCGAGGTCGGAAAACCGGCGTTCGTCGTCATGACGAGTGAGCCGCCACGGTCCGTGCGCCTCACCGGCCTCGACTGGACCTTCGTCACGACCGGGCCGACCGACGCCGTCACCACCGCACGGGCGATGGCGGAAGCGGCCTCTGCGGACCGTGGCGAGGACCTCGACGTGGTGCTCATGGGCGGCGGCGCCACCGTCGGCTCGGCACTGGCCGCGGGGCTGGTCGACGAACTGACGCTGCACCTGGCGCCGGTGGTCCTGGGCTCCGGGACACCGCTGTTCACCGGCACCGCTCCGCGCACGCTGGTGCAACATGCCGTGACGCCCACCAGCACCGTCACCCACCTCACGTACGACGTCCGCTGACGCCGGCGCGGGGTGGATCAGGACTGCGGCCGCTTACCGTGGTTCGCCGCGTGCTTGCGGCGCGACTTCTTCTTCCGGCGCCTCTTCGAGGACATCCGCGTCTCCCTTGTCTCGGCGATGGAACCACGGCCCATTGTTCCCCCGGGCCGCGGACGTCGCGACTCACGGGCCACCATGAGATCACGGCGTCGACCCGGGCCTCGGCCGCCGAGAATGCCGACATGGAGGGGAGGGACGCAGGCACGGGCGAGCCAGTTCATGAGCGTGAACCGGCCATGCCGGCAGAACGCTGCGCAAAGGTATCCGCAGCGCACTCACGGGGCCCGGTGGAGCCGGTCGTGGTCGTCGGCCGCCGCTTCCGGGCCGGACGCGGCCGGAGGCAGGGGCGGCAGGCTCGCTAAGAGGCCAGGCAGCAGCACGGGCTCCAGCCGGACCCGGTCCTGCCTGCCCAGGTAGCGCTCCAGCCCCGGCGGCCGGTAACCGGTGTCCCGGTCGTGGCGTTCCTTGGCGGGCACGGCCAGATACTCGTTCCCGTCGGGTTCACCCTTGTCGTTCACCGCCTCCCCGAGGGGCCGGTGCAGCGGCGGGGACAGCCGGTACATCCCCTTCCGCGAGGCATGGACCGGGCCCGAACCGTCCGGCCGCACGCGGAAGTCGACACGTTCCTGAGGCGCCATCACCCGGGGCCCCTCCGGGCCGAGCACATCGGCGTCGAACTTCAACCCGTGCCGGCGGGCCTGGTCGACCATCCACAGCAGCGTGATGTCGGACAGCCCCGTCTGCGCATAGCCGCCCCCCACATCGCAGTGGACCCCGGCGAACCACACCTGCTTCAGCTCCTGGCCCTGCGCGTCGGCGCCCGGATGCTGGTGCCACAGGGCCGGGCGGAACGCCGAGCGCTGCTCGTCCACGGCCAAAGCGTGGAAGGCCGCGCGGACCCAGCTGCTCAGCTCGGTGTCGTGGAACGACCACCGGTGGTTGAACCGCCGCGCCGCCGGCTGCAGCCGGACGGTGCCCGGAACGGGGATGCCCAGGGCGCCGACCGTGTCCCACACCCCGATGAACCCGATCTCCGATTCACGAGCGTAGGAGCGGCGGAACAGCGTGGCGGCCGCGCCGTTCGGCTGCTCGATCCGGTCACGGTAGAGAGCCCATGCCTCCGGGATCCGGTCGGCGTGATCCCTGCGCAGAATGCCGCTGTTGCGCACCAGCCCGGCCAGGCTGCGGGCGGTGTACGCACCGCGGCTGAAACCGAAGAGGAACAGGTCGTCGTCGGGCTCGTACGTCTCGACGAGGAACCGGTAGGCGTCCACCACGTTCCGGGACAGCCCCACCCCGAACGCCCCGCCGCGCAGACGCTCCCACCGGTGGGTACCGACACCGCTGTGGTAGTAGACGCGCTGCTCCTTCCCGGCGACGGTTCCCGGGCGCACGGACAGGGCGATCTTCGCGACGTTGGTCTTGCTCGGTTGGTCCGCGAAGTTCCAGGTGCCGTCGCAGCAGACGACCAGACGCTTGGCCATGATCCATCCCTCCTGGCGAGAGCGGAGCGGCCCACAGCACCACTTCCAGCGTGGCACCCCCGGGCACACCACGCCAACGCGGCGGCTCCGCGCGGCGGCTGGGTCCGCCCGGTCATTGCCTCGGCTTATGAGCTCCTCACCAGGACAGGGCTACCGGCCCGGTCGGAGGGCCGAAACAGTGGGCGCCATGAGTCACGACACGAGCAGTGCGGTTTCCGTCCGGTCCGGGGCGGCCCCGGTGCGCACGACCGGCGCGCTCCGGACGACAAAGCCGCCGCGATGGGGCGGGCGCGTGCCGGGGCTGGTGCTCGCCGGGGCCGTGGCGGTGGTGGCGACCGTCGCCGGGACATGGTTCCCCCTGGTCGGGGGCCCGGTGGCGGGCATGGTCATCGGTGTCGTGCTGGCGGCGGTGCGCCGTCCCGGCAGGTGCCTCCAGCCCGGTCTCGCCACGGCCGGCCGATCCGTACTGCAACCGGCGGTCGTGCTGCTCGGGTGTCAGCTGTCGCTGACCCAGGTCGTGCGGGTCGGCGGCAGCTCCCTGCCGGTCATGCTGGGCTCGCTGGCGTCCTGCCTGGTGGCCGCCTGCCTCGTCGGACGTCTGCTGGGCATGGGGCGTGACCTGCGCACCCTCATCGGTGTGGGCACCGGCATCTGCGGTGCTTCCGCGATAGCGGCGGTCACACCGGTCATCGGAGCCGCGAGCGCCGAGGTCGCCTACGCGGTGTCGACGATCTTCCTGTTCAACATCGCGGCCGTGCTCGTCCTCCCCTTCCTGGGGCATCTGCTGGACCTGAGCCAGCAGGGCTTCGGGCTTTTCGCCGGTACCGCCGTCAACGACATGTCCTCCGTCGTCGCCGCGTCCGCCGCCTACGGCGACGAGGCCGGCCAGTACGCGGTCGTCGTCAAGCTCACCCGCACCCTTCTGATCATTCCGGTCTGCCTGTGGCTGGCCGCACTGGCCAGACGCCGCACCGCCGCCGCGGGCGGCGTCGCCCGCTCCCGCCGCGCCACCCTCAAGAACGCCGCCGGGTCGGTGCCCTGGTTCCTCGTCGGGTTCCTGCTCACCGCGCTGGGCAGCACCCTCGGACTCGTACCCGACCAGCTGCGCCCCGCCCTCGGTACGCTCGCCGTCCTCCTCATCACGGTGGCCCTCTCCGCGATCGGCCTGATGACCGACCTGCGCGGGCTGCGCCGCGCGGGAGCCAGGCCCTTGCTGCTGGGAGCGTGCCTGTGGACCGTGGTCTGCGCCACCAGCCTTCTGCTGCAGTACCTGACCGGCTCCCGGTGACGCGGGCGCCGTCAGGCGCGCCGGGCGTTCTCCAGGTAGTGCAGGACCGCGGCGACCCGGCGGTCGACCTGCTGGGTGGGTGCCAGGTCCAGTTTGGCGAAGATGTTGCGGATGTGTTTGTGGATGGCGCCGTCGGTGACGACGAGCCGCTCGGCGATGGCGGTGTTGCCCAACCCCTCGGCCATCAGGGCCAGTACGTCCCGCTCACGCGGGCTGAGGCGTTCCAGCCGGGTGTCCTGGCGCGAGCGGGTGAACAACTGGGCGACCACCTCGGGGTCGATGGCCGTGCCCCCGTCCGCCACCCGCCGCAGGGCGTCGAGGAACTCCTCCACCCGCCCGACCCGCTCCTTGAGCAGATAGCCGAGCCCGCCGACCCCGCCGCTGAGCAGATCGGTGGCGAAGCTCTGCTCGACGTAGGCGGACAGGACCAGGACGGCGAGCCGGGGGTGACGGCGCCGGGCCTCGACGGCGGCGCGGATGCCCTCGTCGGTGTGGGTGGGCGGCATCCGTACGTCGAGGATGGCGACGTCGGGCCGGTGGGTGTCGATGGCGGCCAGGACCTCCTGCGCCGTGCCCACCTTGGCGACCACGTCCAGCGACTCGGCCCGCAGCAACAGGGCCAGCCCCTCCCGCAGCAACGGGTCGTCCTCCGCCATCACGATCCGCATGGAACATCCACCTCGAGGATTGTCGGTCCGCCGGGCGGACTGG
The DNA here is from genome assembly GCF_055571035.1 of Streptomyces malachitofuscus. Classification (NCBI taxonomy): domain Bacteria; kingdom Bacillati; phylum Actinomycetota; class Actinomycetes; order Kitasatosporales; family Streptomycetaceae; genus Streptomyces; species Streptomyces malachitofuscus. Next base: position 10,241 of record NZ_JBVIGA010000021.1, on the reverse strand, counting down.
TCAGGCGCAGCACACCGTCGTGTGCCGCGATACGGCGGCGGATGCCGGCCAGGCCGGAACCGCCCGTCTCGTCGGCGCCGCCCCGGCCGTCGTCCTCGACGCGCAGCAGGAGCCGGCCGCCCCGGCTGCGCACGGTGACGGTGGCCCGGGTGGCGCCGCTGTGCTTGGCGATGTTGGTGAGCGCCTCGGCCACCACGAAATAGGCGGTCGCCTCGACCGACGCCGCGCACCGCTCCGGCAGCTCGACATCGGTCCGGCACGGAACCGCGCAGTGGGCGGCGAGTCCGGACAGCGCTCCCGCCAGCCCGCGGTCGGCGAGCACGGGCGGCAGGATGCCGCGCGCGACGGCTCTCAGTTCCGCCAGCGCCTGCTCGGCCGCGGACTGGGCACGTTCGAGGACCTCGTCGGCACCGGCGGGGTCACGGGCCACCATGCGGCGCGCCGCGCCGAGCAGCACGGTCACGGTGACGAGGCGGTTCTGCGTGCCGTCGTGCAGGGAGCGCTCGATCCGGCGAAGCTCGACAGCGTGCGCGTCCAGCGCGGCGGCCCGTGTCGCGGTCAACTCGGCGATGCGCAGCGAAAGATCGGCGTCGGCTCCCGCCGCCAGGAGGCGCAGCGCGGGCCGGGCCTGGAGGCGGGCCATGCGGGGCGTCAGGCCGAGGATGATGGCGATCCACCCCACTCCGAGCAGGGGCACCACGGACGCCTCCGCCCAGGAGTCGGCGGTACCGAAACCCAGTGAGGTGCTGGTGGCGTCCTCGGGGACGAGCGGCCACAGCAGCGGGAAGGCGGTGTCGCGGACCGCGGCGATGGGCAGCAGCAGTCCGCAGAGGCCGAGGAGCAGGCCGAAGGTGGCATGCACCGCCAGCCAGCCCGCCGTACGGCGGGTGGCGGCGTCGGCCAGGGCGGGCCGCAGCCGCGTCGGCGACGGTTCCGGGGGGACGACGTCCACACCGTGGCGGGCGAGCCGGGCCCGTTCCCGCCCGGCGAGCGCGTGCAGGGCGCGCAGCACGGCGGGAGCGATCAGCAGCCCCACGCCCACCAGGCAGGCCGCCGCCGTCACCACGAGGAAGCCGAGGAGGACCAGGGCGAGCAGCGCGGTGCCGAGACCACCCACGAGTTGCCCGAGCGCGGCCAGCGCGGCGGACGCGGCGCCCGCGACGGTCTCCTTGAAGGACTCCCTCGCACCGGGCCCGGAGCGGCCGTCCGAACTGTCGTTGTGCCGGGTGGCCACCTCTCACCTTTCGCCGGCCTGCCGATACGCCAGTCACCCTAAGCCCGCAGGTGCCGCGGGCCGAGCGCGAGCGAGGAAGAGTACAGCCTGCTGTACCGCCGATCCGGCGGCCCGAGGGATCGGCACGCACGGTACCGCTCCGTAGCGTCGAGGAGATCGCACACGTCGCCCGAAGGAGCAGCCATGACGCACACCGACCCCTCCCACCTCCCGCCGGCCCCCGGCCGCCGCACCGCACCGGCGGGCGCCGGTGACGGGGGAGTGGCCCACACGCTGCTCTGGGCCGTCCTCGTCATCAGCGTGCTCGGCAACACGGTGGCCTCGTACACCGGGGCCGACATCGGCGTGCACCTGGCCGCCGGAGCGGTCACCGCACTGTGCGTCACGCTGCTCGTCGTACGGCGCATGCGCGGCGGCCGGTGAACCGCCCTCGCCGGACGGCGAGGGCGGTGGTGCGGGCGTGATCCGTCCACCACGCAGTTGGCCGCCGCGTGGTCGGCCTGACCGGCGGAGCCGAAGACGCCCGCCACCGGGCAGAACAGCGCGAACGTCACCGGATCGCGATCGCGGGCCGGCTCGTGCAGCGCGAGAGCGGCGTCCGCCCTGGGGCGCAGCATCCGCCCCAGCGGGTGCGCCTTGAGCGCCGGGACGATGCCGTCGTCCACCACCGCCGCGCTGTGCGCCGCCCCGGCCGGCGGGTGGGCCGCCGATACCGGGACCGAGCAGCGCGGCGAGCGTCGCGTCGCCCGGTCGCCGACGTCCGCGGTCCGGACGTGACCCGCGCACCCGACTCGCCGGGTTCGGCGGCGAGTCCGTGCCCTCGGGGTGCGTCCGGCATCCGGCCGACGACCTCGTGAGAGGGTGCCGAGACGCCTCCGGACGGCCCCCGGCAGGTCCGTACGCCCGCGGCGTGCGCCCCCGGCGCCCACGCCGCGTGACGCGGGTCACCGGAACGCCGCCGGTGTCACGGAGAGAACGAAGTGTGAGGGACTCAGACAACGAGCTGCGGCGGCGTGTGCGTGAAGGCGACCGCGAGGCGTTCGCCCAGCTGTACGAGGATTGCGCCGGCCCCGTGTACAACCACGGTCTGCGGCTGACCGGTGACTGGTCGACGGCCGAGGACATCATGTCCGAGACGTTCCTGGCCGCGTGGCGCAACCGCGCCAAGGTCCAGGAGGACGGCGGCACCCTGCTGCCGTGGCTGCTCGGCATCGCCACCCACAAGGCGGACAACGCCCGGCGCAGCATCCGGCGACGACAGCTCTTCCTGGCACGCCAGCCGCAGCCCGCCCCCATGGAGGACTTCGCCCCGCAGGCGGCCGGGCGCCTCGACGACGTGCGCCGGCTGCGCGCCGTCCAGGCGTCCCTGGACCGGCTGCGCCGTCACGAACGGGAGGTGCTCGCCCTGTGCGTCTGGTCCGGCCTGGACTACCGGCAGACGGCACAGGCGCTCGGCGTCTCCGTCGGCACCGTACGGTCCCGGCTCTCCCGCGCCCGCAAGAAGCTCGCCCGGCTCGCCGAGGAGAACATGGAACCGCCCACCGCCCGCGGAGAGATGACAAGTGCGGCCGCGATCGCGACCGTGCCCGCGCGGAAGGAACTCACATGAACGGCAGGACGAACTCCGCTTCCCCCGAGCCGTCCGACGAGCGTGACGAGATCGCCCGTCTGCTGCCGGCCCCGGCCGACTGGGACCTTCCGAGCGCGACGTACCTCCGTCACAAGGACCTCTTGATGCGACAGATCGACCGCGACCAGGCCGCCAACCCCACCCGGCCGCCCCGCCGGCTGCTCCGCCCCGTGCTCCTCGGACCGGTGACCGCGCTGGCCCTGGCCGGCCTGCTCACCGCGGGGATAGCCCTGAACGACGGCGAGCCGCCCGCCGGAACGGATGCCGGCGCGGCCGCGGACATGCGGCCCGCCGCCGCCCTGCTCCGGCAGATCTCCGAGGCCGCGGGCAGGCGTGAGGCCCCCACTGTGCGCGACGACCAGTTCTCCTACTCGGCGACCAGGATCCGCGCCGCGGACCTGAGCAGTGGAAAGGCCGTCGTCGGCCCGCTGGAGGACCATGAGCTGTGGCTCTCCCAGGAACCCGGCCCCCTCAAGAAGCTCGGCCTCATCCGGAGCGGCGGCGAGACCATGCCTCTCAACGCCGAACTCGGCGACACGGGCGGCACGCCGGCCGGGTTCAGCCGTCCCACCTACCAGTGGCTCAGCTCCCTGCCGACGGACCCCGACCGGCTGCTGGACCACCTGTACGCCAAGACCCCTCGGATCGAGGGCAGGCAACGCGACCAGGCCGTCTTCGAGCAGATCGGAGACCTCCTCGGCCAGGTGATGCCGCCGCGTACGGCCGCCGCCCTCTACCGGGCGGCGGCGAAGATCCCCGGTGTCACCGAGGCCCCGCAGGCCGAGGACGCCCTCGGCCGCCGGGGCCTGGGCATCGCCCGGAGCGACGAGCGGAACGGTGTGTACACCGAGTGGGTCTTCGACCGGCGGGACTTCTCCTACCTGGGCCACCGCAGCCGACTCACGAAGGACACTCCGTACGGCAAGGCCGGAACGCTCCTGGACAGTTCGGCCCTGCTGCAGAGCGCCGTCGTCGACGAGGCCGGCCGGCGGCCTGACGGCACGAAGGCATAGCGGCCGACCGGTCGTCGCCGTGGAGTGTGGTCGCGACGCCGTCGCCGGCGACCACCCTCCACGGCGGCCCGCACCGGCGGCGGAACAGCCGATGCCGTCCGGTGAACGGCCGGCGAAATGGCGGGGTACGGGGTTCCGTCGTGCGGCGCACGCGCCGTAGCGTCCCCCGCATGGCTGACGTTTCCCGCCGCACGGTTCTCGGCACGCTCGCCGTTGGGGCCGCGGGCTCCTTCCTGCCCCCGTCGCTGCACGAGGCGATGGCCGCGCCGATGCCGCGCGGTGGTCTGCGCGCCGTCGAGCATGTGATCGTCCTGATGCAGGAGAACCGCTCCTTCGACCACTACTTCGGCACCCTGCGGGGAGTGCGCGGCTTCCGCGACCGTACCCCGCTGCGTCTGCCCTCGGGGGCCGGCGTCTTCGAGCAGCCGCGGCCCGCGGGCGGCGCGGTCCTGCCGTTCTCCGCCCGCCGGGCGGCGGTCGACGCGGGCCGCCCGGAGAGCGACATCCAGTACCTGGGCGCGCTCGCACACGGCTTCGACGACGCCGGCCAGGCCCGGGCGAACGGCTGGTGGAACGACTGGGTGGCCGCCAAGACGCAGAGCACCATGGCCTTCTACGACCGGCGCGACATCCCGCTGCAGTACGAGCTCGCCGACCGCTTCACCCTCTGCGACGCCTACTTCTGCTCCGTGTACGGCTCGACCAACCCCAACCGCAACTACCTGTGGACCGGTACCACCGGCGACGAACCGGACGGCGGCGGGCGGGCCGTCACCAACGCCGCCTACGACCCCGGCCACGCCGGCTACACCTGGACGACGTACCCCGAGCGCCTGGAGGCCGCCGGCGTCTCCTGGCAGATCTACCAGGAGTGGGACAACTTCACGGACAACGCGGTGGAGTACTTCCGGCCCTGGAAGGAGATCGGCCGGAAGATCCTCGCCGAGGCCGGCGGCCGGTACGCCACCACCGAGCAGTTCTACGACAGCCTGCTGCGCAAGAGCCCGGAACAGCGCGAGGCCGAACTGGCCGGGTTCCAGAGGGGTATCGACGCCCTGACGGAGGCCGAACGCCGGCTCTTCCTGCGCGGCGCCCACCGCTCCGAGCCCGACACGCTCATCCGGCGCATCAGGTCCGACATCGACAAGGGCACTCTGCCGCGGGTCAGCTGGGTGGTCCCGACGGCCGCACTCTCCGAGCACCCCAGCAGCTCCACCCCCGTCGGCAGCGCCAACCTGGTGTACGACCTCCTCGACGCCGTCGCGAGCGACCCGGAGACCTGGTCGAGGACGGTGCTGTTCATCAACTTCGACGAGAACGACGGCTACTTCGACCATGTGCCGGCCCCGGTGGCGCCCCGGCCGGCCTCCGGCAACGACGAGGACTGGTACCAGGGCAGACCGGTCGGCCCCGGCCCCCGGGTGCCGATGACGATCGTGTCGCCCTGGACGGTGGGCGGATTCGTGAGCTCCGAGGCGTTCGACCACACCTCGGTCATCCGGTTCCTGGAGAAGTGGACCGGCGTCCGGGAGCCCAACATCAGCGCCTGGCGCCGCAGCGTGTTCGGCGACCTGACCTCCGCCTTCGACTTCCACCGGGGCCACCGCCGACCCGAGGTCGAGCAGCCCGGACCGGTACCGGCGCCGGTCGGCCGCTGGAACCCCGTTCCGCCCCCGGACCAGGCGCTCCCCGAGCAGGAGCCCGGCACGCGACGGACCCGCCCCCTGCCGTACCGGCTGTTCCTGCGCCCGGACGTCACCCCCGCCGGTGTCCGCCTCCGGCTCGGCAACGACGGCTCCGCCGGTGCCTGGTTCACCGCCTGTCCCGGTGACGGCACCGCCCCGCGCACCTGGACCGTGCCCGCCCGCGACAGAGCCGACCACACGGTCGAGTACGGCGACGCCGGATACGACCTCCAGGTGCACGCTCCCGGCTGGTCCGTCTGGGAGCTGCGCGGCACCGGCGTGGGCGCCGAGGCACACCTCGCCGGCCGCCCGACCGCACGCCATGTGCGGATCGTGTGCTCCAACCCGTCCGCCACCACCCGAAGACTCCTGGTCGGCGAGTCGGCCCACTCCCGCGGCGACGGCGACCACGTGCACAGCGTCACCCTCCGGCCCGGCGCGTCCCGCACGGTGCGGCTGCGCCCGGCGGACCACGGCTGGTACGACATCGTGGTCGTCGACCGCGACGACCCGGCCTTCCTGCGCCGCATGACCGGCCGCCTGCCCCACGACGGTCCCGGCGTGAGCGACCCGGCGACCGGCGCACCCCCCGCACTCGCCGCGGCCATCGGCCTGCCCGAGCCCTCGCCCACCCGGAACACGCCGTTCCTCCAGGGCCACCGGGCCGAGGTCGTGATCACCCTGCGGAACGGGAGCCGCGACCGGCTCGACGGCCTCACCGCCGCGCTGACCGCCCCGCCCGGCTGGACCGTCGAACGGACCGGTACGACCCCCGCGACGCTCGCGGCCGGAGCCGCGGCCGACGTGCGCTTCACCGTCACCCCCTCCCGCGACGCCACCGCAGGCCGGCTGGTCGTCACCGCATACGCGCGGGGCGGCGGGCTGCTCCGGCTCGCCGACACACGCGTGCACACCGAGGTCACCCCTGCCGTGACCTGACGCCGGCCGGTCCGGCGGGCCCGCCCGGCCGTACCGGCAGGGAGTGCTCTCAGCCGGTCAGGCCCTCCGCGGTCAGCGTGAGGTGCCGGACCAGCAACTCGGCGGCGGCATCGGCGTCGCGGGCCAGCGCGGCCTCCTCCAGGCGGCGGTGTTCGCCGGTCCCGTCGCGGCCGGGGGTGCGCTGTGCCGACCAGCGGCGCGCCAGTTCGCCGGCGGTCCACATCCGGTCGAAGGTCTCCAGCAGCACGGGGTTGCCGCACCCTTCCAGCAGCGTCCGGTGGAAGACCCGGTGTGCCTCGGCCCAGGCCTCGCTGTAGTGCTCGCCCTCTTCCGGTTCGTACGCCGGTGTCCGGGCGAGACGGTGATGGGCGGCCCGTACGCGCGCCTCCCAGTCGACGTCACCGCGCTCGACGGACAGGCGCAGCACCACCGGTTCGATCGTGCGGCGGGCCTCCGCGATCTCCTGCCAGCGCCGGTCGGAGAAGTCCGGAACGGCGAAACCGCGGTTGGGCAGCCGGTCGGCGAGGCCCTCACCGACCAGTCGCACGAGCGCCTCGCGCACGACGGCCAGGCTCACGCCCCGCTCCTTCGCGAGGTCCTGCGGTTTCAGGGCGTCGCCGGGGGAGTGGTCCCCCCGCATGATCGCGTCCCGCAGTTGCGCGTGGACCTGCTCGGAGAGCATCCGCTTGCCCGTCGGGGCCGGGGTGGAGGCCGTGTCAGTCATGGAGGCAGCATAGACGATTCCTTTGATAATCGATTATCAGTGTTATGGTCGATTGCAGGTCGACGGCGAACGGCGCCCGCAGCACGCCGCGTTCCTCCATCGGCCCACGCGCAGTGCCACTCCGGCACCGTCATGAAAGGAACGACGCGATGACCGCGAACAACCCCTTCGCCCGCCTCCCCGAGGCGGCCCCCTTCACCGTCACGAGCACCACGGTCACCGACGGCGACCCCTGGCCGCCCGCGCAGTTCGCCTCCGGCGTCCCCGGCGGCGCGGACATCTCCCCGCAGCTCTCCTGGAGCGGCGCCCCGGACGGCACGAAGAGCTACGCCGTCACCGTCTACGACCCCGACGCCCCCACCGGCTCCGGGTTCTGGCACTGGGCGGTCGCCGACATCCCCGCCACCGTCACCTCGCTCCCCGAAGGCGCCGGCGACGACACCGGCTCCGGTCTGCCCGAGGGCGCCTTCCAACTGCCCAACGACGCCCGCGCCGCCCGCTACCTCGGCGCGGCCCCGCCCGCGGGCCACGGCCGTCACCGCTACTTCGTCGTCGTGCACGCCCTCGATGTCGAGACCGTCGGCATACCCGCCGACACCACCCCCGCCGTCCTCGGCTTCACGATGACCGGCCACATCCTCGGCCGCGCGGTCCTGACCGCCACAGCCGAAACCCCGGCCTGACGAGCGCCATGTCACGCCTGATCGACACCACGGAGATGTATCTCCGCACCGTCCTCGAGCTGGAGGAGGAAGGCGTGACCCCGCTGCGGGCCCGGATCGCCGAGAGCCTGGACCAGAGCGGTCCCACCGTCAGCCAGACCGTCGCGCGCATGGAGCGCGACGGTCTGCTGCGGGTCGCCGCCGACCGGCATCTCGAACTGACCGAGGAGGGCCGCCTCTTGGCCGCGCGCGTGATGCGCAAGCACCGGCTGGCGGAGTGCCTCCTGGTCGATGTGATCGGCCTGGAGTGGGCGCAGGCCCACGCGGAGGCCTGCCGCTGGGAGCACGTGATGAGCGAGGCCGTCGAGCGCCGCGTCCTGGAACTCCTGCGGAACCCGACCCGGTCCCCCTACGGCAACCCGATCCCCGCACTTGAGGAGCTCGGTGGGAAGGCACCCGCGGATCCGCTCCCCGGCGAGGGTACCGTCAGCCTCACCCGGCTGGACCCGGGGCCGGACGGCGCGAGAGCCGTCGTTCGGCGCATCGGCGAGCCGATCCAGACCGACCCGCGGCTGATGCGTACCCTGTGGCACGCCGGAGTGCGGCCCGGCGCGGCCGTGCAGGTGACGCGCGCCCCGGACGGCGTGCGGGTCGGCGACGGAGGAGAACCCGCCGAACTGTCACCGAGGACCGCGGCGCACGTCTTCGTGGCGCGGCGCTCCCCGTCACACCCCGCACGGTAATTGCCTAAACGGATTAGGAAAGCGCATGATGTCCCAGGGATGACTCGAACAACGACGCGGAGGAAACGGGTGTGGCACGCGCGGGGCTGACCACGGAACGCCTGGTCAAGGCGGGGGCGGAGATGGCCGACGAGATCGGTTTCGAGCAGACCACCCCCTCGGAGCTGGCCCGGCGCTTCGGCGTCAGGACCGCGAGCCTGTACTCGCACGTGAGGAACGCCCACGACCTGAAGACCAGGATCGCGCTGCTCGCCCTGGAGGAACTGGCCGACCTGGTGTCCGCCGCGGTGGCCGGCCGGGCAGGCAAGGACGCGCTGACCGCGTTCGCGAACGCCTACCGCGACTACGCCCACAAGCACCCGGGCCGCTTCGCCGCCACCCGGTTCCCGCTCAGCCCGGAGGCGGCCGCCTCCAGCGCCGGTGTGCGGCACGCCCGGATGTCACGGGCGATCCTGCGCGGATACCATCTGGCCGAACCGCACCAGACCCACGCCGTGCGCCTTCTGGGCAGCGTGTTCAGCGGTTTCGTCGGCCTGGAAGGTGCCGGAGCGTTCAGCCACAGTTCCCCCGACTCGCAGGAGAGCTGGACCGAGATCCTCGACGCGCTGGACACCCTCCTGCGCACCTGGCCGACCACCTCCTGACCGGCCGCACCCCCGAAGCGTGACGCCGCGGTGGCCGGGTACGGCCTGCATACGGGCGCCTTCCCGCCCCACCCTTCCCAGGGGTCGGCATATCCCGTATCACCGTGTCCACCAACGCCTTTACGAGGGGACCACATATGTCTGCGCAACACCCCGCGCACCCGCATCCGCCCCGACGCATCGGTGTCGTCACCGAATCCACCCCCGGGGAGACGCGCGTCGCCGCGACCCCCGCGACCGTACGCCTGCTGCACGGCCTCGGATACGAGACCGTCGTCGAGTCGGGAGCCGGTGCCGCCGCCGGCTACGGCGACGAAGCCTACGCACAGGCGGGGGCGAGCATCGGCGAGGCCTGGAACGCGGATGTCGTGCTGAAGATCAACGCGCCGTCCACCGAGGAGATCGCCGGACTGCGCAGTGGCGCGACCCTGGTGTCCCTGATCTCCCCGGCCCAGCGGCCGGAGCTGCTGGAGGAACTCGCCGCGCGCGGGGTGACGGTGCTCGCCCTCGACGCGGTGCCCCGCATCTCGCGGGCGCAGTCGATGGACGTACTCAGCTCGATGGCGAACATCGCGGGCTACCGCGCGGTGATCGAGGCCGCCCACGTCTTCGGACGCTTCTTCACCGGGCAGGTCACCGCCGCGGGCAAGGTTCCCCCGGCGAAGGTTCTCGTCGCCGGAGCCGGCGTCGCCGGACTCGCCGCCATCGGGGCCGCATCCAGCCTCGGGGCCGTCGTCCGCGCCACCGACCCGCGGCCCGAGGTCGCCGACCAGGTGAAATCCCTGGGCGGCGAATACCTCGCGGTGAACACGGCCCACGAGACGAGCACCGACGGCTACGCCAGGGAAACCACCGCCGACTACGACCGGGCCGCGGCCGAGCTCTACCACGAGCAGGCCCGGGAGGTGGACATCGTCATCACCACGGCCCTGATCCCCGGCCGCCCCGCGCCGCGCCTGCTGACCGC
>NZ_JBVIGA010000020.1:0-182400 GCF_055571035.1 Streptomyces malachitofuscus | reverse complement strand
CAGCTCGGCCTTCGGCCGTCCCGTCCTCGCCACCCGGCCATCATGCCGAACCAGCACTGACTTACGAAGCGAATTCCCGACTCAGGACACTAGGGGGTGCGTGCCGCCCCCGGTGCCCCGGTGCCCGGGGGTGCGCGACCCCACCCGGCCGGGGGAACCCCGGCTACCGTGAACAGCCGTGAGCACCCTGACACGCGCCCGGTGCCGACTCCGGGCGCACCCGTTCGCACTGGACGCCGCCATCGCCACCGGCGTCCTCGTGTGCATGATCGCCGGATCCTTCGTCGCCCCGCACGGCTCCGACGGCGTCAGCTGGCAGCTCCGCACCCCCGACCCGCTCAGCCTGGTCCTGATGACCCTCGGCGCCGCCGCGCTCGTCTTCCGCCGCCGCGCCCCCCGCACGGTGCTCGCGCTGGCCGGCGTCGCCTCCGTGACCGAGTCCGTCACCGGCGACCCCCGCGCCCCCGTCGTCATGTGCGCCGTCGTCGCGCTCTACACCGTCGCCTCCGCCACCGACCGCCCCACCACATGGAGGATCGGCCTGCTCACCATGACCGTCCTCACCGGCACCGCGATGGCGGTCGGCCCACTGCCCTGGTACGCCCAGGAGAACCTGGCGATCTTCGCCTGGACCGGTATCGGCGCCACCGCCGGCGACGCCGTACGCAGCCGGCGCGCCTTCGTCCAGGCGATCCGCGAACGCGCGGAACGGGCCGAGCGCACCCGCGAGGAGGAGGCCCGCCGCCGGGTCGCCGAGGAGCGCCTGCGCATCGCCCGCGACCTGCACGACGTGGTCGCCCACCACATCGCCCTCGTCAACGTCCAGGCCGGGGTCGCCGCCCATGTCATGGACAAGCGGCCCGACCAGGCCAAGGAGGCCCTCGCCCATGTGCGCGAGGCCAGCCGCTCCGCGCTGGGCGAGCTGCGCGCCACCGTCGGCCTGCTGCGCCAGTCCGGCGACCCCGCGGCACCCACCGAGCCCGCGCCCGGCCTGGACCGCCTCGACGAGCTCGCGGGGACCTTCCGCAGCGCGGGACTGCGCGTCGAGGTCGCCCGCGCCGACCAGGGCACCGAACTTCCCGCCGCCGTCGACCTGGCCGCCTACCGGATCGTGCAGGAGGCCCTGACCAACGTGCAGAAACACGCCGGCACCGAGGCCCGGGCGGAGATCAGCGTCGTACGGGTCGGACCGCACATCGAGATCACGGTCCTCGACGACGGCAGCGGCGACGACCACGACCCGGCACCCGGCGGCGGACACGGCCTGCTCGGCATGCGCGAGCGCGTCACCGCCCTGCGCGGCACCCTCACCACCGGTCCCCGCTTCGGCGGCGGTTTCCGCGTCCATGCGATCCTTCCCGTCAAGACCCGCACGTCCGCAGTCGAGGACGGCCACCCGTGACCACCGCGCCGCTGGAGCCCGTATGACGATCCGTGTCCTGCTCGCCGACGACCAGGCGCTGCTGCGCAGCGCCTTCCGCGTGCTCGTCGACTCCGAGCCGGACATGGAGGTGGTCGGGGAGGCGTCCGACGGCGCTGAGGCGGTCCGGCTGGCCCGGGAGCAGCGCGCCGACGTCGTCCTCATGGACATCCGGATGCCCGGCACCGACGGGCTCGCCGCCACCCGCATGATCAGCGCGGATCCCGAACTCGCCGGGGTCCGGGTGGTGATACTGACGACCTTCGAGGTCGACGACTACGTGGTGCAGTCGCTGCGGGCCGGCGCCTCCGGCTTCCTCGGCAAGGGATCCGAACCCGACGAGATGCTGAACGCCATCCGGATCGCCGCCGAGGGGGAGGCGCTGCTGTCCCCGGTGGCCACCAAGGGCCTGATCGCCCGCTTCCTCGCCCAGGAGGGCCCCGGCGGCGACGGGGACCCGGCCCGCGCCGAACGGCTCGAGTCGCTCACCGTGCGCGAGCGGGAGGTGCTGGTGCAGGTGGCCGGCGGGCACTCCAACGACGAGATCGCCGAACGCCTCGAGGTCAGTCCGCTGACCGTGAAGACCCACGTCAATCGCGCCATGGCCAAACTGGGTGCCCGTGACCGGGCCCAGCTGGTGGTCACCGCCTACGAGTCGGGGCTGGTCCGTCCAAGGGTGGAGTGAACCCCAAGGGGAGTACTGCGGCGGGAGTATGCGCCGCATAAGGAATTGGACCTCGGGACCACGGATCGGCCCCGGGCGATGGCCCAGGGTGTAGAGCGGGCGCCCGCTTGCGCGCGCGCCCGCTCCCGGACTTCTGCCGCTCCACGGAAAAGAGACCCTGACCATGTCCTGGCTGTCCAGATTCAGCCTCGCGCAACGAGCGCTGATCGGACTGATGTCGATCATCGCGCTCGTCTTCGGGGCGATCGCGATACCCCAGCTCAAGCAGCAGCTGCTGCCGACCATCGAACTGCCCATGGTGTCCGTGATCGCGCCGTACCAGGGCGCGTCCCCGGACGTGGTCGAGGCGCAGGTCGTCGAACCCATCGAGGACAGCCTGGAGGCCGTCGACGGCATCTCCGGCGTCACCTCGACGGCGAGCGAGGGCAACGCCGTGATCATGGCGTCCTTCGACTACGGCAACAACACGCAGCAGCTCGTCGCCGACGTCCAGCAGGCCGTCAACCGGGCCGGCGCCCGCCTCCCGGACGACGTCGACCCGCAGGTCGTCGCCGGTTCCACCGACGACATCCCGACCGTGGTGCTCGCGGTCTCCTCCGACCAGGACCAGCAGGCGCTCGCCGACGAGCTGGACCGGACCGTGGTGCCCGCGCTGGAGGGCATCGACGGCGTCGGCCAGGTCTCGGTGGAGGGCGTGCGCGACCTCCAGGTCACCGTCGCCCCGAACACCGCGAAGCTGGCGAAGGCGGGTCTCACCACGCAGTCGCTGGCGCAGGCCCTCCAGGCCGGCGGGGCGACCGTCCCGGCCGGCTCCTTCGACGAGGACGGCGCCAACCGCACCGTCCAGGTCGGCGGCGGCTTCACCTCGCTGAAGCAGATCGAGGACCTGATGGTCACCGGTGAGCCCGGCAAGGGCGAGCCGGTCCGCCTCGGCGACGTCGCCACCGTGACCGAGGAGGAGGCCAGGGCCGACTCCCTCACCCGCACCAACGGCAAGCCCAGCCTCGCCGTCATGGCGACGATGGACCACGACGGCAGCGCCGTCGCCATCTCCGACGCCGTCCAGGACAAGCTTCCCGAGCTGCGCGAGGACCTGGGCGACGGCGCCACCCTGACCGTCGTCAGCGACCAGGGCCCGGCCGTGGCCAAGGCCATCGAAGGCCTGACCACCGAGGGCGCGCTCGGTCTGCTCTTCGCCGTCCTGGTGATCCTGGTCTTCCTGGCCTCGGTCCGCTCCACCCTCGTCACGGCGGTGTCCATCCCGCTGTCCGTGGTCCTCGCCCTGATCGTGCTGTGGACCCGCGACCTGTCGCTGAACATGCTGACGCTGGGTGCCCTGACCATCGCCATCGGCCGGGTCGTGGACGACTCCATCGTCGTCCTGGAGAACATCAAGCGGCACCTCGGCTACGGCGAGGAGCGCCAAGAGGCGATCATGAAGGCGGTGCGCGAGGTGGCCGGCGCGGTCACGTCCGCGACGCTCACCACGGTCGCCGTCTTCCTCCCGATCGGCCTGGTCGGCGGCATGGTGGGCGAGCTGTTCGGCTCCTTCAGCCTCACCGTCACCGCCGCGCTGCTGGCGTCCCTGCTGGTCTCCCTGACCGTCGTCCCGGTGCTGTCGTACTGGTTCCTGCGCGCGCCGAAGGGCACACCGGAGGACGCCGAGGAGGCGCGCCGCGTCGCCGAGGAGAAGGAGGCCAGGAGCCGCCTCCAGCGCATGTACCTCTCCGTGCTGCGCTTCGCCACCCGCCGCAGGCTGGCGAGCCTCGCCATCGCGGTCGTCGTGCTGATCGGCACCTTCGCCATGGCGCCGCTGCTGAAGACGAACTTCTTCGACCCGGGCCAGCAGCAGGTCCTCACCGTCCGTCAGGAGCTGGAGCCCGGCACCAGCCTGGCCGCGACCGACGCCCAGGCCGCGAAGGTCGAGAAGCTCCTCGCGGAGACCGAGGGCGTCAAGGACTACCAGGTGACGGTCGGCTCGTCCGGCTTCATGGCGGCCTTCGGCGGCGGTACGGACACCAACCAGGCCACGTACCAGGTGATGCTGGAGGACGACGCGTCCTCCGAGGACGTGACGGACGGCATCGAGAAGGGCCTCGGGGAGCTCGACGGCATCGGCACCACCACCGTCGCCGCCGGTGACGGCTTCGGGAACCAGGACCTCAGCGTGGTCGTCAAGGCGGCCGACGCGCAGGTGCTGCGCAAGGCGGCGGACCAGGTCCGGGACGCGGTCGCCTCCCTGGACGACGTGACGGACGTCACCAGCGACCTGGCGCAGAGCGTCCCGCGCATCTCCGTGAAGGCCAACGACCGGGCCGCAGAGGCCGGGTTCAACGACCAGACCCTCGGTGCGGCCGTCGCCCAGGCGGTGCGCGGCACCCCGGCCACCAAGGCCGTCCTCGACGACACCGAGCGCGACGTCGTCATCCGTTCGGCGAAGCCGGCCACCACCGTGGCCGAGCTGAAGAACCTGCGCCTCGGCCCGGTGAAGCTGAGCGACGTCGCCACCGTCGACGTGGTGGACGGCCCGGTCTCCATGACCCGCATCGACGGCCAGCGCGCGGCCACGATCACCGCGAAGCCGGCCGGGGACAACACGGGCGCGGTGGGCACGGAGCTCCAGCAGAAGATCGACGGGCTGACGCTGCCCGCGGGCGCCACGGCGGAGATCGGCGGCGTGACCGAGGACCAGGACGAGGCGTTCCTCAACCTGGGCCTGGCGATGCTGGCCGCGATCGCGATCGTCTTCATGCTGCTGGTCGGCACCTTCCGGTCGCTCGCCCAGCCGCTGATCCTGCTGGTCTCCATCCCGTTCGCGGCGACCGGCGCCATCGGCCTGCTGCTGGTCACCGGCACGCCGATGGGCGTCCCGGCGATGATCGGCATGCTGATGCTGATCGGCATCGTGGTCACCAACGCGATCGTGCTGATCGACCTCATCAACCAGTACCGCAAGCAGGGGTACGGCGTTGTCGAGGCCGTACTGGAGGGTGGCCGCCACCGTCTGCGGCCGATCCTGATGACGGCGCTGGCGACCATCTTCGCCCTGCTGCCGATGGCGCTGGGCGTCACCGGTGAGGGCGGCTTCATCGCCCAGCCGCTGGCCGTGGTGGTGATCGGCGGTCTGGTCACGTCGACGCTGCTGACCCTGCTGCTGGTGCCGACGCTCTACGCGATGCTGGAGCTCCGCAAGGAGCGGCGCGCGAAGAAGCGCGCGGCGAAGAAGGGCGGGGCGGCGCAGGGAGAGGCCTCCCAGGACCCCGCACCCGCGCAGGTCTGACACACCGGCACGGCGAAGGCCCCGCCCGCATTCACCTCGGTGATGCGGGCGGGGCCTTCCGTCATGGGGTCATGCGGTTCCCGCTACGGCAGCGCCAGCATCCGCTCCAGCGCCAGCTTCGCGAACGCCTCCGTCTCCTTGTCCACCTCGATGCGGTTGACCAGGTTGCCCTCGGCGAGGGACTCCAGGGCCCACACGAGGTGCGGGAGGTCGATGCGGTTCATGGTGGAGCAGAAGCAGACCGTCTTGTCGAGGAAGACGATCTCCTTGCCCTCGGGCGCGAAACGGTTCGCCAGGCGGCGGACGAGGTTCAGCTCGGTCCCGATGGCCCACTTGGAGCCGGCCGGGGCCGCCTCCAGCGTCTTGATGATGTACTCCGTCGAGCCGACGTAGTCCGCCGCGGCCACGACCTCGTGCTTGCACTCGGGGTGGACCAGCACGTTCACCCCCGGCATGCGGTCGCGCACGTCGTTGACCGAGTCCAGGCTGAACCGGCCGTGCACCGAGCAGTGGCCGCGCCACAGGATCATCTTCGCGCCGCGCAGCTCGTCCGTGGTCAGCCCGCCGTTCGGCTTGTGCGGGTTGTAGACGACGCAGTCCTCCAGGGACATCCCCATGTCCCGCACCGCCGTGTTGCGGCCCAGGTGCTGATCGGGGAGGAAGAGCACCTTCTCACCCTGCTCGAAGGCCCAGTCGAGGGCGCGGCGGGCGTTGGAGGAGGTGCAGATGGTGCCGCCGTGCTTGCCCGTGAAGGCCTTGATGTCGGCGGAGGAGTTCATGTACGAGACGGGGACGACCTGCTCGGCGATCCCGGCCTCGGTCAGCACGTCCCAGCACTCGGCGACCTGCTCGGCGGTGGCCATGTCGGCCATGGAGCAGCCGGCCGCGAGGTCGGGCAGGACGACCTTCTGGTCGTCACCGGTGAGGATGTCCGCCGACTCGGCCATGAAGTGCACACCGCAGAAGACGATGTACTCGGCCTCCGGGCGCGCGGCGGCGTCCCGGGCCAGCTTGAAGGAGTCGCCCGTGACGTCGGCGAACTGGATGACCTCGTCGCGCTGGTAGTGGTGGCCGAGCACGAAGACCTTGTCCCCGAGCTTCTCCTTGGCCGCGCGGGCACGCTCCACCAGGTCCGGGTCGGACGGGGAGGGGAGGTCGCCGGGACACTCCACACCGCGCTCGCTCTTCGGGTCGGCCTCACGGCCGAGGAGCAGCAGGGCGAGGGGCGTCGGCTGTACGTCGAGCTCCTGGGTCTGGGCGGTGGTCACGACACGCACCCTTTCTGTTCTGGCGACTTCTCGTCGAAATGACGCTATCTATCATAACCGGTTCACGTCACTTTGACGACGGCCATAGCGTCCATGTGACGTGAATCCCGGACGCCGCCCGTTCATTCCCCGGAGGCCCCACAAGGGCCGGTTTCCGCTCCGCACCGCGTGTGCGAGCATGAAGAGCGAGGCGAGGAAAACACGCGCCCGGCCCGGAATGAATCCGCGGTCCCGCCGGTTGCAACCGTCGGCAAGCAGTCTCCGTACAACCCGGGAGAGATGTAGATGTCCGTATCGGACGAGACCACCACCGTCACCGACGGCATCGTCCTGACCGACGCCGCCGCGTCCAAGGTCAAGGCCCTGCTCGACCAGGAAGGCCGTGACGACCTCGCCCTGCGCGTCGCCGTCCAGCCCGGCGGCTGCTCCGGCCTGCGCTACCAGCTCTTCTTCGACGAGCGCTCGCTCGACGGCGACGTGGTGAAGGACTTCGGCGGTGTGAAGGTCGTCACCGACCGCATGAGCGCCCCGTACCTGGGCGGCGCCACCATCGACTTCGTCGACACCATCGAGAAGCAGGGCTTCACGATCGACAACCCGAACGCCACCGGCTCCTGCGCCTGCGGCGACTCCTTCAGCTGAGCCGGGTCCATTCCAGGCAGCACCGCACGAAGGCGGCGGCCCCACCAGTGGGGCCGCCGCCTTCGCGTTGCTCCGTCCGCTGCTACCGGGTGGGCGGTGCCGGCAGCCGGGCACCGTCCTTGTGCAGCGGCACCGGCTCGCCGTCCGGGTCCACCACCTTCCGGTCCCCGAGCGGCGCGTCCAGCTCCACCGTCTCCTGGTACTGCTTGGCGATCAGGATGCACACCTTGTCCGGCCACGGCGTCTCGGTCACCCGCACCGTCACCCGGTCCCCGCTCCCGCGCGCCGTCACCTTGTAGTCGGCGCACACACCGCCCGTGAAGACCACGGTCAGCTCCTTGCCCTGGGCGGTGTAACCCTCGACCTCCACCTCCCGGGTCGACGGCGCCGCGGTCGGCTCGTCACCCGGCTCCGAAGGCCGCGGGCTCTCCTCACCGGACTGCGACCGTGGCGCGAGGAACTCCGGGTCGACCGCCGGATGCGTCACCGTGAACGCCTCCTGCGCGCCCGCCGGCCGCACCTCGAACAGCCACGACGGCACGAGGGCGGGCCGCCCGTCCACGGAGTGCGCGGCCAGCCCGAACACCGCGGCGTCGACCGCGACGGTGTCCCCGGCCGGCTTCGTCGCCGGACCGCACTCCTCCTGCTGCCGGTCCTCCTCCAGCGGCACGGAGGTGGCACAGCCGCCGATGTCCGCGGTACGCCCGGCGCCCGGCGCCGCGTTCATCAGCTCCAGCGCCTCCTTGGCGTCCACCACCGGGTAGACGTCCCCCTTCACCGGCTCCGCGAGCCGGCCGTTGGCCCCGACCACCTCGCCCGCGGCGCCGACGACCACGCCGGTCGTCCAGCCGTACGTCGGCAGCCCGCCGACCTCGGGATCGGCGTTCACCACCCGCTTTCCGCCCATGATCCGGCTCGCGTCCAGCTTCGCGTCGTCCTGCCCCGCGGCCTTCAGCACGGGCGCCGCGGCCTTCTTCGCGGCGGCCTCGCTCACCACGGGGCCCTCACCGCCGGACGGCTTGCACGTGGCGCCCTTGCAGTTGTCGGTGCCCGGGGTGTTCCGGCTGAACGTCCACGAACCGGGAGCCTGCCGGTCCACCCGCAGCGTGGGCCCGGAGCCGTCCTGTCCGCCGATCCGCCAGGCCGCGCCCTCCGCGACCGGCTTGCCGTCGAGCCCCAGCGCCTTCGCCAGCGTGAGGACCTGCTGCTGGGTGACCTGGCCGCGGGCCCGGTACACGGGAGCGGAGCCGGGGCCCTCCGGGAGCGTGCCGTCGGCGCGGTAGGTGGCGCCGTAGGGGTTGGGCTCACCCGGCGCGATGCCGTTCGCGGCCTCCTCGGAGGGGCCGTCGAGGGCGAGCGGCGGGGGAGTGGCGTCACCGTTGGCGCCCGGGACCGTGGAGCCGCCTCCACCGTCACCGGAGGCGCTCGCGGCCAGATAGGCCCCGCCGCCTCCGACGAGCAGCACGGCGGCGGCCACCGAGGCGATCAGCGCGGGCGAACGCCGCCGCGCCGGGCCCTCGGCGGACTCCGCACCGGAGCGGGGGCCGCCGGCCGGGTGGCCCCCGACGACGGTCTCGTCGGCATCGGACTCGGGACGGGTCTCGGGACGGGTCTCGGGATCCGCCGCGGGACCGTCCTCCGCGGGCTCCTCGGCAGCGGCTTCCGGCTCGGTCGTCTCCGGCTGGGTGGCGTCCGGCTCCGGGGTGTCGGGCTCGGTCGCGTCCGGCTTCGTCGCCTCCGGCTCCGGGGTGTCCGGCTCCCCGGTCCTGCCCGATGCGCCCCCGGTGTCGCGCGTGCTGCCGGCGGCGGCGCGCGCCTCGGCGTCGTCGTTGTCGGGTCGCTCGGTGTTCACCGCATCGCTCCTTCGGCTGCACAACTGTCCCGGTAGACCCATGCCCGGTCGTACCGGAGCTGCTGAAGGGTCGTATCCCGCATCCCCTTTACGGGGGACAGCGATGGGACGCAGCGGGGGAGCGCACGGTTCCCCGGCGTCGGCTCAGTCGCCGTACTCCGACATCGCGTCCAGCAGCCGGGCGGACGCGGGCGGCACGCTCACGCCGTGGATCAGGGACGGCGACACCGGCCGGGCCGCCGCCCGCTCCGGCACCGTCCAGTGGGGAACCATCCGGGCGCAGTCACCGCGCAGCGACGCCAGGCCGCCTTCGAGATCGGCCGGGACGGAGGCGTGGACCTTGATGTTCGTCATGTCGGCACCGTATGCACGATGAAGGTCACGAAGAAAGATCTACTATCGGGTAGTTTTGGCTGCTTCTGCGGGTCGCTCCCACCCGGTAGCGTGAAGTGTCAACCCGCCTCCCCCCAGGAGAATCCACGCCGTGCGCATCGCAGTCACCGGCTCCATCGCCACCGACCACCTCATGACCTTCCCCGGCCGCTTCGCCGACCAGTTCGTAGCGGACCAGCTGCACACGGTCTCGCTGTCCTTCCTGGTCGACAACCTCGACGTGCGCCGGGGCGGCGTGGGCGCGAACATCGCCTTCGGGATGGGCCAGCTCGGTACCCGCCCGATCCTCGTCGGGGCCGCGGGCTTCGACTTCGACGAGTACCGGGCCTGGCTGGACCGGCACGGCGTCGACACCGACTCCGTCCGCATCTCCGACACCCTGCACACCGCGCGCTTCGTGTGCACCACGGACGCCGACCACAACCAGATCGGCTCCTTCTACACGGGCGCGATGAGCGAGGCCCGCCTCATCGAGCTGAAGACCGTCGCCGACCGCGTGGGCGGACTCGACCTGGTCCTCATCGGCGCGGACGACCCGGAGGGCATGCTCCGGCACACCGAGGAGTGCCGCTCCCGGGGCATTCCGTTCGCCGCCGACTTCTCCCAGCAGATCGCCCGGATGAACGGCGAGGAGATCCGGATACTGCTGGAGGGTGCGACGTACCTCTTCTCCAACGAGTACGAGAAGGGGCTCATCGAGACGAAGACCGGCTGGAGCGACGCGGAGATCCTCGACCGGGTCGGCCACCGCGTCACCACGCTCGGCGCGCGCGGGGTCCGCATCGAGCGGGCCGGCGAGGAGACGATCGAGGTCGGCTGCCCCGACGAGGAGCGCAAGGCCGACCCGACCGGCGTGGGCGACGCCTTCCGTGCGGGGTTCCTGTCCGGGCTGGCGTGGGGAGTCTCGCTGGAGCGGGCGGCGCAGGTCGGCTGCATGCTGGCGACGCTCGTCATCGAGACGGTCGGCACGCAGGAGTACCAGCTGCGCCGGGGGCACTTCATGGAGCGCTTCACGAAGGCGTACGGGGACGAGGCGGCGCAGGAGGTGCGGGCGCACCTGAGCTGAACCGGCCGCGCGGGTGCGGGTGCGGGTGCGTGGGGGCTGGTCGCGCAGTTCCCCGCGCCCCTGGTTGGGGCGTGGGCCGTGTTGTCCTGGCGTGCGCGGTTCCTCGCGCCCCCGAGATGCGCGGTTCCTCGCGCCCCCGAGATGCGGAGTTTCCCGCGCTCCTGGTTGGGGCGTGGGCCGTGTTGTCCTGGCGTGCGCGGTTCCTCGCGCCCCCAAGGTGCGCGGTTCCTCGCGCCCCCGAGATGGGGAGAAACCCGCGGCCCCGAGGTGCGCGGTTCCTCGCGGTCCTGGTTGGGGCGTGGGTCGTGTTGTCGCGGCGTGCGCGGTTCTCCGAGCCCTCAGGGGGTCAGCCGGTCCTGCGGATCAGGTAGGCGGTGCCTTGGGGGGCCGGTTCCTCGCCCAGGTACTCCTGGCCGCGCATCTCGCACCACGCCGGGATGTCCAGCCGGGCCGCCTCGTCGTCGGACAGGACGCGGACCGTGCCGCCCACCGGGACGTCCCCGATCACCTTGGCCAGCTCGATCACCGGGATCGGACAGCGTCGGCCCAGCGCGTCCACCACCAGGACGTCGTCCCGCTCCTGCGTCACCAGGCCGCCCGCGGACACCGGCGCACCCAGCTTCTCGCGCACCCCGGCCACCAGCCCCGGCAGCACGGTCAGGAACCGCTCGACGTCCTCCTCCCGCGTCCCCGCCGGCAGCGAGACCCGGACGTTGCCCTCGCTGAGCACCCCCATCGCCCTGAGCACATGGCTCGGCGTCAGCGTGCTGCTCGTGCACGACGACCCGGAGGACACGGAGAAGTCCGCACGGTCCAGCTCGTGCAGCAGCGTCTCCCCGTCGACGTACAGACAGGAGAACGTGACGATCCCGGGCAGCCGCCGCCGCGGATCGCCGACCACCTCCACGTCCGGCACCAGCCGGGGCACCCGCACCCGGATCCGCTCCGTCAGTTCCCGCAGCCGTGCCGACTCCTCGGCCGCCTCCGCCCGCACCGCCCGCAGGGACGCCGCCGCGGCCACGATCGCCGGCAGGTTCTCGAACCCGGCCGCCCGCCCCGACTCCCGTTCGTCGCGCGGCCCCTGGGGCGCGAAGCGCACCCCCTTGCGTACGACGAGCAGCCCCACCCCCGACGGCCCGCCCCACTTGTGCGCGCTCGCCGCGAGCAGCGACCAGCCGCCCTCCACCGGCCCCCAGCCCAGCGACTGGGCCGCGTCCACCAGCAGCGGCACCCCCGCCGCCCGGCAGGCCTCGGCCACCTCCGCGACCGGCTGCACCGTCCCCACCTCGTGGTTGGCCGACTGCAGACACGCCAGCGCGGTGTCCGGCCGCAGCGCCTCGGCGTACCCGGACGGGCTCACCGCTCCCGTGCGGTCCACCGCGACCTCGGTGACCGACCCGCCGGCGACCTCGTGAACCTCCGCCGTATGGAGCACAGAAGAGTGTTCGACCGCGGACACGATCAGGTGACGCCCGGCGCGCCGCCGCCCGGCCAGCGCCCCCGCGATCCCGTCGTGCACCGCCCGGGTCCCGGACGACGTGAACACCAACTCGTCCGGCCGGCACCCCACCGCCTCCGCCGCGGCCTCCCGCGCCGCGTCCAGCAGCAACCGCGCCCGCCGCCCTTCCCGGTAGAGCCGCGCCGGATCGGCCCACCCCTCGTCCAGAGAGGCCATCAACGCCTGACGGGCAACGGGATGAAGGGGAGCACCGGAAGCAGCATCGAAGTAGGACACACAGCAACGCTAGACCCCGGTCGGAGCGGCGTCCTCAGGGGCGCGGGGCTGTTTCACCTTGCGCCTCCGCCGCGTGGGCGCGACAAGCCACATACAGCTCGCACCCGCCAAATCA
This sequence comes from Streptomyces malachitofuscus, assembly GCF_055571035.1. Lineage (NCBI taxonomy): Bacteria > Bacillati > Actinomycetota > Actinomycetes > Kitasatosporales > Streptomycetaceae > Streptomyces > Streptomyces malachitofuscus. The sequence goes on along the minus strand of NZ_JBVIGA010000020.1, from coordinate 169,944 downwards.
GCGAACCGCCCCACCCACTAGGCCCCCCTCCCCTCAACCCCCCGGAGGGCGTCGGCTAGGGTTTGGTCCGCATAAACATCCAAACCCCTGCCCGACGCAGGGCGGCGACCGACCAGCGAGAAGGCCGCAGCCGATCCGCGCGGGCGAGACTCTCGGGAAGGCGCTACGTGAGTCCCAACGGCTCCGACCTCCCCCACGGCCCGAAGGGCGTGGGAGGTACCCCCATGCCGCGGCGCCCGATGCGGCGGAAGCTGCTGCAGGCACTGACCGCGGGCCTGGTCCTGGCGACCGCCACCGGTTGCACATGGGAGGACTTCCCCCGCCTTGGTATGCCCACCCCCACCACGGAAGAGGCTCCGCGGATCCTCTCCCTGTGGCAGGGATCCTGGGCCGCCGCGCTCGTCGTCGGCGTGCTGGTGTGGGGCCTGATCCTGTGGAGTGCTTTCTTCCACCGGCGCAGCCGCACCAAGGTGGAGGTTCCTCCGCAGACCCGGTACAACATGCCCATCGAGGCGCTGTACACGGTGGTTCCGCTCATCATCGTCTCGGTGTTCTTCTACTTCACCGCGCGTGACGAATCCGAGCTGATGAAGCTCGAGAAGAGTCCCGACGTCACCGTCAACGTGGTCGGCTTCCAGTGGAGCTGGTGCTTCAACTACGTCGAGAACGTCGACGGTTCCACGGGCGACGCCAAGACGTCCAAGGAACTCGAAGCGATTCCGGACCGCTACAAGGACGCCTTCCCGGCCGACGCCGGCGGTGTCTTCGACTGCGGTGTCCCCGGTACCCGGAACCCGCAGACCAACAACCCGGGCCCCACCCTGTGGCTGCCCGAGGGCAAGCGGGTCCGCTTCGTGCTGACGTCGCGTGATGTCATCCACTCCTTCTGGGTGGTGCCGTTCCTGATGAAGCAGGACGTCATCCCGGGCCACACCAACGCCTTCGAGGTGACCCCCAACCGTGAGGGCACCTTCCTCGGCAAGTGTGCCGAGCTCTGCGGCGTCGACCACTCCCGGATGCTGTTCAACGTGAAGGTCGTCTCCCCCGAGCGCTACGAGCAGCACCTCAAGGACCTCGCGAAGAAGGGGCAGACCGGTTACGTTCCCGCCGGCATCGCGCAGACGAGCCACGAGAAGAACCGGGAGACGAACAACCTGTGAGCATCCTCAATGAACCCCAGGGTGCCGCGGCAGCAGGGTCCCACTACGAGGACGAGCTGCCGGTACGGCGCCAGAGCCGTGGCGAGGTCGTCGTCAAGTGGCTGACGACCACGGACCACAAGACGATCGGCACGCTGTACCTGGTGACGTCGTTCGTGTTCTTCGTCATCGGTGGTGTCATGGCCCTGGTCATGCGCGCCGAGCTGGCCCGCCCGGGCCTGCAGATCGTGTCGAACGAACAGTTCAACCAGGCGTTCACGATGCACGGCACGATCATGCTGCTGATGTTCGCGACGCCGCTGTTCGCCGGTTTCGCCAACTGGATCATGCCGCTGCAGATCGGCGCGCCCGACGTGGCGTTCCCGCGGCTGAACATGTTCGCCTACTGGCTGTACCTCTTCGGCTCGCTGATCGCGGTCGGTGGCTTCCTCACCCCGGACGGCGCGGCCGACTTCGGCTGGTTCGCCTACTCCCCGCTGTCGGACGCGGTCCGCTCGCCGGGCATCGGCGCCGACATGTGGATCATGGGTCTGGCCTTCTCCGGCTTCGGCACGATCCTCGGCTCGGTCAACTTCATCACCACGATCATCTGCATGCGCGCTCCGGGCATGACGATGTTCCGCATGCCGATCTTCACCTGGAACGTGCTGCTGACCGGTGTGCTGGTCCTGCTCGCCTTCCCGGTCCTCGCCGCCGCGCTGTTCGCGCTGGAGGCCGACCGTAAGTTCGGCGCACACATCTTCGACTCGGCCAACGGCGGTGCGCTGCTCTGGCAGCACCTGTTCTGGTTCTTCGGCCATCCCGAGGTGTACATCATCGCGCTGCCGTTCTTCGGCATCGTCTCCGAGATCATCCCGGTCTTCTCCCGCAAGCCGATGTTCGGCTACATGGGTCTGATCGGCGCGACCATCGCGATCGCGGGTCTGTCGGTGACGGTGTGGGCGCACCACATGTACGTCACGGGCGGTGTGCTGCTGCCGTTCTTCTCCTTCATGACCTTCCTGATCGCGGTCCCGACCGGTGTGAAGTTCTTCAACTGGATCGGCACCATGTGGAAGGGCAGTCTCTCCTTCGAGACACCGATGCTGTGGACGCTGGGCTTCCTGGTCACCTTCACCTTCGGTGGTCTGACCGGCGTCATCCTGGCCTCGCCGCCGCTGGACTTCCACGTCTCCGACTCCTACTTCGTGGTGGCGCACTTCCACTACGTGGTGTTCGGCACCGTGGTGTTCGCGATGTTCGCCGGCTTCCACTTCTGGTGGCCGAAGTTCACCGGCAAGCTGCTCGACGAGCGGCTCGGCAAGATCACCTTCTGGACGCTGTTCATCGGCTTCCACGGCACCTTCCTCGTCCAGCACTGGCTGGGTGTCGAGGGCATGCCGCGCCGGTACGCCGACTACCTGGCGGCCGACGGCTTCACCGCCCTGAACACGGTGTCCACGATCGCCTCGTTCCTGCTCGGCCTGTCGCTGCTGCCGTTCTTCTACAACGTCTGGAAGACGGCCAAGTACGGCAAGCCGGTCGGCGTCGACGACCCGTGGGGCTACGGCCGCTCCCTGGAGTGGGCGACCTCCAGCCCGCCGCCGCGGCACAACTTCATCACCCTGCCGCGCATCCGCAGCGAATCGCCGGCGTTCGACCTGCACCACCCGGAGATCGCCGCCCTCGACGAGCTCGAGAACGCCGGTCACGGTGAGAAGGCCCTCTCCGGCGGCAAGGAGGCCGGCAAGTGAAGATCCAGGGCAAGATGTTCATGTGGCTGAGCGTCTTCTTCCTCCTCATCGCCGTGGTCTACGGCGTGTGGTCGAAGGAGCCGGTCGGGACCACCGCCCTCTTCCTGGCGTTCGGCCTGAGCATCATGATCGGCTTCTACCTGGGCTTCACCGCCCGGCGGGTCGACGTGGGCGCGCAGGACAACAAGGAAGCGGACGTCGCCGACGACTCCGGCGAGGTCGGGTTCTTCAGCCCGCACAGCTGGCAGCCGCTGTCCCTCGCCGTGGGTGGCGCCCTGGCCTTCATGGGTGTCGCGGTCGGCTGGTGGCTGATGTACTTCTCGGCGCCGCTGCTCCTGATCGGCATCTGGGGCTGGGTCTTCGAGTACTACCGCGGTGAGAACCGCACCCAGTAACACGCCGCACGGCACTTCGGGGCCCGGACACTCCGTCAGGAGCGTCCGGGCCCCGGCTTTTGCGCCCGGCCTCACCCGTTCGGGCCGTCCAGTGAGCCAAGGCCCGCGCCGCTTCCTAGCGTGAGGTCATGAGACACACGAAGTCCCCCCGTGGCGCGGGCGCCGGCCGGAGCCGCCTCGCCGGCTGCACGCTGCTGGTGATCGCCCTCGGCGCGGGCGTCACCGGCTGCTCCTCCGACGGCCACCCGCTGTCCGCCGAGCCGTACGACGCGGCCGACCAGATCTCCTTCAGCGTCTCCGCCGACGAGGGCAAGCCGGCCGACCCCGACCAGCCCCTGGAGATCGTCGCCGAGGACTCCGACGGGCGGATCACGGACGTCACCGCCGTGGACGCCGCGGGACGCCACGTGGCGGGCGAACTGGCCGCCGACGGCAGCCGCTGGCACAGCACCACCCCGCTGGCCGCCGGCGCCCAGTACACGGTCCGGGTGAGCACCGAGGACGAGGACGGGGCCCCCGGCCGCAAGGTCCTCACCTTCACGACGGGCAGGCCCGCCGCCACCAAGCGCCTGGCCGTCACCTTCGGCCCCGAGGCGGGCACGTACGGCGTCGGCCAGCCCGTCACCGCCGAGCTCAACGAACCCGTCAGGGAACCGGCCCAGCGAGCCGTCGTGGAACGCGCCCTCAAGGTCGACTCCACACCCGCCGTGACCGGCACCTGGCACTGGGTCGACGACAAGAAGCTGCACTACCGGCCGAAGGACTACTGGCCCGCCCACGCCACCATCGAGGTCCGCAGCAACCTGGAGGGCATCAAGGTCGGCGACCGGCTCCGGGGCGCCGCGTCCAAGCCGCTGACGCTGCGCACCGGCGACCGGGTCATAGCCCTCACCGACGCCGCCGCGCACCGGCTGACGGTCCTCAAGAACGGCGAGGAGATCAAGCAGCTCCCGGTCACCACCGGCAAGCCCGGCTTCGAGACCCGCAACGGCGTCAAGGTGGTGCTCGCCAAGGAACCCCTCGTACGCATGCGCAGCAGCACCGTCGGCATCGCCGAGGGCTCGGCGGAGTCGTACGACCTGGACGTCCGCTTCGCCACCCGGGTGACCTGGAGCGGCGAGTACGTGCACGCCGCCCCGTGGTCCGTGGGCTCCCAGGGTTACGCCAACGTCAGCCACGGCTGCGTCGGCATGAGCACCGCCAACGCCGAGTGGTTCTTCGACACCGTCCGTCAGGGCGACATCGTCGAGGTGGTCAACTCGGCCGGCGACACGATGGAACCCTTCGGCAACGGCTACGGCGACTGGAACCTCGACTGGCCCGCATGGCAAGCGGGCAGCGCCCTGACCACGAACAAAGCCCCGGGTGCTCGGGACACCGCACGCCTCAGGCCAACGGCTGTATAAGCCCCCTGGGGCGCGGGGAACCGCGCGACCAGCCCCCACTGCCCCGCAGCCGCCCCCGACCGGAGGGACCGAGCTCCTAGGCGCTCTGCAAATGCTTCTGCCGCAGCAGGGACGCCAACGCCGACGCAAACTCCACCGGCTCGACCGGCAAGGTCACCGCCGCCTCCGCCCGACTCCACGTCGCCAGCCACGCATCCTGCGGCCGCCCGATCAGCACCAGCACCGGCGGGGCGTTGAACACCTCGTCCTTGATCTGGCGGCACAGCCCCATGCCCCCCATCGGCACGGCCTCACCATCCAGCACACACACGTCGATGCCACCCCGCTCCAGCTCCGTGAGGACCGCGGCATGGGTGGCACACTCCACGAACTCCACTACGGGCACGTCCGGAGCCGGGCGCCGCCCGGTGGCGAGGCGCACCTGCTCCCGGGTGTTGGCGTCGTCGCTGTAGACCAGCACCGTGGCGGTCGCCTGCATTGTTCCTCCACGCGTAAGAGAGAGGGCACGGCTCTGTCGGGAACTTCGGGTACCGATGGCGCGGATGCTACCCCCTCGGACCGCTTGTCAACACTGGTTCGGACACCTCTTCGACGGCCCCCGGCGAGGGCCCCCGGTGGGCCATCCGGGCAGTCCAGGAGGGGGGAACACACCGAACGGCACCCCCGGGAGTGAGGGCGGGATAAGCGACCGACATAATGTCGGCGTGGCGACAGCAACGACAGTAGATACCGGGCACGCGCACCCGTCGGTCAACCGACCGAACCTCACCAGCGTCGGAACCATCATCTGGCTGAGTTCCGAGCTGATGTTCTTCGCGGCCCTCTTCGCGATGTACTTCACCCTGCGATCGGTGACCGGACCCGACTTCTGGTCGGAGAAGGCCGACCTGCTGAACTTCCCGTTCTCGGCGACGAACACCACGATCCTGGTGCTCTCCTCGCTCACCTGCCAGCTCGGCGTGTTCGCCGCCGAGCGGGGTGACGTGAAGAAGCTCCGGATGTGGTTCATCGTCACCTTCATCATGGGCGCCGTCTTCATCGGCGGTCAGGTGTTCGAGTACACCGAGCTGGTCAAGCACGAGGGCCTGTCCCTCTCCTCCGACCCCTACGGCTCGGCGTTCTACCTGACCACCGGCTTCCACGGCCTGCACGTGACGGGCGGTCTCATTGCCTTCCTGCTGGTCCTGGGCCGCACCTACGCGGCCCGGCGGTTCACGCATGACCAGGCGACCGCGGCCATCGTCGTGTCCTATTACTGGCACTTCGTCGATGTCGTCTGGATCGGCCTCTTCGCCACGATCTACATGATCAAGTAGCGGGCCACATCCGCGCGCGCTGCACGCAGCGCACCAACCAGAAGCATCGACGCAGAAGATCCTGACACCGGGGTAATCCGTGAAAAAGCTCTCCGCACGACGACGCCACCCGCTGGCGGCGCTCGTCGTCCTACTCCTCGCGCTGGCATGCACCGGGGGGCTCTACGCCGTGTTCGCACCCGCGGACAAGGCGCAGGCCGACGAAACCGCCCAGTCCCTCACCATCGAGGAGGGCAAGAAGCTCTACGCGGTCGGCTGCGCCAGCTGCCACGGCACCGGCGGTCAGGGCACCTCCGACGGTCCGAGCCTGGTGGGCGTGGGCGCCGCCGCGGTCGACTTCCAGGTGAGCACCGGGCGTATGCCGGCCGCCACCTCGCAGGGCGCGCAGGTCCCGAAGAAGCCGGCCGTCTACACCCAGGCCGAGATCGACCAGCTGGCGGCGTACATCGCCTCCCTGGGCGCCGGCCCGGCCGTCCCCACCGAGGAGCAGTACGGCCCCGAGGGCGCCGACAGCGCCAAGGGCGGTGAACTGTTCCGCAACAACTGCGCGCAGTGCCACAACTTCACCGGCAAGGGCGGTGCGCTCACGCACGGCAAGTACGCCCCGAGCCTTGAGGACGTCGCGCCGAAGCACATCTACGAGGCCATGCTCACCGGCCCGCAGAACATGCCCTCCTTCCCCGACAGCACGCTGTCGGAGCAGAACAAGAAGGACATCATCGCGTACCTGAACGCGGTCAACAGCGATGAGACCGACAGCCCCGGCGGCCTTTCGCTCGGCGGACTGGGCCCGGTCTCCGAGGGTCTGTTCGCGTGGGTCTTCGGACTGGGCGCGCTGATCGCGGTCGCCGTCTGGGTCGCCGCTCGGACCGCAAAGGCCAAGAAGTCATGAGTAGCCAAGACATTCCCGAAGAGAACCTGCCCGCAGCGCAGGACACCGCCCACGGCGCCGTGAAGCTGGCGGACGAGAAGAACCCGTTCGCCGACCCGGGCCTGCCCCCGCACGAGCACCGGGTCCAGGACATCGACGAGCGGGCCGCCAAGCGGTCCGAGCGCACGGTCGCCCTGCTGTTCACGCTGTCGATGCTGGCCACCGTCGGCTTCATCGCCGCGTACGTGACGATCCCGGTCGACAAGTCGGTCTTCATCTGGCCGCTCGGTCACATCAGCGCGCTGAACTTCGCGCTCGGCATGACCCTCGGTGTCGCCCTGTTCGCCATCGGCGCCGGCGCGGTCCACTGGGCCCGCACGCTGATGTCGGACCACGAGATCGCCGACGAGCGTCACCCGATCGAGGCCTCCCCCGAGGTCAAGGCGAAGGTCATGGACGACTTCCGCCAGGGTGCCAAGGAGTCCGCGCTCGGCCGCCGCAAGCTGATCCGCAACACGATGTTCGGCGCGCTCGCCCTGTTCCCGCTCTCCGGCGTGGTGCTGCTGCGCGACCTCGGGCCGCTGCCCGGGACCAAGCTGCGCCACACCCTGTGGTCCAAGGGCAAGCTGCTCGTCAACATGAACACGAACGAGCCGCTGCGGCCGTCCGACCTCATCGTGGGCTCGCTGACCTTCGCCAAACCCGAGGGCCTGGAGGAGCACGACCACGGCTTCCAGACCGAGATCGCCAAGGCCGCGCTGATGCTGGTCCGCATCCAGCCGGACAACATCAAGGACAAGCGGTCGCTCGAGTGGTCCCACGAGGGCATCCTCGCCTACTCGAAGATCTGCACCCATGTCGGTTGCCCGATCTCCCTGTACGAGCAGCAGACGCATCACGCGCTGTGCCCCTGTCACCAGTCCACCTTCGACCTCGCCGACGGTGCCCGGGTCATCTTCGGTCCCGCCGGTCACGCCCTGCCGCAGCTGCGCATCGGCGTGAACGACGAGGGCTACCTCGAAGCGCTCGGCGACTTCGACGAGCCCGTCGGTCCTGCCTTCTGGGAGCGCGGATGAGTACCACAACGACCCCCGAGTCCCGCTCGCGCGGGAAGGCACCGGCCGGCGAAAAGGTCGCCGACTGGGCTGACGGCCGACTGGGGATCTACTCCCTGGCCAAGGCCAACATGCGCAAGATCTTCCCCGACCACTGGTCGTTCATGCTGGGTGAGGTCTGCCTCTACAGCTTCCTCATCATCATCCTCACGGGTGTGTACCTGACGCTGTTCTTCCACCCGTCGATGAACGAGGTGGAGTACCACGGCAGCTACGTGCCGCTGCAGGGCCAGCTGATGAGTGAGGCCTACAAGTCGACGCTGGACATCAGCTTCGACGTCCGTGGCGGTCTGCTGATCCGGCAGATCCACCACTGGGCCGCGCTGGTCTTCCTGGCCGGCATGTTCGTGCACATGATGCGTGTGTTCTTCACCGGCGCGTTCCGCAAGCCGCGTGAGATCAACTGGCTGTTCGGCTTCCTGCTGTTCGTCCTGGGCATGTTCACCGGCTTCACCGGCTACTCGCTCCCGGACGACCTGCTCTCCGGCACCGGTATCCGCTTCATGGAGGGCGCGATCCTGTCCGTGCCGATCGTCGGCACGTACATCTCGTTCTTCCTCTTCGGCGGCGAGTTCCCCGGCGACGACTTCGTGGCCAGGTTCTTCTCGATCCACGTCCTGCTGCTGCCGGGCATCATGCTCGGCCTCGTGGTGGCGCACCTGATCCTGGTCTTCTACCACAAGCACACGCAGTTCGCGGGCCCCGGCAAGACGAACAAGAACGTCGTCGGCATGCCGCTGCTCCCGGTGTACATGGCCAAGGCCGGAGGCTTCTTCTTCCTGGTCTTCGGTGTGCTCGCGGCCGTCTCGGCGATCGCCACGATCAACCCGATCTGGTCCATCGGCCCCTACCGGCCCGACATGGTGTCCACGGGCGCCCAGCCGGACTGGTACATGGGCTTCTCCGAGGGCCTGATCCGTGTCATGCCGGGCTGGGAGATCAACTTCTGGGGTCACACGCTCGTCCTGGGTGTGTTCATCCCGCTGCTGATCTTCCCGCTGGTCCTGGTCGCCATCGCCGTGTACCCGTTCATCGAGTCCTGGATCACCGGTGACAAGCGCGAGCACCATATCCTGGACCGCCCGCGCAACGCCCCGACGCGCACCGCCTTCGGCGTCGCCTGGATCACGCTGTACTTCGTGCTCCTCGTCGGTGGTGGCAACGACATCTGGGCCACCCACTTCCACCTGTCGATCAACGCCATCACCTGGTTCGTGCGGGTCGCGTTCTTCGTTGCTCCGGTCCTGGCGTTCATCGTCACCAAGCGGATCTGCCTCGGCCTCCAGCGCCGGGACAAGGACAAGGTGCTGCACGGCCGCGAGTCGGGCATCATCAAGCGCCTGCCGCACGGCGAGTTCATCGAGGTGCACGAGCCGCTCAGCCAGGAGCAGCTGCACACCCTCACCGCGCACGAGCAGTACAAGCCGCTCGAGCTCGGCCCGGAGGTCGACGAGAACGGCGTCCGGCGCAAGGTGAAGATGACCGAGAAGCTGCGCGCCAAGCTCAGCAAGGGGTACTACGGCGAGGAGTCGCAGATCCCGAAGCCGACCGTCGAGGAGTACAAGGAGATCACGAGCGGCCACGGCCACCACTGATCGCCTTCAGCGCCTCACCTCAGTCGCCACACGACGGCGAAGGGCCCCCGTCCGTTCTGCGGACGGGGGCCCTTCGCCGTCCCCGGAGCTGGATAGGGTGGAGCCCGGGACCCCTCCGGTCCCCAGGACCCACATCCACGACCATCAGGAGCGGCCATGAGCGCTGTGACCCCCGCTGGAGGCGACACCGCGGCGGGCCGCTCCTGGCCCGCCCTGCTGAACGGACTGCTGGACGGCCGGGACCTGTCCGCCGACGACACCGCCTGGGCGATGGACCTGATCATGCGCGGCGAGGCGACCGACGCGCAGATCGCCGGCTTCGCGGTCTCCCTGCGGGCCAAGGGCGAGACGGTCGAGGAGATCACCGGCTGTGTACGGGCGCTGTACGACCACGCCAATGTGATCGAGGTGCCGGGCGCGACGGTCGACATCGTCGGCACCGGCGGCGACGGCGCCAAGACGGTCAACATCTCCACGATGTCGTCGATCGTGGTGGCCGGCACCGGCGCCAAGGTCGTCAAGCACGGCAACCGGGCCGCGTCCTCGGCCTCCGGCGCCTCCGACGTCCTGGAGAAGCTCGGCGTCAACCTCGAACTGACCCCGCGACGGGTCGCCGAGGTCGCCGAGGAGGCCGGGATCACCTTCTGCTTCGCCGTGAAGTTCCACCCGGCGCTGCGCCACGTCGCCGCCGCCCGCGGTCAGCTGGGCATCCGCACGGTGTTCAACTTCCTCGGCCCGCTGGCCAATCCGGCGAAGGTCAAGGCCCAGGCGGTCGGGGTCGCCGACCCCCGGATGGCGCCCATCATGGCGGGAGTCTTCGCCGGACGCGGACACTCCTCGCTGGTGTTCCGCGGCGACGACGGCCTGGACGAGCTGACCACCACCGCCACCTCCAAGGTGTGGGTGGTCCGCGACGGCAAGGTCGCCGAGGAGACCTTCGACCCGCGCGACGTCGGGATCGACCTCGTGCCCGTCGAGGCCCTGCGCGGCGCCGACGCCTCCTACAACGCGGAGGTCGCCCGCCGCCTGCTGGACGGCGAACAGGGCCCGGTGCGGGACGCGGTGCTGCTGAACTCGGCGGCGGCGCTGGTCGCCCTGGAGCCGGGCCCGGGCACCCTGACCGAACAGCTCCGTGCCGGGATGGCGAAGGCGGCCGAGGCGATCGACTCGGGGGCCGCCAAGCGGGTCTTGGAGCGCTGGGTGGCCGTCAGCAACGCGTGAGCCGCCCCCACGGTGTGATGTCCCGCGATCCGGACACGGGTTGCGGGACATCGATCACCTCACGTATTTTCCTGACCAGGTCATGAGCGACAGCCATCAGGCCCCGGCCGGCTGTCCGGCAACCCTCCGTCCGTGGCGGGGTGCCCCGGGTGAGGACCAGGCCGTGAGCAGCAAGGCCCACGGCAAGCGCGGACCCCTCGAAACACCAGGGGTCCTGGTCGTCGAGGAGCCTTCCGTGAGCAAGCGAATGCGTTAGGGCTGCCGAGCCCCGCCTCCGCACACCCTCTTTCCCTCTTCTCCTGCGCGCTGGAGCGACGCCCGCTCGCGCGAGGATTCCGCCTGCCCCACGGGAGTTCCGCCATGTCCGTCTCCACCGTCGCCGCCGACCCGACCGTCCGTGCCCCGCTGCCCGTCCTGGGCCGGGACGTCACCGTCCCCCTCGTCACCGGCGGCGAAGTCACCTACGCCGCCCTCGACTACGCCGCCAGCGCGCCCGCCCTCCAGCGCGTGTGGGACGACGTGGCCGCCTACGCGCCGTACTACGGCAGCGTCCACCGGGGCGCCGGCTACCTCTCCCAGCTCTCCACCGACCTGTTCGAGAACGCCCGCAGGACCGTCGCCGAGTTCCTCGACTGCCGTACCGGGGACCAGGTGGTCTTCACCCGGTCCACCACCGACTCCCTGAACCTGCTCGCCTCGGCGCTCCCCGACGGCTGCGAGGTCTTCGTCTTCGAGACCGAGCACCACGCCTCCCTGCTGCCCTGGCGCGACGCCCGCGTCACCTACCTCGACGCCCCGGACGGCCCGCGCCGGGCCGTGGAGACCCTCGAGCGCGCCCTCGCCGGCCGGGACCCGCACGGCCCGGCCCTGGTCTGTGTCACCGGCGCCTCCAACGTCACCGGTGAGCTGTGGCCGGTACGGGAACTGGCCGCCGCCGCCCACGCGCACGGCGCGCGCATCGTGCTGGACGCCGCCCAGCTCGCCCCGCACCACCCGGTGAGCGTGAGCGGCCTCGACGTCGACTGGGTCGCCTTCTCCGGGCACAAGCTGTACGCGCCCTTCGGCTCGGGTGTGCTGGCCGGACGTGCCGACTGGCTGCGGGCGGCCGAGCCCTACCTCGCGGGCGGCGGCGCCAGCCGCACGGTCACCCGGCGCGCGGACGGGGGAGTGGACGTGGTGTGGCACGACAGCGCCGCCCGCCACGAGGCCGGCTCGCCCAACGTCATCGGCGCCTACGCCCTCGCCTCCGCGTGCCGGGCGCTCACCGAGGCCGGCTTCGAGGCGCTGGCCGTGCGCGAGGAGCGGCTGATCCGCACGGTGCGCGAAGGGCTCGCGGACGTTCCCGAGGTGCGGTTCCTGTCGCTGTTCGGGGACGACGCCCCGCGCGTCGGCGTGCTGTCCTTCGTCGTCGAGGGCTGGAACAGCTCGCACTTCGCCGCCGCGCTGTCCGCCGAGTACGGCATCGGCGTACGGGACGGGCTCTTCTGCGCGCACCCGCTGGTGCGGCGGCTGCTCGGCAGCGATCCGGGGGCGCAGGGCGAGTGCGGGGCGCCCGAGGCGGCGGCGCCGGGGGAGAAGTCGCTCAACGCGATCCGGGTCAGCTTCGGTGCGGGTACGCCGGACGAGCACGTGGAGCGTTTCGTGCGGGCGGTACGGGAACTGGTCCGGGACGGGGCGCGCTGGACCTACCACACGGTCGACGGCCGCTGCGTCCCCGACCCCTCTGCCTGAGAGTTTCCTCGCCCCCGCCGCCCCTTCCCGTCCCGACCTGGGGCTCCGCCCCAGACCCCGCTCCTCAAACGCCGGAGGGGCTGGATTGTGCCGGACGGGCTGAATACTTCAGCCCGTCCGGCGTTTGAGGACGAGGCCCGAAGGGCCGAAAGGGGGGTCTGGGGGCGCAGCCCCCAGGGTCGGGACGGGAAGGGGCGGCGGGGGCGGAAGAATCAGCCGCGGGCCGGCACGGGCAGACGGGCGCCCAGGACGATCATGCGCAGGGCGCGCTCCGTCGCGTCGGTGAGCAGCTCCGCGCCGCGGACCAACGCCTCCCCCAGCGCCATCGGCGCGGGCAGAATGCCATGACAGGCATCCACCCCCGGCACCTCCCCCGCCCCCTCACCCAACGTCCCCGCCAACGCCAGCACCGGCCGCCCCGACAGTTTGGCGCGCCGCGCCACCTCCGCCGGGACCTTGCCGCGCGGCGTCTGGTGGTCCAGCGCACCCTCCGCGGTGACGACCAGATCGGCACGCGCCAGCCGGGCGTCCAGGTCGAGATGGTCCAGCAGGACGTGGAAGCGCGGCAGGAGCGACGCACCCAGGGCGGCGAGTCCGGCACCCAGCCCGCCCGAGGCGCCCGTGCCCCGCCCGAGCCGCAGATCGACGCCGGTGACGGCGAGATCGCGGGTGAGGACCCGCGCCCAGTTCTCCAGCCCCGCCGACAGCTCCTCGACCTGTGCCGGCGTCGCCCCCTTCTGCGGACCGAACACCCGGGCCACGCCCCGCTCCCCGCACAGCACGTTGTAGGGGTTGCAGGCGACCAGGAACTCCACGTCCGCGATGCGGGGATCGAGACCGGTGGGATCGATCCGCGCCAACCGGGTCAACTCACCGCCTCCCGGGCCCAGTTCGAAGCCGTCCGCGTCCACCAGCCTGGCGCCGAGCGCCTGGAGCGCCCCCGCACCCCCGTCGGAGGTGCCCGAGTCACCGCAGCCGACCAGGATCCGCCGCACGCCCTGGTCGAGCGCGGCGCGGATCAGTTCCCCGACGCCGTACGTGGTGGTGGCGCCCGGGTCGCGCCGGGTGCGGGGGACGAGGGAGAGGCCGGCGACCGCCGCCATCTCCACGACCGCCGTGTCCCGGGAGCCGAGCAGCGCGAAGTGGGTGCCGACCGGTTCGCCGACCGGGCCGGTGGCGGCCAGCGCGACCAGCCGCCCGCCGGTCGCCGAGGCCAGCGCGGAGGCCGTGCCCTCACCGCCGTCCACCAGGGGGATCCGGTCGATCTCGGCGTCCGGAAGCACCCGGCGCACGCCCGCCGCGATGGCGTCGGCGGCGGCCCGGGCGGACAGTGACTCCTTGAAGCCGCTGGGGGCGACCACGACACGGTTCAGCATGAGGGGAACTCCTTATCGAGTCACGGGGACGCCGAGCAGCGGCCACACCGCGACGGCGAACAGCAGGACCAGGGCGGCGGTGAGCGGTGCCAGCACGGCGGACAGCCGCAGCAGGTCGCGCGGCGTGTAGGTGGGGGTGCCGGGGATCTCCGCGAAGAGCGTGACCGGCTTCGCGGAGGCCGGGAGCGTGTGGCAGAAGCCCGCGGCGGCGGTGGAGGCGAGCGCCGCCGCGACCGGGTTCACCCCGGCGCCCACGGCGGCCGCGACCACCAGCGGGACCAGCACGGAGGAACGGGCGGAGCGGGACTGGAGCAGCAGATGGGCCGCCGTGCTGACCGCGACGACGACCGCCAGGAACGTCACCGGGCCGATCCCCGCCGGCAATCCGCCGACCAGCCATGCCGCCGCCCCCGACTCGGCGAGCGCGACACCCATCGCCATCGTCGCCGCCATGAACAGCAGCAGCGACCAGGGCACCGTCTTCAGCGCGTCCTTCAGCCGTACGGTGCCCAGCGCCGGCGAGGCGGCCACCACCGCGCCTATCAGTGCGACCACGGCCGGCGACACCCGGTGCAGCGGCTCGCTGCACCACAGGGCGACGACCGTGGCCAGCAGCAGGGCGCAGCGCTTCTCGGCCTGGGTCCAGGGACCGGTGACCGGACGGTCGCTGTGCCGCTGGATCTCCTCGGCGCTGATGTGCACGGGTGCCGTGCGGTCGACGCGCCGGGTGGTGGTCGCCAGCACGGCCTCCGCGGCGAGATGGGAGGAGGCCACGGCCAGTGGCAACCCCAGCAACAGCCACTCCGTGAAGCCGACCCGGTCTCCGGTGGCCTCCCACAGCACGGACACGGTGATCAGATGCGCACCCGCACCGATCAGTGTCGCCACCGCGGACAGCAGGATCACGGTCGGGAACAGCAGCGCCAGCATCACGACCAGTCGTTTCCGGTCGGCGAGCGCCTTGGCGAGGGCCAGGAACACCGGCAGGGCCAGCGCGGCCCGGCCCGAGGTGGCGGGCACCGCGAAGGCCGTGACGACGAGCGCGGCCGTCGTCAGGTGCGTCAACTGCCGCACCGTACGCGCCCCGCCGACCAGAAAGGCCGCCGCCCGGCCCGCGAGCCCGGTCCGGGTGACCGCGGCCGCCAGCACGAAGGCGCAGATCAGCAGCCACACCGTCGAGTCGCCCAGGGTGCCGAACAGGGTGTCGCTGCTGATCACCCCGGTCACCGTCAGCGCGAGTCCGGCGCCCAGCGCGATGTAGGTGTCGTCGATCGGCGTACCGATCCACGCGCAGGTCGCCAGCGCGAACACGGCGAGGGTGAACCGCGCGTCCCCGCCGAGGCCGGGGAAGTTGCCGGGGACCGCCAGCAGGGCGCACAGCGACAGGGCCGCGCACAGCACGGCGGTCAGTCGGGGATTCAGCGTCACGTCATCGACGATTCACCTGGGCCATGAGCCGTCGATGAGCCGAAGATGAAGGGAACTTCACCCAACGGCGGGAGCACTCACGCGGGAAGCCGGTAGCCCATTCCGCGGACCGTCTCCACCTTCTCCGCGCCGAGTTTCTTGCGCAGCGCCCGCACGTACACGTCCACGATGTTGGAGCCCGGGTCGAAGTCGTAGCCCCACACGTGGGAGAGGATCTGTTCGCGGGAGAGTACCTGCCCGGGGTGCCTCAGGAACAGTTCCAGGAGCACGAATTCACGGGCCGTCAGATCCACGGTGCGGTCCCCGGCGCGGGCCCGGCGGGTGCGCAGGTCCAGGCTCAGCGAACCGGACCGCAGCACCGTCACCTCCGGTGCCCGGGCCGCCGTACGCAGCCGCAGCCGTACCCGTGCGAGCAGTTCCTCGAAACGGAACGGCTTGGTCATCCAGTCGTCGGCGCCGCCCTCCAGACCGGCCACCGTGTCCCGCACGGAGTCCCGCGCGGTCAGCACGATCACCGGGGTGGTCACCCGGGACTCGCGCAGCTCGCGCAGCACCGTGAAGCCGTCCCGGCCGGGCAGCCCGATGTCCAGGACGATCAGGTCGAACCCGCCGGTGAGCGCGTACGCGTGGCCGGCCTCGCCGTCACCGACGACGGTGGTGGTGAAGCCGTTCGCGCGCAGGCCCTTCTCCACGAAGGAGGCGATGCGCTCCTCGTCCTCGACGATCAGAATCCGGTTCACCTGTGTGCCTCTTCCAGCGTCAGTACGAAGGTGGCGCCGCCGCCCTCGGTGTCGTGCAGACGGACCCGCCCGCCGTGGCCCTCGGCGATCGCCCTGACGATCGACAGGCCGAGCCCCGCTCCCGAACCCCGCGCGCCCCGCCGGGAGGTGCCGCGCCGGAAGCGTTCGAAGATCAGCTCCCGGTCCTGCGGCCGGACCCCGGGCCCGGCGTCGGCCACGTACAGCTCGATGCGCGAGCCCTCGGCGCGGGAGCCGATGCGGATGGTCTGCCCGGCCGTGGTGTGCTGCACCGCGTTCTGCGCCAGCTGCACCATCGCCTGGGTGATCCGCTGCGGATCCAGCTCCGCCTCCCGGTCGGCTATGTCCGTGAGCTGCCAGTCGCGTTCGCCCAGGGTGCGCGCCTTGACGTAGACGTCGGCGGTGAGTTCGGCGAGCTGCACCGGCTCGGGGGTGACGAAGTCGGGGCGTTCGGCCTTGGCGAGCAGCAGCAGGTCCTCCACGATGCGGCTCATCCGGTCCAGTTCGTCGGTGACGAGGCGCACCGTCTCCTCGCGCTCGGCCGGGTCGTCGCCCATCAGCTCGAGATGGCCGCGCACGATGGTGATCGGGGTGCGCAGCTCGTGTCCGGCGTCGTCGACGAACTGGCGCTGGGCGGCGAAGGCCCGCTCCAGCCGGTCGAGCATCGCGTTGAACGTCTCGGCGAGGGCCGCGATGTCGTCGTGGCCGCGCACCGCGATGCGGCGGGTGAGATCCTGCTCGGTGAGCTGTGCGGCGGCGGTGCGCACCAGCCGTACGGGCTGCAGGATGCGTCCGGCGACCGCCCAGCCGATGCCGGTGGTCAGCAGCAGGGCGACCCCGGAGATGGCGAGCAGGACGCGGAACACCTCGTTCACCCGGGCCACTTCGCGCTCGGGGTGAAAGGCCACGACGAACGCCGCCTCCGGGTCGCCGCCGCCGTGCCGGGCCACGGACACCTTGGCCCAGCGGATCTCGCCCTCGGGCCGGTGCAGCACCCCGGACGCGTCGGGGGAGGCGAAGATGCGGCGCCGGGCGTCGGGATCCCGGTGCAGGGGGAGCGCGACGGGGAGGTCGCGCGGCTGGATGATCTGCGCCGGGCCCCCGCTCCCGCGGGCCACGAGACCGATCAGCTCCTCGTCGGGGTCGGCGTACTGGCGTTCCAGGAAGACCCGCAGCAGCCGGTCGGGGGCGGTGAAGGGCGCGCCCGTCTCCGGGTCGAAGCCCCGCTGCTCGAAGTTGGCGAACTCGCCGGTCTCCTGGGTGAGCAGCCCGTTGATCCGGTCGTCGACGTCCCGCAGCAGGAAGGAACGGGTGGTCATGGCGACCGAGGCGAGCGCGACCGCCATGACGAACAGCAGCCAGAGCAGGATGCGGACCCGGGCGGAGATCCGCCGGCGGACACGGTCAGCCGTCGTCGTCCGGTCAGCCGTCGTGGTCCGGTCCGTCGTCCTGGTCCGGTCCGTCGTCGCCGCCGGGGCCGTTGTCATCGTCATCACCCGCTGGGCTGTCGGTCACCGGGGGCCGGGAGACGACCTCGTCGCTCGGCGTCGGCTCGGGGCCTGTGGAGGAGGCCGTGGGGGTCGGAGTGGGCGATCCGCTGTCCAGTTCGACCCGCGGCGGCACCTTGGGCGGTTCGGGCGAGTCGGCGAGCGCGAAGCTGGTCGCGGCGACGCCCAGCGGAATCAGCACGACGGCGGCGAGGGCCGCCATCCGGCGAGTGAAAACCATGCCCCGATCCTGCGCACCGCACCGGAGCCCCGTGATGAATCCCAGATGAAGAACTCTTCATCCCCCATTGCGTCCAGCCCCTCCGGCGAACCAGCCGCTCCGGGACGATCCAGCCCTTCTGGGGGTGCCCCCTCCGGGGGAGCTTGAGAAGCGGGGTCCGGGGCGGAGCCCCGGGTCGGGACGGGAAGGGGCGGCGGGGGCGAAGAACGACCGGGCCACCCCCCGCCGCGAGAGGCCCTAGCTGTCCAGCCCGATGGCGAACGCCGCCTCCAGGTCGTGCTGCGAGTACGTCCGGAACGCCACATGAGTGTCGGTCCCCTCGACCCCCGGAATCTTGCTGATCCGGCCGGGGATGACCTCCGCCAGATCCTCGTGCTCCCGCACCCGGACCATGGCGATGAGGTCGTACGTCCCGGTGACGGAGAACACCTCGCTGACGCTGTCCAGCGCGGCGATCTGTTCCGCGATCTCGGGGATCCGGTCCACGCTGGTCTTGATGAGGACGATCGCGGTGATCACGGCTGGTTCTCTCCCTCGGGGGCCGGAGCAGGGGCGGACGCGGACTTCACTGTAGTCGCCCTGCCGCAGCACACCCACGCACAGCCGAAGCCCAGCCCGAACCCCACCAGGTGCGCCAGATACGCCACCCCCGGCCCGCCGTCCGCCCGTCCCGCCGCCGCCCACTGCAGCGCCGCCCAGAACGGCAGCACCACCCACGCCGGCAGGCGCACCGGCAGGAAGAACAGGAACGGCAGAAGACTGGTGACCCGCGCCCGCGGGAACAGGAAGAGGAACGCGCCGAGCACCGCCGAGATCGCCCCGGAGGCACCGACCAGGGAGCGGTCGGAGTCCGCGTTGGCGGCGGCGTATCCCAGCAGTGCCAGATAACCGCACCCGGCGTAGCACAGGGTGAACCGCACCCGGCCCATCCGTGCCTCGGCCATCGCTCCGAAGACGTGGAGGAACAGCATGTTGCCGAGCAGATGCACCCAGCTTCCGTGCACGAACAGCGCCGTGGCCGGCGTGAGAACGGCCCCGGGGGATCCTTCGAACAGGTCTGCGGGGATCACGCCCCAGCGCCGGAAATAGGCCCGCTGCGCCGCCAGCAGCTCCTCCCCGGATCCGTCGGCCGGATTCAGGCCCGAGGCCGGGCCGATCAGGAAGACCAGGCAGCACAGCACGATGAGGGTGCGGGTCACCGGCGCGGAGGTGCACCGGATCGCCGTGGCGGCCGACGCGCCCCAGTTTCGGATCATGGACACAGAGCATGGCGTAACCGGGCGCAACCGCACATACTGCCTCGCCGCCGTGGACGGGCGGGCGGCGAGGACCCGCCAGGCCGTAGGGTTACGTGCCACACGCACCGGGCGGCCCGGTGCGTCACGGACACTGGAAGGAAGGCGAACAGCCACGATGACGGTTCCTCTGCCGACCGCCTCGACGCGGTGGCGCTGCACCCTCTGCGGCAACCTCACCCGCTTCGACGTGACCCGCTCGTCGAAGGTCGTCGAGTACGTCCACCTCGACCTGGCCGGAGAGCCCAAGGTCGAGGAGCGCGAGGTGCTCGACGAGACGATCGAGTCGGTGCGATGCCGCTGGTGCAACGCCGTGGACCAGGTGGAACTCGTGGACAGGCCGGGCGCCGGCTCCTGACACGGAGCGGGCCCGCTGACGGCGACCCCGCGCACGGGGCCGCACAGGCATTGGGGTGTGACGGATGGTGGAGACCACGGGCGGGGGGCCGCAGGACGGCGCCGCCGAGGTGCTCGACCGTCCGCTGCCCGACGGAGTGCGCCGCCGGGTCGTCCAGATCGTCGCCGACGGCTTCGGCGGGCTCACGGTCGCCGAGCTGCCCGCCCAGCTCCGGCAGTACGCCCGGTTCGCCCCGAACCGCCGCGCCAAGTTCGCCGGCAACGCCATGGCGGCGGCACTGGAGACCGATCCGCTGTTCCGGCAGCGCATCGGGGAGAAGCTCAGGGAAGCCCAGCCGGAACTGACCGGCGCCCTCGACTCCGGCTCCCCGCCCCCGGCCGCGGACCCGCTCGACGTGGCGGCCGCGGCCTATGTGCTCCGCCCGGCCGGCTGGGTCAAGCTGGTGACCGCCGCCGGCGAGGAGGCCCAGCGCGCCCACGCCGAACGCGCCGACGAGGAGACCCGCGCCGAGCTGGAGCGGCTGCGCGACGAACTCGCCCGGGCCCGTGAGCACACCAGGTCGGAGACCGAGCGGCTGCGCGCCGAACTGGAGGCGGCGAAGAAGGAGGCCGAGTCGCTGCACCGCAAGCTGCGCTCCGCCCACAGCGACGTCAAGCGCGGCGAGGCCGCCCTGCGCAAACTGCGGGGCGAGATGGAGTCGGTGCGCGCCGAGAGCCACGCCCAGGTGTCGGCCGCCGAGAGCGAGAGCCGGCGGCTCAAGGCGCGGCTCGGCGAGACCGAGGCCGCGCTGGAGGCCGCGCGCCGGGCCGCCCGCGAGGGCCGCAGCGTCGAGGACATGCGGGTGCGGCTGCTGCTGGACACCGTGCTGGACGCCGCCCAGGGGCTGCGGCGCGAGCTGGCGCTGCCTCCTGTCTCCGTCCGGCCCGCCGAGACCGTGGACGCCGTGGAACCGGGGCGCATGACCCCCAAGGACATCGCCGCCCGCGCGCTGTCCGAGGACGATCCGGCCATCCTGAACCAGCTGCTGGCACTGCCGCAGGCCCATCTGGTCGTCGACGGCTACAACGTCACCAAGACCGGCTACCCCCAGATGCCCCTGGAGAAGCAGCGCCTGCGCCTGCTGGGCCAGCTCGCCCAGCTCGCCGCACAGACCGGCGCCGAGGTCACCTGCGTCTTCGACGGCGCCGAACTGGCCGCGCCGGTGCTGCTGGCGCCGCCGCGCGGCGTGCGCGTGCTGTTCTCCAAGCCCGGCGTCACCGCCGACGAACTGATCCGCCAGCTGGTGCGCGCGGAGCCGCCGGGGCGGCCCGTCATCGTCGTCTCCACCGACCGGGAGGTCGCCGACGGGGTCGCCCGCGCCGGCGCACGCCCCGTCGCGTCGGCGGTGCTCCTCAAGAGGCTTTCCTAGTATCTGATTCACATCCGTCCCCCGTGCAACGTAACGGGTCTATGCCCGAATTGACGGAACCGTCACGCAACGTAGCGTCAATCGGACATCACTGCAGGTGAGTTGAGGCCAAATAAACCCGCTGTAACGGAGATTTTGTGTCCGGGGATTTGAACTGATCACAAGAGAATCACTAGGGTCTGCCTTCGAACCCGCGCTCGCGCGATCACTCTCGAGAAGGAGCTCGTCTCCGTGGCGTCCCACCGTCGTCCCAAGCAGCCGAGCCGCGCACGTGTGACCGTGCTCACCACCGCTGCCGCAGCTGCCGTCGTCATGAGCTCGCAGGCCGCCAACGCCGCTCCCAGCGAGAAGCCGAGCAAGGACGAGGTCAAGGCCAAGGTCGACAAGCTCTACGAGCAGGCGGAACAGGCCACCGAGAAGTACAACGGCGCCAAGGAGAAGCAGGAGAAGCTCCAGAAGGAGATCTCCACGATCCAGGACAACGTCGCCAAGGGCCAGCAGGAGCTCAACGACCTGCGCGACGGCCTCGGCACGATGGCCAGCGCCCAGTACCGCAGCGGCGGCATAGACCCCTCCCTGCAGCTCTTCCTCTCCGCCGACCCGGACGACTACCTCGACAAGGCGTCCACCCTCGACCAGCTGAGCACGCAGCAGGTCGACGCGCTGAAGAAGATCCAGGAGAAGCAGCGCGAACTCGCCCAGCAGCGCTCCGAGGCGTCCGAGAAGCTCAAGGACCTCGCCTCCACCCGCACCGAACTGGGCAAGAAGAAGAAGGAAGTCCAGGGCAAGCTCTCCTCCGCGCAGAAGCTGCTCAACAGCCTCACCGCCGAGGAGAAGGCCCAGCTCGCCGAGGAGCAGAACCGCGCCACCCGCGCCAGCGAGCGCGACGCCCTCTCGGTCAACGTCCCGCCCGGCTCCGGACGCGCCGCCGCGGCCTTCGCCGCCGCCCAGAGCAAGCTCGGCTCGCCCTACGTGTACGGCGCCACCGGCCCGTCCTCCTTCGACTGCTCCGGCCTCACCTCCTGGGCGTACGCGCAGGCCGGTGTCGGACTGCCGCGCACCTCACAGGCCCAGACCGGCGCCGGCACCAAGATCTACTCGACGAGCCAGCTCAAGGTCGGCGACCTGGTCTTCTTCTTCAACGACCTGCACCACGTGGGCCTCTACGCGGGCAACGGCCAGATCATCCACGCCCCCCGCACCGGCACGGTCGTGCGCTACGAGTCGATGAACACCATCGGCGGCCCGTTCATGTTCGGCGTCCGCGTCTAGCGTTCGCCCGCAGCAGGTCCCGACCCCTTCCCGGTGGCCCGGTGCGCCCGTTAGGGGGAATCGCACCGGTGCCGATCGGCCCCACGCCCCGCCTTCGACGCAGGTCACAGGCGGGGCGTCACCGTTTGTGCGTGCTCCGGCCGTTGGTCCGGGCTCCGTCGCCGACGCTACTGTCTGCCGCGTTTCCCTGTCCGCCAGCGGAAGGAGCGCGGCTTCCCGTGGGGTCCCATCGCCGTACCGCACCGTCCTCCGGATCCGACCGGAGCACCGTCGTCGCCCTCGGCCTGCTGTCCGCGGCGGCCACCACCCTCGGCGCGGTCCCGGCCGCGGCGACGCCGCACGACGACACCCGGTCCGAGGTGGACCGCCTCTACCAGGAGGCCGAGAAGGCCACCGAGGCGTACAACGCGGCCGACGAGCGCGCCGACGGACTGCGCCGGCAGATCGCCACCGCGCAGGACGGGATCGCCCGCAAGCAGCACCGCGTCAACACCATGCGCGAGTCGCTGGGCTCGCTGGCCGGCGCCCAGTACCGCTCCGGCGGCCTGGAACCCGCCGTCGCCCTGCTGCTCTCCGACGACCCGGAGGACTACCTGGAGCGGGCCTCCGTCCTCGACCGGATCACCGTCCACCAGGCCGGTGAGCTGAGCAGGCTCCGGGCGGCCCTGCGGTCCCTCGCCCAGGACCGCGCGGAGGCGGCCGGCAAGCTCCGGGCGCTGGAGAAGAGCCGCAAGGCCGTCGCCGCCCACAAGCGGACCGTCGAGAGCAAGCTCGCCGAGGCCCGCCGGCTGCTCAACTCCCTCCCGGCCGGCGAACGCGCCGCCTGGGACCGGGCCGGCCGCTCCGCCCGCACGGACCTGCTCGGCCCCGGCGGCACCTCCGCCTCGGGCCGTGCGGCAGCCGCCGTCGCCGCCGCCCGCTCCGCCCTCGGCAAGCCCTACGTGTGGGGCGCCAACGGCCCCGGCGGCTTCGACTGCTCCGGACTCACCCAGTGGTCGTACGCCCAGGCCGGGGTCGCCCTGCCGCGCACCTCGCAGGCCCAGCGGTACGCCGGCCGGCAGGTCCCGCTCTCCGAGGCGCGCCCCGGCGACCTGGTCGTCTACCGCTCCGACGCCTCCCACGTCGGGATGTACATGGGCAACGGCCAGGTGATCCACGCGCCCTACCCCGGCGCCCCCGTGCGCTACGACCCGGTCGGGATGATGCCCGTCTCGTCGGTCACCAGGGTCTGACCGGGACGGCTCCACGCCCGTACCCTCGGAAAGGTGGCTGATCGACGGCGGGTGACGGGAGCGTCCTTGGTGACGCTGTGTCTGCTGCTGGTCTCCCTGGTCTCGTGCGGCGGCGGCAGCACCGTCGACGGCGCCCGCGCGGAGGTGCAGTCGCTCCTCGACCGGCGCGCGGAGGCGGTCCTCGAACGGGACGCCACCGCCTACGCCCGCACCGGCACCCGGGCCGGGTTCGACAACCTGCGCGCGGTCCCGCTCGCGGACTGGTCCTACCGGGTCACGTCCCTGGACCGCACCGGCGACAGCGCCACCGTCTCCGCCGACCTCAGCTACCGCGTGGAGGGCCACGACCGTTCGCCGGTCGTCACCGCCCGCTCCCTCGGCCTGAGCCGGGACCGGGACGGCCACTGGACCGTCGATTCCGACCGCCCCGCGCGGAAGTCCGGCCAGCAGCTGTGGGACCAGGGCCCGGCGCGGGCCGTCCGGGGCGAACGCAGCCTGGTGCTGGGCGTCGGACAGCCCGCCGGCAAGCTGCGCGACTACGCCGCGCTGGCCGACCGCGCGGTGCCCGCCGTGTCCGACGCCTGGGGCCCGGAATGGACCGGGCGCGTCCTCGTCATGGTCCCGGAGTCCCTGGAGGGCATGGCGGGCCTGCTGGGCTCACCCGCCTCCTCCTACCGGGGCATCGCCGCCGTCACCACCGGCGCCACCGGCACGGACGGGCGGGCACCGGCGGACCGGGTCATCGTCAACCCGGACGCCTTCGGGCTGCTCGGCGACTCGGGACGGCAGGTCGTCCTCACCCACGAGACCACCCACGTCGCCACCCGCGCCCACACCTCGCCCGCGACCCCGCTCTGGCTGTCCGAGGGGTACGCCGACTGGGTCGGCTACCGCGACGGCGGCCGGGGTCCCGCCGAGGCCGCACCGGAGCTCGCCCACGCGGTGAGCCAGGGCGAGGTGCCCGGCGCCCTGCCCACCGACGAGGACTTCGGCTTCTCGGGCGACGCGGACGGCCTCGCCCGCGCCTACGAGGGCGGCTGGCTGGCCTGCCGCCTGATCGCCGACCGCTGGGGCGAGCAGCGCCTCGGCGAGTTCTACCGCGCGGTGGGCGCGCACGAGGACCGCGAGGGCGCGGTCGAGTCCGCGATGAACAGCGTGCTGGGCACCACCCCGGAGGACTTCACCCTCCAATGGCACGACTACATGAAAGCCACCCTGTCCTGACCCTCCCTCGACCGCCTGCGGGGCGGCTGCGGGGCGGCTGCGGGTAGGGGTCGTATGCCTGCGGCGCAGCAGCGGGTGGGTGCGGGCTTGGGTAGCGCCCACGGCCGGTGGGTGGTGCGGGGCCGGGTCGGGGGTGTCCGTCCTCGGACCGGCGCGACTGTGTCGCTCGGGGAGGCCGAGGGCGCGGACGCGCCGGCCACTGCGGGCGAACACCCCCGCCCCGACCCCTCCCCGCCGTAGGCGGGTTCCCACGGTCAGCCGCGCCGCCGCTCCCGCGGCTCCTGCGGTTGCCGCGGGCAGTCGTGCCTCCCCCAGTGCCTCAAGGGCCTGGGAGGTACCCCCAGGGCGGCACGGGTGGGCGCGACGGCACCCCGCATGCGCCGGGCTGCGCACGCATCCCCCCGGGTCCACCGCCACGCCGCGGCACCCACAAGCGCCGGGCCGCGCAAACCCGCACCCGGCGTCAGGACGAGACCGGCGTCTCCGCCGCACGGGCCGGTCCCGGCACCGACGGAATCTCCCGCCGCCGCGGCACCGTCGTGCACCACAGCACCCGAGCCGCGCTCACCGTCGCCACGACCAGCAACCCGTTGCGAACCACCAGCAACGAAATCCCCAGCGCGTCGCTCGCCACGACATGCGCGAACCACAACGGAAACTCCAGCACCGTCACCAGGCAGGCCCCCAGCACCAGCCCCACCGGCACCCCCATCCGGCTCCCACGGAAGCACAGACAGACCGCCCCCAGCCCCACCAGCCACACCATGTACTGCGGGCTGATCACCCGGCTCGTGGTCGTGAACATCAGCACCCCCACGAACGCGGCATCAGCGACCGTGTGCGCCTCGAAACGCTTCGCCAGCACCCGCCACAGCACCAGCCACCCCAGCGCCACCCCCGTCAGGAACAGCGCCCCCGTGCTCACCCAGTCCACATACGGCCCGAGGAACTCCACCGAGCCGTAGTTGAGCAGCACCTCGCCCTCCCAGCCGTGATGCCGCGCCACATGGAAGACCAGCGCCCCCAGCGACTCCACCTCCGTCCCCCGGTCCCGCTGGAACCCGAGGAACGCGAACGCCCCCGGCATCAGCACGGCGAACAGCACGGCCACGCCGACACCCGTCACCCCCGCCGACACCCACGCCCCGCGCCGCCGCACCGCGAGCAGGAGCAATGCCGGCCACACCTTCACCAGCGCCCCGAACGCCGCCAGCGCCCCCAGCACCCGCGGATGCCGGCCGGCGGCGAGCAGCCCGGCCACCGCCACCGCCGTCACCATCACGTCGTACCGCGCGTACACCGTCGGCCCGAGCAGCGGCACGCCCGCCACCCACACCCAGGCCCCGCGACGCGTCCGCCCGGGGCCGCGCCCGGCGTACAGCAGCATCGCCAGCGTGATCAGGTCGGCGGCGCAGGCCAGCACGAAGAACGCGGTCGCGTACTCCAGGAACGGCAGCAGAGCGGGGGAGAGGATTGCCAGCGCCGCCGCGGGCGGGTACTGCCAGGTCACGTCGTTCAGCGGAAACGTTCCGGTACGCAGGACGTCGTACCAGCCCTGGTAGATCACCGACACGTCGCTGGTGACGTCGGGGCCCGGGAAGACGATCACCTTGAGCACGCACAGCAGCAGTGCCGTTCGCGTCAGCGCCCAGATGATCAGGAGCCATGCCAGGGACCCTCGTGCGGCCGTCGTCTCCACGTGATCCCTGCCCGTTCGGTGTGCCGTCGTGAGGGGCCATGATGTCCCGGACACGGGTGTACGTGCCACAGAGCACCGCCGTGGCGTACGGCGAAAGCACCGTTCGGTAGGGTCTGCGACGATGCACAAGACCCTGATCGTGACCAACGACTTCCCGCCCCGGCCCGGCGGCATCCAGGCGTTCCTGCACAACATGGCGCTGCGGCTCGACCCGGAGCGCCTCGTCGTCTACGCCTCCACCTGGAAGCGCTCCCGGGAGGGCGTCGAGGCGACCGCCGCCTTCGACGCCGAGCAGCCCTTCACCGTCGTACGCGACCGTACGACGATGCTGCTGCCGACCCCGGCCGCCACCCGGCGGGCCGTCGGGCTGCTGCGCGAGCACGGGTGCACCTCGGTGTGGTTCGGGGCGGCGGCGCCGCTCGGCCTGATGGCACCGGCCCTGCGCCGCGCGGGCGCGCAGCGGATCGTCGCCACCACCCACGGCCACGAGGCCGGCTGGGCCCAGCTCCCGGCCGCACGGCAACTGCTGCGCCGGATAGGGGAGTCCACGGACACGATCACCTACCTCGGTGAGTACACGCGCTCCCGGATCGCCTCGGCGCTGACCCCCGAAGCCGCCGCGCGGATGGTGCAGCTGCCGCCCGGCGTCGACGAGAAGACCTTCCACCCCGGCTCGGGCGGCGACGAGGTGCGGGCGCGTCTCGGGCTGACCGACCGCCCGGTGGTCGTGTGCGTCTCGCGGCTGGTGCCGCGCAAGGGCCAGGACACGCTGATCCGGGCCATGCCCGCGATCCTGGCCGCCGAACCGGACGCCGTGCTGCTGATCGTCGGCGGCGGCCCCTACGAGAAGGACCTGCGCCGCCTCGCCCACGACACGGGCGTCGGCGCCTCCGTCCGCTTCACCGGCTCCGTCCCCTGGTCCGAGCTGCCCGCCCACTACGGCGCCGGCGACGTCTTCGCGATGCCGTGCCGTACCCGGCGCGGGGGCCTGGACGTCGAGGGCCTCGGCATCGTCTACCTGGAGGCGTCCGCGACGGGTCTCCCCGTCGTGGCCGGCGACTCCGGCGGCGCCCCCGACGCGGTCCTCGACGGCGAAACCGGCTGGGTCGTCCCCGGCGGCTCCCCGACCGACACGGCCGACCGCATCACCACGCTCCTCGCCGACGAGGAACTCCGCCGGCGCATGGGAGAGCGCGGCAGAGAATGGGTCGAACAGAAATGGCGCTGGGACCTACTGGCGGACGAACTGCGAAAGCTGCTCTGAAGCGGCTTCCCCGCAGACTCCGCCGAGGGCAGCTCCCCAGGGGCGCGGGGAACTGCGCGACAAGCCACGCGCCCTACTTCGCGTAAATCGCCTCGATCTCGTGCGCGTAATCCTTGGCGACAACATTCCGCTTCAGCTTCAGCGACGGAGTCAGATGCCCCGACTCCTCCGTGAACTGCGCCGGCAGAATCCGGAACTTCCGCACCGACTCCGCCTTCGACACCGCGGCGTTCCCGTCGTCGATCGCCGACTGGATCGCCGCGAGCAGGTCCGGGTCCTCGCTCAACGAGGCCGCCGTCGACCCGGCGGGCTTCCCGTGCTCCTCGGCCCACCGGACCAGGAACTCCTCGTCGATGGTGACCAGCGCGCCCACGAACGGCCGCCCGTCGCCCACCACCATGCACTCCGCCACCAGCGCGTGTGCGCGGATCCGGTCCTCGATGACCGCCGGGGCGACGTTCTTGCCGCCCGCCGTCACCAGTATTTCCTTCTTCCGGCCGGTGATCCGCAGATAGCCGTCCTCGTCCAGCGTGCCGATGTCCCCGGTGTGGAACCAGCCGTCGGCCAGCGCCTCGGCCGTGGCGCCCGGGTTGTTCCAGTACTCCTTGAACAGGTGCTCGCCGTGCAGCAGCACCTCACCGTCGTCCGCTATCCGGACGACGGAGCCGGGCAGCGGCTGGCCGACCGTGCCGATCTTCTGCCGGTCCCACGGGTTGAACGCGGTGGCCGCGCAGGACTCGGTCAGACCGTAGCCCTCCAGCACGCTGAAGCCGATGCCGCGGAAGAAGTGGCCCAGCCGCTCGCCCAGCGGGGCACCGCCCGAGATGGCGTACTCGCCGCGCCCGCCCAGCACCGCGCGCAGCTTGCCGTAGACGAGCCTGTCGAACACCTTGTGCTTGATCTTCAGGCCCACCGACGGCCCGGACGGCGTGTCCAGCGCCTGGCTGTAGGCGATCGCCGTGTCGGCCGCCTTGTCGAAGATCTTGCCCTTGCCGTCGGCCTGCGCCTTGGCCCGCGCCGAGTTGTAGACCTTTTCGAACACCCGGGGCACGCCGAGGATCAGCGTCGGGCGGAACGAGGCCAGTTCATCGGTGAGGTTCTTGATGTCGGGCACGCAGCCCAGCTTGATCGGCGCCATCATGGGCGCGATCTGCACCAGCCGCCCGAAGACGTGCGCGAGCGGGAGGAACAGCAGCACCGAGCACTCGCCGGTGCGGAACAGCGGACGCAGCCGCTCCACGATGTTGCCGCACTCCGCGAAGAAGCTGCGGTGGGTGAGCACACACCCCTTGGGACGGCCGGTGGTGCCGGAGGTGTAGACGATGGTCGCCGGGTCGTCCGCCTTCGCGACCGAGCTGCGCTCCTCGACCGTCTCGTTCGTGACGCCCTGTCCGAGCCGGCCCAGCTCCTCCAGGCCGCCGGCCTCGATCTGCCACAGGTTCTTCAGCGCGGGCAGCCGGTCGCGCACCGATTCCACGGTCGCCGCGTGGGCGTCGAGCTCCACGAAGCAGGCGGTGGCGCCGGAGTCGCCGAGGATCCACGCCACCTGCTCGGGCGAGCTGGTCTCGTACACGGGCACGGTGACCGCGCCGGCGCTCCAGATCGCGAAGTCCAGCAGCGTCCACTCGTAGCGGGTCCGGGACATCAGGCCCACCCGGTCGCCGGGCTGCACACCCGCGGCGATCATGCCCTTGGCGGCCGCCCGTACCTCCGCGAGGAAGGTGGTGGCCGTCACGTCCTGCCACGTCCCGCCGACCTTGCGGGCGATGACGGCCACATCGGGATGCTGCGCGGCGTTTCTGCGGACGATGTCGGTCAGATTGCCGTCCGCAGGGACCTCGTACAGGGCCGGAAGGCTGAACTCGCGCAAGACTGCTGCTCCTCTTAGGGCGCCGGCGCCACGACGTTGTGCGAT
This sequence comes from Streptomyces malachitofuscus, assembly GCF_055571035.1. Taxonomy (NCBI): domain Bacteria; kingdom Bacillati; phylum Actinomycetota; class Actinomycetes; order Kitasatosporales; family Streptomycetaceae; genus Streptomyces; species Streptomyces malachitofuscus. Next base: position 140,444 of record NZ_JBVIGA010000020.1, on the reverse strand, counting down.
GCGACGGTGCGGTCCAAGGCTCGGGCGGGTGCTCGCGAATTCACAAGTTGAAATCCCGAGCACGACTGGACTGCCCGGACGTTACCCGCCGGTATGGCTTCTACGACAGGGGGTCCCCGCCAGATGTTCGCTGCGTCACACAGGTTGGTGTTCCATTGCGCACAGTAGTCCACCCCTGAACCGACGAGCCAGTAACCGCAGGTCCGCCCGCCATTGTTCACGCCTGCCGCACACGCTTACCCTTGATCGCCATGGCAGCGACAGCAGGCGGCAACCGGCGGACCCGCGTTCACGTGGTCAGTGATGTGCACGGCAACGCCCGTGACCTCGCGCGGGCCGGCGAAGGCGCCGACGCCCTCGTCTGCCTGGGCGACCTGGTGCTCTTCCTCGACTACGCCGACCACTCGCGCGGCATCTTCCCCGACCTGTTCGGCACCGAGAACGCCGACCGCATCGTGGAGCTGCGCACCGCCCGCCGCTTCGAGGAGGCGCGCGAGTTCCAGCGCCGGCTCTGGGCCGGGATCGAGATGGACAGGGCCGCGGCGATCGAGAAAGCGGTGCGCAAGCAGTACGCCGAGCTGTTCGCCGCCTTTCCCACTCCTACGTACGCCACATACGGCAACGTCGACATCCCGCCCCTGTGGCCGGAGTACGCGGGCCCCGGCACCACCGTCCTCGACGGACAGCGGGTGGAGATCGGCGGCCGGACCTTCGGCTTCGTCGGCGGCGGCCTGCGCACACCCATGCGCACGCCGTACGAGATCGACGACGAGGAGTACGCGGCGAAGATCGAGGCCGTCGGCGAGGTCGACGTGCTGTGCAGCCACATCCCCCCGGAGGTGCCGGACCTCGTCTACGACACCGTCGCCCGCCGCTTCGAGCGCGGCAGCCGGGCCCTGCTGGAGGCGATCCGCCGCACCCGGCCCCGCTACTCCCTCTTCGGTCATGTCCACCAGCCGCTGGTGCGGCGCATGCGCATCGGCGCCACCGAATGCGTCAACGTGGGCCACTTCGCGAGCACCGGACGGCCCTGGGCGCTCGAATGGTGAGGCCGGAAGGGTGCGGACGCCCCAGGTCGGGTGAGTTCGGCCGGTCCGGCGCACGGTAGCCTTCCGCTGCACGCGCGTGTGCTGCGCGGCGACGACGACTACCGGCCCGCATCTGGAGGAGCCACGGCGATGGCGGAACACACCAGCTCGAGCATCACGATCGAGGCGGCACCGGCCGACGTCATGGGGGTGATCGCGGACTTCGCCCGCTATCCCGACTGGACGGGCGAGGTGAAGGAGGCGGAGGTCCTCGAGACCGACGCGGAGGGCCGCGCCGAGCAGGTGCGTCTCGTCATGGACGCGGGCGCGATCAAGGACGACCAGGTCCTGGCGTACACCTGGACCGGCGGACACGAGGTCTCCTGGACCCTGGTGAAGTCCCAGATGCTCCGCTCCCTCGACGGCTCCTACGTCCTCACCTCGACCGCCCCGGGCACGACGGAGGTCACCTACCGCCTCACCGTCGACGTCAAGATCCCCATGCTCGGCATGATCAAGCGCAAGGCGGAAAAGGTCATCATCGACCGAGCCCTGGCCGGCCTGAAGAAGCGCGTGGAGTCGGAAAGGTAGCCCTTGGGGCGGGCAGTCGTGCCGCAGGGCGGCACGGGTGGGCGCACCGGCACCCCGCAGGCGCCGGGCTGCGCACCACCCCCGCCCAGCGTCCACTACCGTTCACCCCCATGCGCACCCTCCTGATCACGGGCCCCGGTGGCGGCGGCCGCACCACAACCGCCGCCGCCACCGCGCTGACCGCAGCCTGCGAGGGCACCCGCACCCTGCTCCTCGGCACCGACCGCACGGACACCGTCCGTCCCCTGCTGGGCACCGACCTCCCACCCCACCTCACCGTCCGCCACGTCGACCCCGCCCCCGCCTTCCGCGCCGACCTCGCCGCCCTCCAGACCCGAGCCGCCCCCGCCCTGGACCTCCTCGGCGCCGCCCGCCTCGAACCCGACGAGATCAGCCCTCTCCCCGGCGCCGAGGAACTCGCCGTCCTCCGCGCCCTGCGCGACGCCACCCTGGCCGACGAGCCCCACGACCTCGTCGTCGTGGACCTCCCGCCGGCCCCCCGCGCCCTCTCCCTCCTCGCCCTTCCCGAGGAACTCCGCCGCCACCTGCGCCGCCTCCTCCCACCCGAGCGCCAAGCGGCCCGCGCCCTGCGCCCCGTGCTCGGCCGCCTCGCCGGCGTCCCGCTGCCCGCCGACTGGCTGTACGCGACGGCAGCCCGCCTGGACCTGCAGCTCGCCGCCGTCGAGGCCGTGCTCGCCGACCGCGGCACCGTCGTACGCCTGGTCGCCGAACCCGGCCCCGCCGGCGCCGAGGCCGTCCGCACCGCGACCCTCGGACTGGCCCTGCGCGGACTGCGCACCGACAGGCTCCTCGCAAACCGCGTCCTCCCGGAGAGCGACGGCGACAGCTGGCTCGCCGCCCCCGTCGCCCAGCAGCGCAAGACGCTGGAGGAGTGGCGCGAGTCCTACGACGTCCACCCGGTCCCCCACCTCGGCCGCGACCCGCGCGGCACGGACGACCTCGCCGCGCTCGCGGTACCGGGCGTTCCGACGGCGGCCGGCACGGTGGACTGGCCGGTCACCGACCACCTCGCCGAGGAGGGCGTCCTCGTCTGGCACCTCCCCCTCCCCGGCGCCCGCCGCGACGAACTCGACCTCATACGGCGCGGCGACGACATCGTCGTCACCGTCGGCCCGTTCCGCCGCACGGTCCCCCTGCCGTCCGCCCTGCGCCGCTGCAGCGTCGACGGCGCGGCCCTGCGCGAGGGCGAGCTGCGCATCCGGTTCCGGCCGGATCCCGCGCTGTGGCCCCGTACCCGCTGAAGCGACCAGGCCCGTTCGGGTAACGTCGATGGGGCCACCGCTGTCGAAGGAGTCCGTCATGAGCGAACAGCTCCCCCCGCCCGAAGACGCCGGGGACGAGATCGTCGACAAGCCGGTGGACGACGTACAGGCGGCCACCCCCGAAACCCACGCCGACGCCTGGGCGACCGCCGCCGCCGAGGACCTGGAGGCGGAGAGGGCCCGTCGCCGCGCCCAGCACGGCCCGCCCGCCGGTTCCGCCGCCGAGGAACTGAAGAAGCTGGTCGACGCGGTCGCCGACAAGCTCTCCGGCCTGCAGTCGCCGCTCTTCGGCGCCGTCGCCGGGCCCGCCGCGCAGCAGGTGGTGCGGCAGGTCGTCCAGCAGGCCAAGGCCGCCGTCGAACCCGTCATCGAACGCAACCCCGACGTCTTCGACCACCTGGCCGCCGCCGGCAACGAACTCCTCGCCGCCTACCGCTCCGCCGTGCAGGACCAGGAGCGCCGCTGGACCTCCCGCGACACCGATCCGCGCGACCTGGACGAGCGCCGGGACCGCGGCGACGACCCCGGTACCGCCCCCGGCGAGCACATCGACCTCGACTGACCGCACGGTCCCCGGCGGGGCCCATGATCCCCGCCGGGCCGCCCACCGTGCGGACACCGGGCTTCCCGGCCCGGCGGCTCGGGTACCGTTGGCGGTAGCGGGGCTCGACCGAACTGAGGGATTCATGGGACTCACCATCGGCGTCGATATCGGCGGCACCAAGATCGCGGCCGGAGTGGTCGACGAGGACGGCAACATCCTCTCGACCCACAAGGTGCCGACCCCGGGCACGCCCGAGGGGATCGTGGACGCCATCGCCTCCGCGGTGGAAGGAGCACGCGCCGGACACGACATCGTCGGCGTGGGCATCGGCGCGGCCGGATACGTCAACCGCCAGCGCTCCGAGGTCTACTTCGCCCCCAACATCCACTGGCGCAACGAGCCGCTCAAGGAAAAGGTCGAGGCCCGCGTGGGTCTCCCGGTGGTCGTGGAGAACGACGCCAACGCCGCAGCCTGGGGCGAGTACAAGTTCGGCGCCGGCAAGGGCCACCGCAACGTCATCTGCATCACGCTCGGCACCGGCCTCGGCGGCGGCGTGATCATCGGCAACAAGCTGCGCCGGGGCCACTTCGGTGTGGCCGCCGAGTTCGGCCACATCCGCATGGTGCCGGACGGCCTGCTGTGCGGCTGCGGCTCGCAGGGCTGCTGGGAGCAGTACGCCTCCGGCCGCGCCCTCGTCCGCTACGCCAAGCAGCGCGCCAACGCCACCCCCGAGAACGCCGAGACACTGCTGTCCCTCGGCAACGGCACCCCGGAGGGCATCGAGGGCAAGCACGTCTCCATGGCCGCCCGCCAGGGCGACCGGGTGGCCGTCGACTCCTACCGCGAGCTGGCCCGCTGGGTCGGCGCCGGCCTCGCCGACCTGGCCTCCCTCTTCGACCCCTCCGCCTTCATCGTCGGCGGCGGCCTCTCCGACGAGGGCGAACTGGTCCTCGGCCCGATCCGCAAGTCCTACAAGCGCTGGCTGGTCGGCGGCAACTGGCGCCCGGTCGCCGACGTCCTCGGCGCCCAGCTCGGCAACAAGGCGGGTCTGGTGGGCGCAGCGGACCTGGCCCGCGAACCGGACCCCATCATGTGACCCCACCCGTCACACGCACGGAAGCGCCCGCCCGATCCCCCGAGGGACGGCGGGCGCAGCCATTTCACGGGCGGCTTCGGGGGACCGGCATCCCGGCAACGTGCCCCGGCCCGTGGAGCGCGGAGCCGTGTTCCACCGGGTGGGGCGGCGTATCTTGATCCGTATGGCGACGACTCCGCTGCTGCCCGACTCCCGGACCGAGTCCGATGGTTCGGCCGTGATCCGGGTGCTGAGCTACAACATCCGTTCGATGCGGGACGACACCGGTGCGCTCGCCCGGGTGATCACCGCCTGTGCGCCCGATCTGGTCCTGCTGCAGGAGGCGCCGCGGTTCTTCCGGTGGCGGAAGAAGCTCGCGGCGCTGGCGTCCGAGTCCGGGCTGGTGATCCTCTCCGGGGGTGCCACCGCCGCAGGGCCCGCGATCCTGTGCTCGCTGCGGGCGACCGTCGAGCGGACCGAGGACGTGCTGCTGCCGCTCACCCCGGGGCAGCACCGGCGTGGGTTCGCCACCGCCGTCGTACGGTTCGGCGGGGCGCGGGTCGGGGTGCTGAGCTGTCATCTGTCGCTGCGGAAGGACGAGCGGTACGAGCAGGGCGGCATGCTGCTCGACCGGCTCGCGGGGATGGACGTCGAGCACGCCGTCGCCGGGGGCGACCTCAACGAGCGGCCGGGCGGGCGTACCTTCCGGCGGCTGGCGGAGTCGCTGACCGACTGCTGGGCCGCGGCGCCCTGGGGCGGCGAGCACACCTGGACCCGGGACGAACCGCACCGGCGGATCGACGCCCTCTTCGTCACCAAGGGCGTCGAGGTGCTGGGGTGCGGGGTGCCGCTGGAGCAGCCCGGGGTGAGTGAGCGCGATCTGGCGGCGGCCACTGATCATCTGCCGGTTCTGGCCGCTCTCCGGGTGCCGGCCGCCGCATAGCCGCCCGCGGTCAGACCACCGCGCCCCGGCCCGGGTCGTCGTCGTCCTCGTCGTCCGTGCGCATGCGCATCACCAGCGTGGCGAAGCCGCCCAGGAAGCCGCCGATGCACACGGTGGTCAGCCACCAGGTCATCTCCCAGCCGAGCAGGATCGCCACCAGGAGCAACACCGGGCCGCCGAGCACACCGAGCCAGGCGAACTTCGACGTGACGTCCGTCTCGGGCAGCGGCGGCGGCTCCGGCGGTACGAAGTGGCCCTCGTCCGTCTCGTCGAGGTCGTCGTCCGACGGCTCGGCCACGCTGTAGTCGCGCGGGCCGCCGACCCCGGGGGCGAAGGAGACGGAGCCGCCGAGCGGCTTGGCGGGCTTGTCCTCGGCCTTCCGGGGCGCCTCGGACTCCACCTCGTCGTTGTTCTCGGACTCCAGCAGCGCCAGGTCCTCGATCGACTTGAACGGCTTGGCGCCCGGCGGGTCCGGCGGCTCGTCGCCGTACCCGGCGACGATCGCCTCCCAGGCGGCGGCCTCGTCGAGGGGGACGCCCTTCTCCTCCGGCTCGCGGCCTTCTCGGTCCGAGTCGTGCTCAGCCACCTGTGGTCGTCCCTTCCTTGCCGAGACCGGGCCCCTGCTCCTTGACGGCGCCGGGCGCCAGTCGGCCGATGAACGCGGTGCTCTCCTCGAAGATCCGCTCCGCGTCATGGTCCAACGTCGCCACGTGGTAGCTCTGTTCCAGCAGGATCTCCGTGACGTCCGTCGACGACACCCGGCCGAGGATGCGCGCCGAGTCCGCGGGGGGTACCACATGGTCCTGCGGGCTGCGCATCAGCAGCAGCGGCTGCGTGACCTGGGGCAGCTCGCCGTCGACGAGACGGAAGAAGTTCCGCAGCGAGTGCGCCGCGTGCAGCGGCACCCGGTCGTAGCCGAGCTCCCTGCTCTGCGGCTTGGCGATGTCGCTCGCGATGCCCTTCGTGGCCGGGACGAGATGCCGGAGCACGGGCAGGGCGTGCGCGGCCACGCCGTGCACCTTGTTCGCAGGGTTGACGACCATCACCCCGCTCACCGCGTCCCCGTGCCGCGCGGCCAGCCGCAGCGCCAGCGCGCCGCCCATCGACAGCCCGGCCACGAAGACCCGCGCGCTGCGGTCCCGCAGCAGCCGCAGCTCGCGGTCCACCTCCGCGTACCAGTCCTCCCAGCCGGTGACCCCGAGGTCCTGCCAGCGGGTGCCGTGCCCGGGCAGCAACGGCAGCGAGACGGTCAGGCCGCGCTCGGCGAGGTGCTCCGCCCAGGGGCGCAGCGACTGCGGCGAACCGGTGAAGCCGTGGCAGAGGAGAACGGCGGTCTCCCCGCCCTCGTGGCGGTACGGCTCGGCTCCGGTCAGGAGCGGCACCTTCGGCCTCCTGTTCGTATGAGGACGCGCTTGCAGGCTCGTATGGGCTCTTCAGGGAGAGCACAGGCGGCACACGGATTGCAGGACCTTCACCGTACGCGACCGCACTGACACCGACCAGGGCCGTCGGGTCCTTTCACGGTCCTCCGGGATATGGTCTGACCAACACGCACAGGAGGCACTCGGTTGTTGTACGGCACGATGAAGGTCGCCATCGGAGGGCCGCTGAAGCTCGCCTTCAGGCCCTGGGTGGAGGGCCTGGAGAACATCCCCGCCGAGGGCCCGGCCATCCTGGCCAGCAATCACCTGTCGTTCTCGGACTCCTTCTTCCTGCCGGCCGTGCTGGACCGCAAGGTCACCTTCATCGCCAAGGCCGAGTACTTCACCACGCCGGGCGTGAAGGGCCGGATGACGGCCGCCTTCTTCAAAGGCGTGGGCCAGCTCCCGGTGGACCGCTCCGGTGCGCGAGGCGCCGGTGAGGCCGCGATCAAGAGCGGCATAGAGGTGCTGGAGCGCGGCGAGCTGTTCGGGATCTACCCGGAGGGCACCCGCTCGCCCGACGGCCGCCTCTACCGCGGCAAGCCGGGCGGCCTCGCGCGCGTGGCGCTGGCCACCGGGGCGCCGGTGATCCCGGTCGCCATGATCGACACGGAGAAGATCCAGCCGCCCGGGCAGGTCATGCCGAAGCTGATGCGGCCCGGCATCCGGATCGGCAGGCCGCTGGACTTCAGCCGTTACCAGGGCATGGAGCACGACCGCTTCGTCCTCCGCGCGGTGACCGACGAGGTCATGTACGAGATCATGAAGCTCTCCGGCCAGGAGTACGTCGACATGTACGCCACCGCAATGAAGCGGCAGCTGGCGGAGGCGGCCAAGGCGGAGAAGGAAGCGGAGAAGGCGGCGAAGGCCGCCCTCGCCCGCACGGAGAAGGAACAGGCCGAGAAGCTGAGGGCCGCGATGGAGCAGGCCGACCGGGAGCGGACCGAGAGACAGTCCGGCCCCTAGCAGAGTCTCGGGGCGGGAGTTTGGGGGGACCATGGCCAAGCGCGAGAGAGTCATGCGCATGTCGGTCGAGCAGCCGCTGTGGCGCGCGCTCGCCGGTTACCGGGTCCTCACCATGATGTACGCGGTCGGCCTGTTCGTCGCCGCGTACGACGAGTTCGCCCGCCCCTGGCTCGCCGCCGGGTTCTTCGCGGTCCTGGTGGTGTGGACCCTGGCCACCCTGCCCAAGGTCGCGAGCGCCGCCGCCTGCACCAAGGGCTTCCTGACCGCCGACCTGACCATCGCCCTCACCGGCATCCTGCTCACCCCCGTCGCCGACGCCGCCGAACGCGTTCACTCGGGCGGCCCGACCCTGCCCTCCATCTGGACCGCCGGATCGGTGCTCGCCTTCGCCATCAAGGGCGGCTGGCGCTGGGCAGCCGTCGCGTCCACCCTCGTCGCCGTCGCCAACCTGATCGAGCGCGGCAGCCCCGCCCGCGACACCGTGCACAACGTGATCCTGGTCTGGGTCGCCTCCATCGCCATCGGCTACGTCGTCGAGGTGGCCCGGGCCTCCGAGCGCACCCTCGCCCGCGCCCTGGAGATCGAGGCCGCCACCCGGGAGCGGGAACGCCTCGCGCGGGACATCCACGACAGCGTCCTCCAGGTGCTGGCCATGGTGCAGCGGCGCGGTGCCGTGATCGGCGGCGAGGCCGCGGAACTCGGGCGGCTGGCCGGCGAGCAGGAGGTGGCGCTGCGCACCCTGGTCTCCGGCGGCCTCGTACCGGTCTCCCGGGTCTCGGAGGACGCCGCGCAGGGCGCCGTCGTACGCATCGTGGACGAGGGCGGTACGGAGGAGGACGGGCCCGTGGACCTGCGCGCCCTGCTCGCCCCCCACGCCGGGGCCCTGGTCAGCCTCGCCGAGCCGGGAGCGCCGGTCCTGCTGGCACCGGCCGCCGCGCGGGAGGTCGCCGCCGCCGTCGGAGCCGCCCTGGACAATGTCCGCCAGCACGCGGGCGGGCAGGCCCGCGCGTGGATCCTGGTCGAGGACGAACCGGACGAGGTGATCGTCACCGTCCGCGACGACGGACCCGGCATCCCCGAGGGACGGCTCGCCCAGGCCGAGGGGGAGGGCCGGCTCGGCGTGGCCCTGTCCATCCGGGGCCGGCTGCGCGACCTCGGCGGCAGCGCGGAACTGGTCTCGGTACCGGGCCAGGGCACGGAGGTCGAGCTGAAGGTGCCCAAGGAGACGCAGAACGTGAACGACCCGCGGGGGAAGGCGGAACAGCGATGACGGACACCACCGGGAAGCACGGGGACCCGATCAAGGTGATGGTGGTCGACGACCACCCCATGTGGCGCGACGCCGTCGCCCGCGACCTGTCCGAGTCGGGCTTCGAGGTCGTCGCCACCGCCGGCGACGGGGAGCAGGCGGTGCGCCGCGCCAAGGCCGCCGCGCCGGACGTCCTCGTCCTCGACCTGAACCTGCCCGGCAAGCCCGGCGTCCAGGTCTGCAAGGAGGTCGTCGCCGCGAACGGCGCCGTCCGCGTGCTCGTCCTGTCGGCCAGCGGAGAGCACGCCGACGTGCTGGAGGCCGTGAAGTCCGGCGCCACCGGCTACCTGCTGAAGTCCGCGTCCACCGAGGAACTGCGGGACGCCGTACGCCGTACCGCCGTCGGTGACCCGGTGTTCACCCCCGGCCTCGCCGGACTGGTCCTCGGCGAGTACCGGCGCCTCGCCTCCGAACCGGCCGGTGCCGCGCCCGCCGACGGCGAACCGGGGACGCCCCGGCTCACCGACCGCGAGACCGAGGTGCTGCGCCTGGTCGCCAAGGGGCTGAGCTACAAGCAGATCGCCGAACGGCTCGTCATCTCCCACCGCACCGTGCAGAACCACGTCCAGAACACCCTCGGCAAGCTGCAGCTGCACAACCGCGTGGAGCTCGTCCGCTACGCCATAGAGCGCGGCCTGGACGACGCGTAGCCCCGAGGCCCGACCCAACATCCTCCGCCCGTACAGGAATTGACCGCGCCGACCATGTCGATGTGACCCGGATCACCCTTACCGTGCCAGGTGGGAACGAACGGCATGTCGGCAACCATGGCGAAGGGACTCTTCCACATGCGGGTCGGAGTACTGACCGGAGGCGGCGACTGCCCCGGGCTCAACGCCGTCATCCGGGCCATCGTCCGCAAGGGCGTCCAGGAGTACGGCTACGACTTCACCGGATTCCGGGACGGCTGGCGCGGCCTCCTCGACGGGCACACCGTCCCCCTCGACATCCCCGCCGTGCGCGGCATCCTGCCCCGCGGCGGCACGATCCTCGGCTCCTCCCGGACCAATCCGCTGAACGAGGAGGACGGCATCCGGCGGATCAAGGACAACCTCGCCGCACTCGGTGTGGACGCCCTCATCACCATCGGCGGCGAGGACACCCTCGGCGTCGCCACCCACCTCCACGACGCGTACGGCATTCCGTGCGTGGGCGTGCCCAAGACCATCGACAACGACCTCTCCGCCACCGACTACACCTTCGGCTTCGACACCGCCGTCGGTATCGCCACCGAGGCCATCGACCGGCTGCACACCACCGCGGAGTCGCACATGCGGGTCCTGGTGGTGGATGTGATGGGGCGTCACGCGGGCTGGATCGCCCTCCACTCGGGACTGGCCGGCGGTGCCAACGTCATCCTCATCCCCGAGCACCCCTTCGACGTCGACGAGGTGTGCGCCTGGGTGACGTCCCGGTTCCGCGCCTCGTACGCGCCGATCGTGGTCGTCGCCGAGGGGGCCGTGCCGAGGGACGGCGACATGGTGCTCAAGGACCAGTCGCTGGACTCCTTCGGACACGTCCGGCTCTCCGGGGTCGGCGAATGGCTCGCCAAGCAGATCGAGAAACGCACCGGCAACGAGGCCCGCACCACCGTGCTCGGGCACGTCCAGCGGGGCGGCACGCCCAGCGCCTTCGACCGCTGGCTGGCCACCCGCTTCGGGCTGCACGCCGTCGACTGCGTCCGCGACGGGGACTTCGGCAGGATGGTCGCGCTGAGCGGCACGGACATCGTGCGGGTGCCGATCGCGGCGGCCACGGCCCAGCTGAAGACGGTGAAACCGGACCTCTACGCAGAGGTGGGTGTCTTCTTCGGCTGACTCCCACGTTGACCGACTCGGTGCTGGGCGGGGGTGTTCGCGCAGCCCGGCGCCGACGGGGCGCCGTCGCGCCCACCCGTGCCTCCCCCAGGCCCTTGAGGCACTGGGGGAGGCACGGGTGCCCGCGGGAGCGGCGGCCCCGGACACTGCCCCGTTCGGCCCAGGCACCCCCACCAAGTCCCCCGTATATTCGCCGGTAAGGCAGCAAACCCGGCACAACCCCGGAGGGACCCCGTGGAGATCCTCGCGTTCGGCGTACAAGCAGACGAGAGGCCCCTGGTGCAGCGAGCCTTCGAGGGCCACCACCACGTGCACGCCGTGGACGTCTTCCTCAACACGGACACCGCCCCCATCGCCGCCGGCCACGAGATCGTCTCCACCAGCGTCAACTGCGACCTCGGCGCCGAGGTGCTCTCCGATCTCGCGGCCGGCGGCACCCGGATGGTCGCCCAACGCTCCACCGGTTTCAACAACATCGACCTGGAGGTCGCCGAGCGGCTCGGCCTGACGATCGCCCGGGTCTCGTACTACTCGCCCCACTCGGTCGCCGAGTTCGCCTGGACCCTCGCGATGGCGGTCAACCGCCGCGTCGTCCGCGCCGCCATCCGCACCCGCGACTTCGACTTCCGGCTCGACGGACTGATGGGCCGCGACATGCACGGCCGCACCGTGGGCATCCTCGGCACCGGCAAGATCGGCGAGGCGTTCGCCCGGATCGCCCACGGCTTCGGCATGCGCCTCCTGGGCTGGGACGTCGCCGAGAACCCCGCCTGCCGGGACCTCGGCATGACCTACGTCCCCAAGGACCAGCTCCTCGCCGAGTCCGACCTGGTCAGTCTGCACGTCCCGCTGCTGCCCGCCACCCAGCACCTCATCGACGCCGCCGCCCTGAAGACCATGCGGGACGACGCGATCCTGGTGAACTCCAGCCGGGGCGGTCTCATCGACACCGCGGCCCTCGTCGCCGAACTGCGCGAGGGCCGCTTCACGGGCGTCGGCCTGGACGTGTACGAGGCGGAGGCGGGCCTGTTCTTCCTCGACAAGTCGCTGGAGGCCGTCGACGACGACACCCTGGCCCGCCTGGTCACCTTCCCGAACGTCCTCGTGACCTCCCACCAGGCGTACTACACCGAGGACGCCGTCGGGCAGATCGTCGAGACGACGGTGAGCAACGTCCTCGACTACACCGCCGGCCGCCGCTCCGAGAACGTGCTGGTGCCGCGCAGCTGACCCATCAGCTCCCGCACGACCGCCGCGCCGTTCAGGGTCAGCACCGACTCGGGATGGAACTGCAGCGACGCGAACCCCGCGCCCCGCAGCGCGTGCACCTCGCCGTTGGCGGCGCGGCTCACCTCGACGCCGTGTGCGGCCAGTTCCCGCGCGGCGTCCTCGCCGCAGTGCGCCACGAAGCTGTTGTAGAAGCCGACCGTCTCCGGCCGCCCGAACAGATCGACCTCCGTCTGCGCCCCCTGGTACGGCACCTCCTTGCGTACGATCTCCAGGCCCAGCTCGGCCGCGATCAGCTCGTGGCCGAGGCAGACGCCGAGGACGCCGTGCCGGTTGCCGCCGACGACCTCGGCGGTCAGCGCGCGCAGGAACCGCATCTTCGGGTCGGCCGTGTCGGAGGGGTCGCCCGGCCCGGGACCCAGCACCAGCGGCCCCTCGTGTGCGAGCACCGTCTCCCGCAGGCCCGGCTCGTCGTACCGGCGCACGGTCACCTCCAGACCGGCGGCGCGCAGCACGTGGGCGAGCATCGCGGTGAAGGTGTCCTCCCCGTCGACGACCAGCGCATGACCGGTCAGCGTGTCGGACCGCTCCTGCATCCGCAGCCAGAACGGGGCCAGCGAGGCCCGGCGCCCGTCCAGCGCCGCCCGCACCCGCGGGTCGTCGGCGAGCCCCGGCCGTACGGACTCCGCGCGCGGCCGTCCCGGGCGCACGCCCAGCGCGGCCAGCACCCCGGCCGCCTTGGCGTGGGTCTCCGCCACCTCGCCCGCCGGGTCGGAGCCGCGCACCAGCGTGGCCCCGACCGGCACCCGCAGCCGCCCGTCCGCGTCGATGTCGGCGGTGCGGATCAGGATGGGGGAGTCCAGGGTCTGGGCGCCGCCCTCGTCGCGGCCGATGAGGGCGAGCGCGCCCGCGTAGTAGCGCCGTCCGCCGGTCTCGTGCCGCTCGATCACCCGGCAGGCGTTCTGCACCGGCGACCCGGTGACGGTCGCCGCGAACATCGTCTCGCGCAGCACCTCGCGCACATCCAGCGAGCTCCGGCCGCGCAGTTCGTACTCGGTGTGCGCGAGGTGCGCCATCTCCTTGAGGCGGGGGCCGATCACGACCCCGCCCATGTCGCCGACGGTGCACATCATCTTGAGCTCCTCGTCGACGACCATCGACAGCTCCTCGATCTCCTTGCCGTCGGCGAGGAAGTCCAGCAGGTGCTCGGGGGTCGGCCCCTCGGCCGGATAGCGGTACGTCCCGCTGATCGGGTTCATCACGACCGTCCCGCCGGACGCCCTCACGTGCACCTCGGGGCTGGCCCCGACCAGGGTCCGCTCCCCGGTGTGCACGACGAACGTCCAGTACGCGCCCCGCTCGCCTTCCAGGAGCCGCCGGAACAGCGCCAGCGCGTCGGCCCGCCCGAACCCGGGGATCTCGCCCTCGTAGGTCCGCCGGATCACGAAGTTGGCGCCCTCGCCCCGGCCGATCTCCTCGTCGAGGACCCGCCCGACGATCCGCGCGTACTCCTCGTCGCCGACGTCGAAGCCGCCGCCCTCGACGCGGACGTCGTGGGCGGGGAGCCGGTCGAGGGCCTCGGCGAGCGGGATCTCGTGGCGCTCCTCGGGCGTCAGCACCAGCAGCGGGGTGCCGTCGTCACGGACGTCGAAGCCGCGCTCGCGGATCTGCCGGAAGGGGACGAGCGCCAGCCCCTCGTCGGGCAGGTCGGCCAGGCGCTCCCGGTCGGTGACCGGTCCGATCAGCAGCTCGACCACCTCGTGGTCGTGCCCCGGGGTGCGGCGGCGCAGCAGGGCGAAGGGGCGGTCGTCGTGGGGAAGCTGTGCCAGGTCCATGGGGGGCGTTCCTCGTTTCGTCTCGGTCATGAGCGGGCGGTCGGAGCGGGCTGTCACGACCGTCGGAGGAACGACCCCGGGAAACACCGAAGGCCGCCCCTCGGGCGGCCTTCGCGAAGTCTGTGCGTACGCGCAGTCAGTGGGCCGCCGGGAGAGCGGTCCACCACCAGGTGCGGGTCGAGTGCGCGAACATGGCCCCGACACTAGCGCATCTCGGACCGATGCGGCCCTTGTCTCATTTGTTGAGCGCCGGGATGGACGACCGATCCGACCCCGTAATGTGGGTTCCGTGACCGTGAACGCTAAGACCAGCGCGAGCGCTGGCAACACCTGGCGAAACCTGCCCGCGGCGCAGCAGCCCGAGTACCCCGACGCCGAGGCTCTGCGCGCAGTGATCGCGGACCTCGAGTCGTATCCGCCGCTCGTCTTCGCGGGCGAGTGCGACCAGCTGCGCGCCCGGATGGCGGCCGTCGCCAAGGGAGAGGCGTTCCTCCTCCAGGGCGGCGACTGCGCCGAGGCCTTCGACGCGGTGTCCGCCGACCACATCCGCAACAAGCTGAAGACGCTGCTCCAGATGGGCGCCGTGCTCACGTACGCCGCCTCCGTGCCCGTGGTGAAGGTGGGCCGGATCGCCGGGCAGTACTCCAAGCCGCGCTCCAAGCCCACCGAGACCCGCGACGGCGTGACGCTGCCCACCTACCGGGGCGACTCCGTCAACGGGTTCGACTTCACCGAGGAGGCCCGGGTCCCGGACCCCGAGCGGCTGAAGCGCATGTACCACGCGTCGGCGTCCACGCTGAACCTGGTGCGCGCCTTCACCACCGGCGGGTACGCCGACCTGCGCCAGGTGCACGCCTGGAACCAGGACTTCGTGAAGTCGTCCCCGTCCGGCCAGCGCTACGAGCAGCTGGCCCGGGAGATCGACCAGGCGCTGAACTTCATGCAGGCCTGCGGCGCGGAGCCGGAGGAGTTCAAGACCGTCGAGTTCTTCTCCTCGCACGAGGCGCTGCTGCTCGACTACGAGTCCGCGCTCACCCGCGTCGACTCGCGCACCGGACATCTGTACGACGTCTCCGGGCACATGGTGTGGATCGGTGAGCGCACCCGGCAGCTGGACCACGCGCACATCGAGTTCGCGTCCCGGATCCGCAACCCGATCGGCATCAAGCTCGGCCCGAGCACGACGGCCGAGGAGGCGCTGCAGTACATCGAGCGCCTCGACCCCGAGCGTGAGCCCGGCCGGCTGACCTTCATCGTCCGGATGGGCGCGGACAAGATCCGTGACAAGCTCCCCGAGCTGGTCGAGAAGGTCACCGCGTCCGGTGCCGCCGTGGCCTGGGTGACCGACCCGATGCACGGCAACACCTTCGAGGCGGCCTCCGGCCACAAGACCCGCCGCTTCGACGACGTGCTCGACGAGGTGAAGGGCTTCTTCGAGGTCCACAAGGAGCTCGGCACCCACCCGGGCGGCATCCATGTGGAGCTCACGGGCGACGACGTCACCGAGTGCGTCGGCGGCGGCGACGAGATCTTCGTCGACGATCTGCACCAGCGCTACGAGACGGCCTGCGACCCGCGGCTCAACCGCAGCCAGTCGCTGGACCTCGCGTTCCTCGTCGCGGAGATGTACCGCGACCAGTAGCGGAACCGGCCGGTGGCACGGCGGACGGGGTGGGGCGTGTATCACACAGGATGCCGCCCCACCCCCCTTTTTTGTGTCTTCGGGTGCCGGGTAAGGTTAGGTTAGCCTCACCGATCAGGGGTCGGTACGGCTCGACCCAGCACTTCGTCGGGAGGTGACCCGCGTGTTCGTCTGCAGTTGCTTCGGCGTGACCGAGGAACAGGTGAAGGGGCACGCGGAGGCCGGAGCGTGCACGCCCCGGCAGATCGCCTCCGCCTGCAAGGCCGGCACCGACTGCGGCGGCTGCGTACGGCGCATCCAGGCGCTGCTCGGCCGCGGCGCGTGCCCCCGTCGGCAACTGATCGACCAGGGCGAGCCGCCGCTCACCACGGAGCTTCCGGAAGCCGCCTGAGCGCGTCCCGGGGGCCGTCGGTCAGTGCGTCGTGCCCGGGCCCGAGGCGTCGGGCTGGGACTGCTCGATGACCGTCGACAGGTAGAGCGCCTCGCCCAGCTTCTCGATCAGTTCCAGCTGGGTGTCCAGATAGTCGATGTGGTGCTCCTCGTCGGCCAGGATCGCCTCGAAGACGTTGGCCGACGTGATGTCGCCCTTGTTGCGCATGACCTCCACGCCGCGGCGCAGCCGGTCGATCGCCTCCACCTCGATCTCCCGGTCGGCCTGGAACATCTCGGTGACGGTCTGCCCGACCCGGACGTGGAACAGCCGCTGGTAGTTCGGCAGGCCGTCGAGCAGCAGGATGCGGTCGGTGAGCAGCTCCGCGTGCCGCATCTCGTCGAAGGACTCGGCGCGCGTGTACTCGGCGAGTTTCGTCCAGCCCTTGTGGTCCTGCAGCTTCGAGTGCAGGAAGTACTGGTTGATCGCCGTGAGCTCGGCGGTCAGCTGCTCGTTGAGGAATTCGATGACCTCGGGGTCGCCCTGCATCGCATGGGCTCCTTCCGCGCGGGGAACTGGCAGGTTGGGCCGCATGATTGCACCGGCGAGGAAGATCGTCCAGTAAGTCTTGACTTAGTAAGTAAGTACATGCTTAGTCGTTTCTGTGTTTGATTGCCCGATTGTTCCTGGCCCGGTTCAGGGGCATCACCCCCGGTCTGTCAGGATGGAGACATGGGTCAGCCGGCGGAACGCGAATCGGGGGAGCGCGCATCAGAAGGAGCGGCGCGGTTCGAGCTCCCGCCGGGGCAGCGACTGCAGAAGGGCTGGCCGGTCACGCACTACGGGCCGGTCCCCAAGTTCCGGCCCGAGCGGTGGGAGTTCCGGGTCTTCGGCGCCACCGCCGACGGTGAGAAGCACTGCTGGAACCACGAGGAGTTCACGGCCCTGCCGTACGCCACCGTCGTGGCCGATCTGCACTGCGTCACCAAGTTCAGCATGGTCGGCGCCGAGTGGGGCGGCATCCCGGCACGCACCGTCGTCGACCTCGCCCCGCCCGCACCCGACGTCACCCATGTGATGGTGTGGGCGGAGTACGGATTCAGCTCCAACCTCCGGCTCGCCGACTTCATGTCCTCGCGTGCCCTCTTCGCCACCCACAAGGACGGCGAGCTGCTGACCGCCGAGCACGGCTTCCCGCTGCGGCTCATCGTCCCCCATCTGTACGCCTGGAAGGGCCCCAAATGGGTGCGCGGCGTGGAGTACATGACCACGGACCGGCGTGGCTTCTGGGAGGAACGCGGCTACCACAACCTCGGCGACCCCTGGAAGGAACAGCGCTACTCCTACCAGGAGGGACCCGGCGACGGCCCCGAGCTCTGACCGCCGGGCGCCTCAGGCGTCCCGGAGCTTCTTCAGCCGCTCCACGTCCGCCGCGTGTCCCTCCTTGCCGCCGGGCGTCTCGATGACCAGCGGTACGCCCTCGGTCGCCGGGTGCGTCATCAGCGCCCGGAACGGGTCCTCGCCGATGTGTCCGGCGCCGATGTTCGCGTGGCGGTCCTTGTGGGCGCCCACCACATCCATGGAGTCGTTGGCGTGGATCAGCTTCAGCCGCCCCTCGCCGACGGTCTCCACCAGCAGATCCAGCGTCTGACGCATTCCGTCCGGCCCGGTCAGATCGTGCCCGGCCGCGAAGACATGGCAGGTGTCCAGGCAGACCCCCAGCTTCGGATGGGCGTCCAGCGCCTCGAAGTACGGCCCGAAGTCCCAGGTCCGTGAGCACAGCGAGGAGCCCTGGCCCGCGGTCGACTCCAGCAGCAGGAACGGATCGTCGTCCTGGGTGAGCTCCTCGAGCAGCGGCAGCATCCGCTCCCGCACCTGCCTCAGCGCCACCGACCGCTCACGTCCGCCGGTCGCGCTGCCCGTGTGGACCACCACGCCCAGCGCGCCGATCTCCCGCCCGCGCCGCAGCGAGTGCCGCAGCGACTCCACGGACCGCTCCACGGTCGCCTCGGTGTGCGAACCGAAGTTGATCAGATACGGGGCGTGCACGTACGCCGGGATCGACTCGGCGGCGCAGGCCGCGCGGAACGCCTCGTCCTGCCTGGGGTTGCCGGCCGGGGTGGCCCAGCCGCGCGGATTGGCGACGAAGACCTGCACGGTCTCGGCGCGCAGCTCACGGGCGTAGGACAGGCCGACGGAATGCAGACCGCCGGCCACGGGCACATGGCCGCCGATCGGGTTGCGGACGCGGCCGGACGGGTGACTCTTCACCCGTCAAGGGTGTCATGCGCGGGCGCGTCCCCGGACGGCCCCTCCCGTCAGCGGATCTCGATGGTGATCGTCGAACCCTTGGGTGCGGTGTCGCCGCCGTCCACGGACTGACCCTTCACGGTGTCGCCGAACAGGCCGAGCAGCCCGCGGTCCTCGTCCACCTGGAACCCGGCGCCCTCCAGCTTCTCCTTGGCCTCGTCCACGCTGTCGCCGACCACGTCCGGCACCTCGACCATCTCGGGGCCCTTGGACAGCGTCAGCGTCACGGTGTCGCCCTCGGCGGCCCGGCTGCCGGAGCCCGGATTCTGCCGGGCCACCTCGCCCGCGTCGTACTCGGAGGTGACCCGCTCGCCGGCGATCTCCACCTTCAGGCCGGCCTCCTCCAGCTCGGCACGCGCGTCCTCCGGGTCGTCGCCGGTCACATCGGGCACGTCCACGGGGCTGCCCTTGCTCACGGTCAGCGCCACCGCGGAGCCCGCCCGGACCTCGGTGCCCTTGCCCGGCTCCGTGGAGATCACCGAGCCGGCCGGCACGGTCTCGCTGAACTCCCAGGTCGCCATACCCGGCTCCAGACCCTCGTCCTTCAGCAGCGACCGCGCCTTGTCCAGCGGATAGCCGTCCAGGTCCGGCACCCGCACGGTCTGCGGGCCCTTCGAGATCGTCAGCGACACCGAGTCGTTGCTGCGGATGCGGTCGCCGGCCTTCGGATCGGTGGCGACCACCTTGCCCCGCTCCACCGTGTCGCTGTACGTCTCCTTCACCTCGCCGATGTCCAGCCCGGCGTCCGCCAGCCGGTCCCGGGCCTCCTTCTCGGTCTTCGCCAGCAGCGGCGGGACCTTGGTGAACTGGCCGGAGTTGATGTACCACACGCCCGCGCCGAGCCCGAGCACCAGCAGCACGGCCACGACGATCGCCGTCGGGCCGCGCCGCAGCGCCGTGCGCCGCCTCGGCGGCAGCGGCGGCGGGGACCGGAACCGGCTGGTGTGGTGCACCCGGTCAGAGCCCTCGTCCTCGTTGACGGGCAGCGGGCGGGGCATCGTCAGCGCGCGCGGGATGACGCTCGTACGGTCGTCCGCGTTGTCATGGCCGTCGTGCTCCGACATCAGCGCCTGCGGCGGCACCGCGTCGAGCTGCTCGTCACCCAGCCGGCCGCGCGTGTCGCGGGCCTGCGCGAGCAGCGCCACCGCGTCGTGCGGGCGCACCTCGGGGTGGCGCGCGGTCGCCGAGGCGACCAGTTCGTCCAGCTCGTACGCCATACCCGGCACGGCGGCCGAGGGCGGCGGCACGTCGTCGTGGAGATGCTTGTAGAGCACGATCGCGGGGGAGTCGCCGTCGTGCGGCTTCTCGCCGGTCAGCATCTCGTACAGCAGGATCCCGCAGGCGTAGACGTCCACGCGCGGGTCGGCGGTGCCGTGCTCGATCTGCTCCGGGGCCAGGTACGAGACCGTGCCCAGCACGGTGCCCGTGGTGTTCGTCACCGAGTCCACCGCGCGGACCAGCCCGAAGTCGGCGACCTTGACCCGGCCGTCGTCCCCGATCAGCACGTTCTCCGGCTTCATGTCCCGGTGCACGAACCCGGCCCGGTGCGCGGCACCGAGCGCGGCCAGCACCGGCTCCAGGATGTCCAGGGCGGCCCGCGGCTGGAGCGCCCCGCGCTCGCGCAGCACGTCACGCAGGGTGCAGCCGGCGATGTACTCCATCGCCAGGTAGACGTACGCGCCGTCGGTGCCCTGGTCGAAGACCTGCACCACGTTCGGGTGGGCCAGGCGGGCCACCGACTTCGCCTCGCGGATGAAGCGCTCGACGAAGGAGGCGTCGGCGGCGAGCGAGGGGTGCATCACCTTGAGCGCGAGGATCCGGTCGAGGCGGGTGTCCACGGCCCGGTAGACCGTGGCCATCCCGCCGACCGCGATCCGCGCGTCGACGCGGTAGCGGCCGTCGAGCACCTGCCCGACCAGAGGGTCCTGAAGGGTCGTGTCCACGCAGCGAGTCTACGAGGCACGACGGACACTCCCGACCGGTTGATCCCCTGTTGAAGCGGACCTGTGACGTGTGTCGCGCCGCTGTCACTGTGGGCGCTCCGCGCCGCAGCTGCGGGCAGTCGTGCCTCCCCCAGTGCCTCAAGGGCCTGGGAGGTACCCCCAGGGCGATGGGGGTCCCCGCTCATGGGGGTACCTCCCGCTCGAGCGAAGTCGAGAGTGGGGGAGAAGCCGAGAGTGGGGGAGGGTGGGCGGTGGGGGTACCTCCCGCTCATGGGGGTCCCCCCGCCCGAGCGCAGCCGAGGGTGGGGGAGAAGCCGAGAGTGGGGGAGGCACCCTGCAGCGCCGGAAAGCGATCCCACCCCCGCCCGGCCACAGCTCCGGCACCGTCAGAACGCCGGCCGCTCCGGATCCAGCACCGCCAAGCCCTCCGCGGGAGACGACGCCGTCGCGAACCACCGCCGCGGAATCCGCCCCGCCAGCCGCGCGAGCCGCCCTGCCTCCACCGCCCCCCGCATGGCGGCGGCCATCACCACCGGCTCCTGCGCCCGCGTCACGGCCGACGCCAGCATCACCCCCGCACACCCCAGCTCCATCGCCAGCGCCACGTCGGACGCCGTCCCCGCCCCCGCGTCGAGGATCACCGGCACCCCCGCCCGCTCCACGATCAGCTCGAAGTTGTGCGGGTTGCGGATCCCCAGTCCGGACCCGATCGGCGACCCCAACGGCATGACCGCCGCGCACCCGGCGTCCTCCAGCTTCCGCGCCAGCACCGGATCGTCGTTCGTGTACGGCAGCACGGTGAACCCGTCGTCGACCAGCGTCTCCGCCGCGTCCAGCAGCTCCACCGGGTCCGGCAGCAGGGTCCGCTCGTCCGCGATCACCTCCAGCTTGACCAGGTCCGTGCCGAGCGCCTCCCGCGCGAGCCGCGCCGTCAGCACGGCCTCCCCGGCGGTGAAGCACCCCGCGGTGTTGGGCAGCACCCGGATCCCGAGCTTCTCCAGCACCGACAGCACGGACCCCTGCACCGAGGGGTCGACCCGCCGCATCGCGACGGTCGTCAGCTCCGTACCGGACGCCACCAGCGCCCGCTCCAGCACGTCGAGGCTCGGCGCCCCTCCCGTGCCCATGATCAGACGGGACGTGAAGGACGTACCGCCGAGGACGAACGGATCGTCGGCCATGGTCAGCCTCCTTGGACGGCGGTGAGGACCTCCACCCGGTCCCCCTCCGCGAGGGGGGTGGTGGGCCACTGCGCGCGGGGGACGACGGTTTCGTTGAGGGCGGCGGCCACACCCGAGGGCGCCGCGGTGAGCGTGGTGACCACGGTGTCCAGGGCCGTGCCGGGCTCGATCCGCCGGCGCTCCCCGTTGACGGAGATGTTCATGCGGGCTGCTCCGTGAGGACGGCGGCGCCGAAGCGCCGGGGGGTGAAGGGACGTGCCTCCTCCGGCAGTTCACCGGTGGTGAGGACATCCGCGATGGCGTCGCCGGTGACCGGCGTCAGCAGCACACCGTTGCGGTAGTGGCCGGTTGCCAGCACGAGCCCCTCGAGCTCCGTCGGACCGAGCAGCGGCGCGTTGTCGGGGGACCCGGGGCGCAGTCCGGCCCGGGTGTCGACGAGCGGCAGTTCGGTGATCCCGGGAACCAGCTCATGGGCGTCGCGCAGCAGTGTGTACACGCCGCCCGCGGTCACCGTGGTGTCCCAGCCCAGCTCCTCGCTCGTCGCGCCGATCACCAGCTCGCCGTTCTCCCGCGGCACGAGGTAGACATGGCTGCCGCGCACGACAGCCCGCACGGTCCGGCTCAGGAAAGGGCCGTGGCGTTCGGGCATCGTCAGCCGCAGCACCTGCCCCTTCACGGGGCGCACGGGCGGCAGCACGTCCTCCGGGACGCCCGTGAGCCGTCCGCTGAGGCTGCCGGCGGCGAGGACCACCTGGCCGGCACCCAGCCCGACGCCGTCGGCGGTGACGACCCCCGTCGCGCGGTCACCCGCGACGACGAGCCGCTCGGCCCACGCGCGGTGCACGGTCACGCCGGCCCGCTCACAGGCGGTGACGAGGGCGGCCGCCAGCCGGCGTGGATCGATCTGGTGGTCGCCGTCCACCCGCAGCCCGCCGCGCACCCCCGGCGCGAGCATCGGCTCCAGGCGCCGGCACTCGCGCCCGGACAGCCACTGCGCGTCCAGGCCCGAGCGCTGCTGGAGCGCGTGCAGTTCCCGCAGATGGGCGCGGTCGTCGGCGTCCAGGGCCACCGCGAGGGTGCCGCACCTGCGGTAGCCGAGGTCGTGGCCGGTGAGTTCGGTCAGCTCGGCCGCGAAATCGGGATAGCGCCGCGCGGAGGCGAGGTTCAGACCGAGCAGGGTCTCCTCGCCGTAGTGCAGTTCCGTGACGGCGGCCAGCATCCCGGCGGCCACCCGGGCGGCGCCGCCGCCCGGCTCGGGGTCCACGACGGTCGTGGCGAGACCGCGCTGTGCGGCCCGCCAGGCGGTGACCAGTCCGATGATTCCGCCCCCGACGACGAGGACGTCTGAGGTACGCGTGGGCGACATGGGCGTCCAGCCCCTCCCTTCGCCGGCATGACCCGGATCAGGTTCGTACGGTCGGAGGCCGCCAGCCTCCCTCTCAGCCCGGTGCGTCCGGGCTCCCGCGAGTGCTTTACGTTGGCCACCCTAGCCCTCGGGACAACGCGCTTGTAAGGGAGCCTCCGCGTGGCACGATCGCTCGACGGACTCGTCCTCGCCCCCGTGGCCGACCAGGCGCCGGGCCAGGTCGGCACCCGCACCCGGTTCGTCTACCACGAGCGGGACGGCGAGATCTGGGCCGACTACGCGGGCGGCGACGTCGTGCGCGGGCACCTGGTCGGCACCCGCGCGGGGGACCGGCTCGACTTCCGTTACGTGCAGCTCAAGCGGGACGGATCCACATCCTCGGGGCACTGTGTGTCGACCGTCGTGGAGCTGCCCGACGGGCGGGTGCGGCTGGAGGAGACCTGGGAGTGGGAGTCGCAGCCGGGCAGCGGGACGAGTGTGGTGGAGGAGCTCGAACCCGTCGATGCCGGGCCGGGTGTCCAAGGTGACCGGGTGAGCGAGCAGACGCAGGAACCGGGACGTTCCCAGCCGCGGCGTGTCGTGGTGGCGGGGGCGGGCATGGCCGGTGTGCAGACGGCGGCAGCCCTGCGGGAGCAGGGCTTCACCGGCACCGTGACCCTGATCGGCGCGGAGCCCCACCAGCCCTACGACCGGCCGCCGTTGTCCAAGGCGGTCCTGCTCGGCACGGCCGAGAGTTCCGCCTTCGACGTGGACTTCGAGGAACTCGGCGTCGAACTGCGCCTCGGCTGCGAGGTGCTGGGTCTGCGTCCCGCGGACCACGAGCTGGACACGGAAGCCGGGCCCGTCCCCTACGACGTCCTGGTGATCGCCACCGGCGCGGAACCGGTCCGGCTGCCGGGCACCGACGGCGTCCCCGGTGTGCATCTGCTGCGCACCCTGGACGACGCCGAACGCCTGCGGCCGGTGCTCGCGCGGCAGCACGACATCGTGGTGGTCGGCGCCGGCTGGATCGGCGCGGAGTTCGCCACGGCGGCCCGCGGGGCGGGCTGCGCGGTCACCGTCGTGGAGGCCGAGGAACGGCCGCTGGCCGGGGTGCTGCCCGCCGAGGTGGCCGCCCCCATGACCGCCTGGTACGCCGAGGCGGGCGTCACCCTGCGCACCCGCGCGCGCGTGGAGCGCGTCGAGCCCGGTGAGGTCGTCCTGGACGACGGGACGCGGCTGCCCGCGGGTGCGGTGGTCGTCGGCATCGGGGCCCGGCCCGCCACGGCCTGGCTGGCGGGCTCCGGGGTCGAGCTCGGCGCCCGGGGCGAGGTCGTGGCCGACCGCGCTCTGCTGACCTCGGTGCCGGACGTGTACGCGGTCGGCGACTGCGCGTCCTTCCCGTCCGGCCGCTACGGCGAGCGCCTGCTGGTCCACCACTGGGACAACGCCCTGCAGGGGCCCCGCACGGTCGCCGCGAACATCCTCGGCGTACCCGCCGGCCGGGCCCCGGCGGTGTACGACCCGGTGCCGTACTTCTGGTCCGAGCAGTTCGGGCGCTTCGTCCAGTACGCGGGCCACCACGCGGACGCCGACCGGACCGTGTGGCGTGGCGACCCGGCTGAGCCGGCGTGGAGCGTGTGCTGGCTGCGCGGCTCCCGCCTGGTCGCGCTGCTCGCGGTGGGGCGGCCCCGGGACCTGGCACAGGGGCGCCGGCTCATCGAGGCGGGGACGGCCATGGACGCGGAGCTGATCGCCGACCCCGGCCGGCCCCTGAAGTCGGCGACGGCGTGAACCGTGGGCGTACGTCGCGTGGCCGACGCGTCCGCCCGGGTGGCGGGGGCTGACTTCCGACTGTCAGTGGCAGGTGGCAGGCTTGTCCCGTGACCGAGATTGACGCAAAGATCGATGCTCTCGTCCCCGCCTGGCTCACTCTCCCCGACATCGCCGAACGGTTCGGCGTCGAGGTGACGCGCGTCCGGCAGCTGGTCAAGGAGGGCCAGCTCATCGCCGTACGCCGAGGTGAGAACCGCGCGCTGCACGTTCCCGCCGCCTTCATCGACGGGGACAAGGTGGTCAAGGGCCTGAGCGGCACCCTGACGCTCCTGCGGGACGACGGCTTCACGGTCGAGGAAATGCTGGAGTGGCTCTTCACCCCCGACCCGACCCTGCCGGGCACGCCCGCGCAGGCGCTCGGCGAGAACCGCGGTACGGAGGTGAAGCGCCGGGCCCAGGCGCTCGCGGTCTGACCCGCACCCGACCGACAGACGACCGGACAGCAGCCCCGTCGGCCGGGGCACGCGCCCCGGCCGACGGGCGCCCCTGCCCGCGCGGGTGGGCGTGCCGCGGCCGGCCGGGGCGGCATAGGGTCCGTTGCGGTGTGCGCTCCCTCGCCCCTGGCGGGCGGGTGCGCCCCGACGACGCACCGGGTCCCGCCCGGTCGTGCCACACCGACATCCCGGGGGGACACCCGTATGACCGACACCGTCCGAGACCGGCTCGCCGACGCCCGGGTCTATCTCTGCACCGACGCCCGCAAGCGGCAGGGGGACCTCCCGGAGTTCCTGGACGCGGTCCTGGCGGGCGGGGTCGACATCGTGCAGCTGCGGGACAAGGGCATGGAGGCCGGTGAGGAGCTGGAGCATCTGGCGGTCCTCGCCGACGCCTGCGCCCGCCACGGCAAGCTGCTCGCGGTCAACGACCGCGCGGACGTCGCCCACGCCGCAGGCGCCGACGTTCTCCACCTCGGCCAGGGCGACCTGCCCGTTCCCGCCGCGCGGGCCCTCCTCGGCCCGGACCTCCTGATCGGCCGCTCGACCCACGCCGAGTCCGAGGCCGCCGCGGCCGCCGTCCAGCCCGGCGTGGACTACTTCTGCACCGGCCCCTGCTGGCCCACCCCCACCAAGCCGGGCCGGCACGCCCCCGGCCTCGGCCTGGTCCGCCACACCGCCGCCCTCGGCACCGACCGCCCCTGGTTCGCCATCGGCGGCATCGACCTCGGCAACCTCGACCAGGTGCTGGAGGCCGGAGCCCGACGGGTCGTCGTGGTGCGTGCCCTCACCGAGGCGGACGACCCGGGTGCCGCGGCCGCCGCCTTCGCCGAGCGCCTGCGGGAAGTCGCCCCGGACGTGGGATGACGCCCCGCCGGACCCCCGGTCGTCTCAAGTTCGTCCACACTGTGGACAGCAAGTCGGCAAATCGGACAAAATCCCTGCTTCTGGTTGGGGGACCGCCGCCCCCTGGCTAACCTGCCGGTATGGCCCTCGGAACCGCATCCACCAGGACTGATCGCGCCCGCACCGTGCGCGACATGCTCGCCGCCGGAAAGACGACGTACTCGTTCGAGTTCTGGGCCCCCAAGACGGAGAAGGGCGAGCGCAACCTCTGGAACGCGCTCCGCAGGGTCGAGGCCGTCGCCCCCAGCTTCGTCTCCGTCACCTACGGCGCGGGCGGTTCCACCCGCGCCGGCACGGTCAAGGCGACCGAGCAGATCGCCGCCGACACCACCCTCACCCCGGTCGCCCACCTCACGGCCGTCGACCACTCCATCGCCGAGCTGCGCAACATCATCGGCCAGTACGCCGACGCCGGGATCCGCAACATGCTCGCCGTGCGCGGGGACCCGCCCGGCGACCCCATGGGCGACTGGGTGCCGCACCCGCAGGGCCTTACCTATGCCGCCGAACTCGTCCAGCTCATCAAGGAGTCGGGCGACTTCTGCGTCGGCGTCGCCGCCTTCCCGGAGATGCACCCGCGCTCGGCGGACTGGGACACCGACGTCGCCCACTTCGTCGACAAGTGCCGGGCCGGCGCCGACTACGCGATCACGCAGATGTTCTTCCAGCCCGAGTCCTACCTGCGCCTGCGTGACCGAGTACACGCGGCGGGCTGCGAAACCCCCGTGATCCCCGAGGTCATGCCGGTGACCAGCGTGAAGATGCTGGAACGGTTGCCAAAGCTCAGTAATGCCTCGTTCCCCGACGCCCTCAAAGAGCGCATCCTCACAGCGAAGGACGATCCGGCGGCGGTACGCTCCATCGGTATCGACTTCGCCACGGAGTTCTGCGCGCGGTTGCTGGCCGAGGGAGTGCCGGGACTGCATTTCATCACGCTGAACAACTCCACGGCGACGCTGGAAATCTACGAGAACCTGGGCCTGCACCACCCACCGCGGGCCTAGACCGGTCGCACGGACATACGACACACTGCGTAGCGACCACTGGGAGAGGGGCGTACATGGGCTGGACGGTCCTCTACATCGCGTTCGGCATCGTCGCGCTGTGGTTGCTCGGCGAGGTGCTGCTGCAGTACAAGGCGCGCCTGCGCTGGCGGCTGCTCGCCTTCGCGGGCTTCCTCGGCGTCGTGCTCGGTGTGCTGATCCCCTCCGTGATCGTCATCGGTCTCGGCGCCGCGGCCTTCGCCGTCGGCCAGACCTACGTCACGCTGTCGTTCCGCCGCGGCTTCCAGGCGGGCTGGGCGGTCAACGCGCCGCTGCTGGCCGGCGCCAAGGGGCGTCGCGGCGACCCCGGGCGCCAGGAGCCCACCCTGGAGGTCTCCGACCTGGAGACGTCCCACGGCGGCCACGGCGACGACGAGGGCCACGACCGCGCCGCCTACGGCCCGGACGACGACTACGAGCGCGACGACGTGTTCACCCCCGCCCGGCCGACGGCGGCCGAGACCACGTCCGTCTACGAGCCGCAGCCCATGCCCGACGACACCGGCTCCTACGGCGTCTACGGCGACCAGGGGTACGCGGCCCCGTCCCAGGACCAGTACGCGGCGGCCGCCCAGGGCGCCGACCAGAACTACGCCTACGACTACTCCGGCTACGGCCAGCAGCAGGGCTACGACACCACGGGCCAGCAGTACGCCGCCTACTCCGACCCGTACATCGGCAACACGACCTACGGCGGCACGTCGTACGACACCGGGTACACCGACCAGCAGCAGTACGGCCAGCAGGGCTACACCCAGGACCCGTACGCCGCGGGCTACGGAGGCGAGACCCCGGCCGGCGGCCTGTGGGTCCCGCAGCAGCGCAGCACCGACGACCCGTACGGCGGTGAACTGCCCCCGGAGCAGCAGCAGTACCCGTACCAGGGCGACGGACAGACCCACGGCAACGGGTACGACGAGCAGTACCGTTTCTGACGGGCGCTCACTGCGACCCGCGGAACTCCGGCCCCTCCACGATCAGCCCGGCGACCAGCGCCCCCGACATCCCGGCGTGCGGCAGCCCGCCGCCCGGATGGGACCACCCGCCGACCGTGAACAGCCCCGGCAGCCGGGTGCTGTTGGACGGCTGGAGCAGCCGCCCGCCCGCGGCGGCCAGCGCCGGCACCGGCACGGCACCGCCTTCCGCGCCCGTCTCTCCGGCGATGTCGGCCGGGGTGCGCACCTCGTGCCGCAGCAGGCGGTCACGCAGCCCGGGTATCGCCCGCCCGGCGGCGGTGATCAGCGTCTCGGCATGGGCCTCCAAAGCGCCCCCGGCGCCCACGGGCACCACCGCCGTGACCGTCGCCGCCTCGTGGCCGGCGTCCGGGACCAGCGCCGGATCGTCCGGTCTGTGGACCGTCACCGTGGGGTGCGCGGGCAGTCCGCCCGACGCACCGGACAGCGACTCCAGTTCCGCCCCGCGGTCCTCCGCGTGCACCACCGTGCGGTGCGGTGTGCCCTCCGGGCGCCCGCCCCGCAGCGCCAGCAGCACCGTCACGCGGCTCGCCGGCCCGCGCCGGCCGGGAACCTCGCCGTCACCGCGCACCCGCGTCCCTGGGACCAGCCGGTCCAGAACCTCGGGCGCCACCCCGGCGACCACGAGGTCCGCCCCCGCCACCGTGCCGTCGGCGAGCTCCAGCCCCGCCGCCCTGCCGTCCTTCTCCAGCACCCCGGTGACCTCTGTGCCGAAGCGGAACTCCACCCGGCGGGCCAGACACCGCTCGTACACAGCCCGCGCCAGCTCCCGCATACCGCCCCGGACGTACCAGGTGCCGAACGCGTGCTCCATGTAGGGCAGCACGGCCGCGCTCGCCGGGGCCTCCCGGGGGTCGAGACCGTGCGCGAGCGCGTAACTCTCCAGGAGGGCGGTCAGCCGGGGATCGCGCAGCTCCCACGCCCCCACCTCGGCCAGCGTGCCCGCCGTGCGCGTGCGCAGCAGCCTCTTGTGCGGGACCGCCGGATACGGCTCGCGCTCGGCCAGGACCTGCCAGTTGGGCCACAGCGGCTCCTCCAGCAGCGGCCGGCGCGCACGGTCCCAGGCCTCCCGGGCCCGCACCAGGAAGTCGCCCCAGCGCCGGGCGGCGGCCGGGCCGAGGCTCTCCTCCAGGGCGGAGACGACGCCCGCGCGGGAGGCATTGGGCAGCGACACACGCGTACCGTCCGCGAACACGTGGTGCGACGACGGATCCACCTGGACGAGCTCGACGCACGCCTCCAGCGGCTCCTTGCCCGTCTTCACGAACAGATCGCGGTACACCGCGGGCAGCGGGAGCAGCCCCGGCCCGGTGTCGAAGGAGAACCCGTCCCACTCCACCCGGCGCAGGGCGCCGCCGTACGTCTCCGTCCGCTCGTGCACCACCACCCGGTGGCCCGCGACGGCCAGCCGGGCGGCGGCCGCCATCGCGCCCATCCCGGCGCCGATCACCGCAATCCGTGCCATGTCAGGGACTTTATCCGCCCGCACCGACAGTCCGTCCCCGAGTACCCGCGCGCCCGCCGGGGTGACCACCCGGCGACAGGGAGGGGTGGGCGCGGGTGCGCAGGAGTGAGTACCCGTACCTAGCCGCGCAGTTGAGTACGGGCGCGGATGGGGGTCGCCCCGCGGGAACGAGAGAGTGGAGACCACGGAGAGGGGCACGTCTCCGGAACCGGCGACACGGGGCGCCGGAACGGGGACGGGCCCGCGATCCGCTCCTTCCGCCGGCGCCGTCGGCGGGAGCGAGGCACGGGGGAATCCGGGGGACGACCGCAACGGGGGTCCACGGGGGACGTACGGGGGAGCAAGGAAGGCGCCGGTCCGGCCGGTGGCCCGCGGGGGACGCGGCCACCACGGGCCGGCGCTTTCGTGTGCCGGGGGCTCAGCGGCGGCCGCTGACCCGCCCCTGCAGCAGCCGGGACAGCGCCGCGTGCACGTCGTCCAGCGACCGCTCCGGCTGGAAGGACTGCCAGTCCAGCGCGGCCACCAGCACCATGCCCACCAGCGCGGCGGCCGTCAGCGGGACGTCGATCTCCTCGCTGAACTCGCCGTTCGCCACGCCCTCGCGCAGTACCTCCTCGACCACCGCCACGGCCTGCTGGCGCACCACCATCAGCGTGGACTGCCAGGCCCGGTTGGTGCGCCACAGCTCGGCCACGTACAGCTGGGTGAAGGCCGGGTAGCGGTCGATGAAGACCAGCCCCGCGCGGATCATCGCGTCCAGGGCGTCGACCCTGCTGCCGCCCTTGGCGGCGGTCGTCTCGGCCGCGTCCCGCAGCGAGGCGGTCAGCAGACCGACCCCGTGCCGCAGCAGCTCCTCGAAGAGGACCGACTTGCTCGCGAAGTTGTAGTAGACCGTGCCCTTCGCGACTCCCGCCCGTTCGGCGATCTCGTCCACGGTGGTGGCCGAGAAGCCCTGCTCGGCGATGAGGGTGACGGCCGCCTCGTAGAGCTTCTGCCGGGTGGCCTCGCGGCGGGCACTGCCGCCCGGCGTGGTGCTGCTGCTTTCCATGGCCCTGATTCTCACAGGAGCCCCGGCGCGCCCGTTCACAGGCTCAGCTCCGGGTGCAGCCGGGAAGGCGTCCACACCTGACGGCGGCGGGCCGACAGCGCGGTCAGCGCCACGGCGCCCGCGGTGAAGGCCGTCAGTACGGCGCAGGCCTGCCACACCGGTCCGAGGCCGCCGCCCGTGATGAGCCGCCGGAGCGCCTCGACGACGTGGGTCATCGGCAGGAAGGGGTGCAGCGCGTTGAAGAACGGCGGGCTCGTCTGAACGGGGTACGTGCCGCCCGCGGAGGTCAGCTGGAGCATCAGCAGCGCGAGAACGAGGATCCGGCCGGCCGCGCCGAAGCGCGCGTTCAGCCACTGCACGAGCGCCGCGAAACACGCCGCCACCAGGAACAGGAAGCCCACCGTCCCGGCCGCCCGGGCCATCTGCAGCCCGAGCGCCCAGTGCAGCACCGACATCAGCGCCAGCGTCTGCAGCACCCCGATCGCCACCACGGGCAGCCAGCCCGCGAGCGCGATCCGCCACGCCGAGGCGCCCGCCGCGAGGGCACGCCGGTTCATCGGCGCGATCAGCATGTACGCCACCATCGCGCCCACCCACAGCGACAGCGGGATGAAGTACGGGGCGAATCCGGTGCCGTAGTTGGGCGCCTTGTGCGGATCGCTCGAGACCAGCCGCACCGGGTCGGCCATCACCTCGGTGCGCAGGTCGCGGTCCTGCTTGTCGTAGTCGGGGATCTTCCCGGCGCCGTCGTGCAGGCCGCCGGCGAGGTCACCGGAGCCGTCGACGAGCTTGTACAGACCGCCCTTGAGATCGTCGGCGCCCGTCTTCAGCTCGCCGACGCCCTTGTCGAGGTCCCGGGCGCCGGTCTCGGCGGTGCCGAGCCCCTTGTTCAGCTTCTTCGCGCCCGCGGCGACCTTGCCGGCGCCCGTGTTGAGCTTGTTGATCCGGGTCACGGCATCCTCGAGGTCCTCGGAGAGGTGCGGGGCGCGGCCGGCGAGCGTCCGGGCCTGCTTCTCCAGGGTGGCGAGCCGGCCGTCGAGCTTCTTCAGGTCGTCGCGGTGGTCGGTGACCAGGGCACTGACGTCGTCGGCGACGGTCGCCGCCGCGGCCACCGCGTCCTTGGCCTTCTTCAGGTCCGCGCAGGCGGCGTCGGGCACGGCGGCATCCTCGCAGCGCGTCTTGTGGACGCCGTCCACGGTGGCGGACGCCGCGCGGGCGTCCTTCGCGGCGGCCGGTGCCCCTTCCTCGAGCGCGTCGAGATCGTCGCGGAGGTCGCCGGCCGAGTCGGCGACGAACCGCGCGGTCTCCCCGATGGCCTTCTCGTTGTCCTTCAGGAAGGGACCCGCTTCGGCGTCGACCGCGTTCACCTTCTCGGCGAGCCTCCGCGTCCCGTCCGCGACCTTCTTGGAACCGTCCTCCAGGTCGCCGGCGCCGTTGTGGAGGTCCTTGAGGCCCTTGGACAGCTTGCCGCTGCCCTTGCGGGCGTCCGACAGGCCGTCGGCGAGGTCCTTGGAGCCCTTCTCCGCCTTCCCGATGCCGCCGTTCAGCTTGTCGGCGCCCTTCGCCGCCTTCACGGTCTCGCCGTGGATGTCGGAGAACGAGACGAAGATCCGGTCGAGGAAGGACCGCGACGTCTTCGTGGACGCCGCCCGGCGCACCTCGCCGAAGACCGTCCGGGAAATCTGTCCGACGATGTAGTTGTTGGCGTCGTTCGTCCGCACCCGCAGCGCTCCGGTCTCGGGGGAGTCGCCCGAACTGGAGGCGATACGGCGGCTGAAGTCGGCCGGCAGGGTCAGCGACAGGTAGTAGGTGCCGTCCTCGACGCCTCGCCGGGCCTCCTCGGCGCTCACCTCCCGCCAGTCGAAGGTGCCGCTGTCGCGCAGCCCGTCGGCGATGTCGTCGCCCGCGGTGATGCGTTCGCCGTCGCCGGTCGCCCCCTCGTCGTCGTTCACCAGCGCCACCGGGATCCGGTCCAGACGGTCGTACGGATCCCAGAACGACCACAGGTACAGGGCGCCGTACAGCAGCGGCAGCACCAGCAGGGCGACCAGCGCCGCGCGGGGCAGCGTGCCCCGGCCGAAGCGCCGGAGCTCAAGAGCGGCCAGTTTCGGCGAGCGCATCGGCCGCCGCCTCCTTCTCCTCGTCGTGCCGGGCGGCTCCGGTGCGGACGGTCACCGCGTCGCCCGGTGCCTCGCTGCACACGGCCAGCACGGTGGTGCCGGTTTCGGTGACGGACCTCAGCAGGGCCCAGATCTCGTCCCGTTCGGCGGGGGAGAGCTTCAGGTCGGTGTCGTCCACACCGAGCAGTCCGGGGCGGCCCAGCAGCGCCAGCGCGAGCGACAGCCGCAGCGCCTCCACCCGCTCCAGGTCCCGTACGGCCGTCCGCGGGCCCTTGGGCAGGGTCGCGAGGTCGAGCCCGGCGGTGGTCAGCGCGGTGTCGAGCCGCCGCTTCTCCTCCCGCGTGCGCTCTCCGCGCCGCAGCGGGGCGAGCGGGAACGGGCCCCCGAAGCGCCGTTGCAGCAGCGCCTGTTCACGCAGGTGCTCCCCGACGGTGAGCGCCGGGTCGAGATCGGTCACGCCGGTGACGTGGGCGAGGGCGCTGCGGCGGCGGACGGCGGCCATGCGCCTGGGCAGTTCGAGCCCGCCGACCGCGGCCGCGCCCTCCGTGGGCCGCATCCGCCCGGTGAGCGCGAGCAGCAGGCAGGTGCGGCCCGAACCGGACGGCCCCTCCACCGCGATCAGCGAGCCGGGTCCCGCGTCGGCCGAGACCCCGCGGAACACCCAGCCGCGTGGTCCCTCGAGGCCGAAGCCGTCGGCCGTGACGGCAAGTCCGGGCGGACCGTCCACCAGCGCCCCCTTGTTCCCCTTTTTGAACTGACTGGTCAGTGCAAAAACTAGCTCGAACTGTCGGTCGAAGCAAAAGCGCAGGTCAGAACGGATTGTCAGTGGCATACCTCACGATGTGTACATACGGCACCCCGTCTCGGGGCGTGCCGTCACGAAGACGACAGGAGGTTCGTCATGGCCAACTCGTCCGCAGCCGCCGCCCGTCGGCGCCGCGCATCCGGCCCTGCCCCCTCACTGAACGGCCCGGCGAGCGACATCCACCCCGTGCTGCGCCGCGCCGCGGCCCCGCCCGCCGCCCTCGACCTGCTCGCCCAGGCCCGTGCCGGACTCGACGAGGCCACCGTCCTCGAGACATCGAACGAGCGCTATGCGACGGCCCACCTGGCCGCCCTGCGCACCGCCGCCGCCGTGCTCGCCGCGCGCGGCCGGCCCGAGACTTCGCCGCGCAGCCGGGCCAGGATACGGAGCGCCTGGGAAGTGCTCCCCGAGATCGCGCCCGAGCTCACCGAATGGAGCGCCCTGTTCGCCTCGGGGGCCGGGCGCCGCGCCCGCGCCGAGGCGGGCATCCAGGGCGCGGCGAGCGCCCGCGACGCCGACGACCTGATACGGGACGTGGCGATGTTCCTCCGCCTGGTGGAACGCATGCTGGTCCTCCAGCCGATCCTTCCCCCGCCCCGCACCGACCCCGAGGACCCGGGCGACATGCCGGACGCGGGCTGATTCCCCCCGGGGGCGGCCAGGTGACCGGTGCCCACGCCGCAGGCCATAGGGTGGACAGCACTGA
Organism: Streptomyces malachitofuscus; assembly: GCF_055571035.1. Classification (NCBI taxonomy): domain Bacteria; kingdom Bacillati; phylum Actinomycetota; class Actinomycetes; order Kitasatosporales; family Streptomycetaceae; genus Streptomyces; species Streptomyces malachitofuscus. The sequence goes on along the minus strand of NZ_JBVIGA010000020.1, from coordinate 106,277 downwards.
AGCCCAACCGCCCCGCCACCACACCAGGCGGTGCCCCGCCGAGGAGTCACTACCGTGTCGGACCCGATGCGACCCCGCGCCGCTCTCCGTACCGCCGTGGTCTGGGAGGTCCTCCAGGACGCCCTGGAACGCCGGGTCAAGGCGACCGGACGCCAGGTGCTGGACGTCCTCGACACCGGCGGCGGCAGCGGTAACTTCGCGGTGCCGCTCGCCCGCCTCGGCCACCGCGTGACCGTCGTCGACCCCAGCCCCAACGCCCTGTTCGCCCTGGAGCGCCGCGCCGCCGAGGACGGCGTCGCCGACCGGGTCACGGGCGTCCAGGGCGACGCCCACGGTCTCTTCGACGTGGCCGAGCGCGGCGGCTACGACGTCGTGCTGTGCCACGGCGTCCTGGAGTACGTCGACGACCCGGCCGAGGGCGTCCGCAACGCGGTGGCGGCCCTGCGCCCCGAGGGCGTCCTCAGCCTGCTCGCCGCGGGTCTCGGCGGCGCCGTGCTCGCCCGGGCCCTCGCCGGTCACTTCTCCGAGGCCCAGCAGGCGCTCGACGACCCGAACGGCCGATGGGGCACGGGCGACCCCATGCCGCGCCGCTTCACGGCCGAGCAGCTCACCGGACTCGTGGAGGGCGCGGGCCTCAGGGTCGGCGCCGTGCACGGCGTGCGGGTCTTCGCCGATCTCGTCCCCGGCGTCCTCGTGGACACCGAGCCCGGGGCACTGGACGCCCTGCTGAAGCTGGAGGCCGCCGCGGCCGAGCTGACCGCCTTCCGCTCCGTGGCGACCCAGCTCCATGTGCTCGGTGAGACGCAGGAGACCTCCGGGGCTTGAGTGAACACAGTGACGCGCCCGCTGATCAGCGGCGCGTCCGGTGGTCCCGCGGCGCATGGAGTGCGCCACAGGCCCCCCGAATGGCGGCCGGTCGCCGTATGATCGAGGGAGACCGCCCGGCATGACGGGTCGGCCGCCGGGGAATGAGAAGCCTCAGTGGGCCGGGACGTGATGGCTGGTACCGGTTGGCCAATTGGCGTAGAGGGGCGGGTTTCACGGGGGCGATTCCCTGCCTATCCTGAAGGGACCCCCCGGGTCGCCCCGGCGACTGCACGATGAGGAGGACTCCGTGCCGCTCTCGGAGCACGAGCAGCGCATGCTCGAGCAAATGGAGCGAGCGCTGTACGCCGAAGATCCCAAGTTCGCGACGGCGCTCGAGGGAAGCGGACTGCGTACGTACACCCGGCGACGGGTCTACCAGGCGGTCGCGGGCTTCCTCGTGGGTATTGCGCTCCTCATGGCCGGTATGGTCGCCCAGCAGGTCTGGCTCAGTGTCGTGGGATTCCTTGTGATGCTGGGCTGCGCGGTACTCGCCGTGACCGGCTGGCGCAAGGCACCCAAGCCGGGCGAGCAGGGCGCCGGTGCCACAGGTACCCCACAGGCGAGTCGTCAGGGGAGACAGCGTCGCTCCATGATGGACCGCATCGAAGAGCGTTGGCAGCGGCGCCGTGACGAGCAGGGCGGCGGCCGCTAGATCCCGCTCCCACCCCACGAAGACACCGTTCAGGGGGTGACCACCGAGCTGGTGGTCACCCCCTGAGCCATGTCCACGGCCTGCTCCGAGCTCCGCGCCCTCGCGACCCCGGCCGCCCTTCGCGGGCAGTCGTGCCTCCCCCCAGTGCCTTGAAAGCCTGGCAGGTACCCCCATGGCGATGGGGGTCCCCCCCGCTCGAGCGAAGCCGAGCGTGGGGGAGGCACCCCGCCGGCGCCGGGCTGCGCGAACACCCCCCGGCCTGCAAACGAAGGGCCCCCGCAAAGCACCGGGTGGTGCAACCCACCGGCGCCTGCAAGGGCCCTGCGCCCAGCGTTCAGCCCTGCTGCCGGAACGGCCGCCGCCAGGCCGGCCGCGCCGCGAGCAGCCGGTCGCGGACACCCGACCACCACGCCGACACGGCCCAGCCGACCCGTACCACCGACCGCGGAGCGACCACCGCACGCACCCGCGCCCGCCGTCCCGCTGCCGCCCGCAGCCCCGCGATCGCCTGACGCACATCGTCCGTTGGACCCGCGGCCGGCCGCGGTCGCGGTGCGTACAGCACCTGCTCCACGGCGTCCGCGACCCGGTGCACCGATGCCGCTCCGCTCTCGTCGAGACGGCCGAGCCGCACGATTCGGGCGGCCGCCTTGCGCGGGGTCAGCGACTCGTCCGGCGAGATGCCGTGGTCCCAGGCCGAGTCGGTCAGCTCCTCCCACACGGCGAGGATGTGCGGCGCCGCGTCCGCCTCCGACCTGCCGTGCCCGCCCAGCCGCACCGCCCGGGTCCGCAGCCGCCACAGCATCGGCGACAGAGGCACCAGCAGGACGGCGAGACCGGCCAGCGCCCACAACAGCACCGTGTACCACTTCGGTCCGTCGCCACCGGTGGGCAGGGCCGCCTGCGGCGACTCGCTCCCGCACCCGTCCAGCAGCCTGCGCTGCGCCGTGCAGCTCGCACTCTCCGAGGGCGCCGTGGACGGCTCCTCGGGCGCCGCCTCGGACGGCCGGGCCGGATCGGGCGCCGTGCTGTCCGCCGGGTCCGGCACCGTGTACGGCGGTGTGGACCCACGGGTCGGGGTCGGCTCGAAGCGGGTCCAGCCGACGCCCTCGAAGTACAGCTCCGGCCAGGCGTGCGCGTCCCGCAGCCCGACCGAGATGGTGCCGTCCGCCTGCGGCGTACCGGGCGCGAAGCCCACTGCGACCCGCGCCGGTATGCCCAGCGAGCGGGCCATCGACGCCATCGCGAAGGAGAAGTGCACACAGAAGCCCTGCTTGTCCCGCAGGAACCGGGCGATCGCCCGGGGGCCGCTGCCGACGTCCACCTCGGTGTCGTACTCGAAACCGCCCTTCAGCGTGAAGTACTCCTGCAGCGCCACCGCCTGGTCATAGGCGTTGTCCGCGCCCGCGGTGACCTCACGGGCGGTCTCGGCCACCACGGCCGGCAGCGAGCCAGGCAGCTCGGTGTACTCGCGCTTCAGGGCCGGCGGCGGCTCCGGCGCACCGGCCAGCTGCTCCGCCGTCGGCTGGACGTTCAGGCTGCGCACCTGGTACGTCACACCGCGCGTGTCCTGGCCGTGGTCGCCCACCAGCGTCATGCCGACCGGTTCGTAGCGCCAGTCGCCCCGGATGCTGACCCCGCTCGGCGGGTACGGCATCGGAAGCCAGGTCTGGCCGTACCAGTCGGCCACGGAGATCGACGTGGCGACCTCCGTGCGCCCTGTGCCGGGACCGAGGCCGGGCGGGGTGGGGAAGGTGCCGTCGGGCACCGCGGTGATGGACCGCTTCGACGGCTTCCACGTGGTGCCGTCGAAGTCGTCCAGGGACACGATCCGCAGATACAGGTCCGAGGTGTCCGCCATCTCGGAGCGCACCGACAGCACCTGGCGGTCGTCTTCCACGTTCAGCGAGTCGCGCAGCGACACCAGCGGGTTCACCGCGGAGATGGTGCCGCCCCCGCCACCGCCCGAGCCGACGCCCGAGCCGGCCGGGTCCAGCAGGCCGCCGTTCATCGCGGGCAGACCGAGCGGTGCCACCAGGGCGATGCCCAGCGCGAGCACACCGATCCGCCGTCCGGTGCGCACGGGAGCCATGGCGCCCGGCCGGTCGTCGTGGGGCGCGCGGCCCGGCCCGGCGAACACCCGCCCCCACTGGGAGAGCCGGTCGCGCCCCTCGGCGAGCAGCAGCATCAGATAGCCGGCCGCCGCCAGCAGGAACCACAGCCAGTCGATGCCGTCGTCGGACAGCCCCGCGGCCACCGAGTACAGGGCGAGCAGCGGCAACCCTGCCGGGGCCGCGCTGCGGAAGGTCACCGCGAGGGTGTCCACCAGCAGCCCGATGATCAGGACCCCGCCGACCAGCATCAGCCGGATGCCGTCGGACAGCGGCGCCGGGATCGAGTACCGGCTGACGTCGTCGCCGCCCTGCTCCAGGAGCTCGGCGAAGTAGCGGAAGGCGTCCGGGCCGGGTATCAGCCCCCCGAGGGCGTGCTCCCGCGCGAAGGCCAGGGTCAGCAGCACCAGCGTCACCAGGACCTGCGCGGCCACCGTCACCGGACGCGCCAGCGGCACCCTGCGGGTGGCCGCGCCCACGCCCGACTGCACGGCCAGCAGGAACGCCGCCTGGACGAGCCACGTCGACGGTTCGACCAGCGGCAGCAGGGCACACGCCGCCAGCAGCGTCGCCGCCCAGGCACAGATGGTCAGCCTCGCCACCCCGCTGATCACGGTCCCTCCCCACCGCTCGCCGCGGCCAGGCCCGACCGGTCCCGGTCCGCCTGCCGCCACAGCTCGTCCAGCGAGGCACCGCGCGGCACGCCCAGGGCCGTCCAGCCCGCCTCGCGCAGCATCCGCAGCCGCCCCTCGCCACTGTCCAACGGACCGGACACGTCGGCCGGTTCCCGCAGCCACGTCTCACTGTTCAGCACGAAGGCCAGGGCGCCTCCGCTGCGCTGCCGCATCCGGGCGAGCACCGCGGCCTGCTCCTCGTCGAGATCGCCGAGGAAGGCCACCAACAGCCCTTCGTTCCCGCCGCGCAGCACGTCGTAGGCGCGCGACAGGCCGTCCTCGTCGGAGTGGTCCACCACGGCGAGGGTGTCCATCATCAGCCCGGCCGCGTCCGCCGACTCCTGGTTCACCCCGGCGAAGCCGTCGGAGCCCTCGCCCGGTACCGAGGTGCCGGTGTCGGTCAGCAGCCGCACCGAATAGCCCCGCTCCAGCATGTGCACCAGCACGGAGGCCGCGCCGGACACCGCCCACTCGAACGCCGAGTCCGGTCCCGCGCCCTCGTAGGCGATGGCCCGGGTGTCCAGGAGCACGGTGCACCGGGCGCGCTGCGGCTGCTCCTCGCGGCGCACCATCAGTTCGCCGTAGCGCGCGGTGGAACGCCAGTGCACCCGGCGCAGATCGTCGCCGTAGCGGTAGCCGCGCGGGATCACGTCGTCCTCGCCGGCCAGTGCCAGCGAACGCTGCCGCCCGTCGCCGTAGCCCATCGCCTCGCCGCTCAGCCGCACCGGTGGCAGCGGCTCCACGCGCGGTATCACCGTGAGCGTGTCGTACGTGGAGAAGGAGCGGCTCAGCTCGCACATGCCGAACGGGTCGGACAGCCGCAGTTGGAGGGGGCCCAGCGGATAGCGGCCGCGCAGGTCGGAGCGGACCCGGTAGGACACCTCGCGGCGGCCGCCCGCCTCCACCCGGTCCAGCACGAACCGCGGGCGCGGACCGAGCACGTAGGGCACCCGGTCCTGGAGCATCAGCAGGCCGGTCGGCAGCCGCGAGACGTTGTCCATCCGCAGATGGACCCGCGCCTCGGAGCCGGCCGGCACCCGCCCGGGGGAGAGCCGGCGGCTGCCCGCGACCCGGTAGCGGGTGCGGTACAGCACGGCCGCGCACACCAGCGGCAGCACCGCCAGCAGCAGTCCGACGCGCAGCAGATCGCTCTGCCCGAGCACATACGCGCAGATCGCGGCGGCCACGCCGGCGGCCAGGAAGGAGCGCCCGCGGGTGGTGAGCCCCGCCAGAGCGGTCCTGACACCGCTCCGGTCACCCGTGTCGCCGTCCGTGTGGACGGCGCCGGCGGTGGTCATCACAGCCTCCGGGGCGGCTGCTGGCCGTAGCCCGGACCGCCACGGCCGAGGCCCGTCCGCTGCGGGGTGTCCGCGGGCACCGCGGTGTGCTGGAGGATCTCCTGCACCACCTGCTCGGCGGTGCGGCGGTTGAGCTGGGCCTGAGCGGTGGGCAGCAGCCGGTGGGCGAGTACGGCGACGGCGAGCGCCTGCACATCGTCCGGCAGTGCGTAGTCCCGGCCGCCGAGGGCCGCCGAGGCCTTCGCAGCGCGCAGCAGATGCAGCGTCGCACGCGGCGAGGCGCCGAGTCTGAGATCGGGATGCGTGCGGGTGGCGGCGACCAGGTCCACCGCGTACCGGCGGATCGGGTCGGCCACGTACACGTCGCGCACCGCCTCGATCAGCTTCAGTATCTCGTGCGCGTGCGCCACCGGCTGGAGGCTCTCCAGCGGGGAGACGCCGCCGTGCACGTCGAGCATCTGCAGCTCGGCCTCCGCGCTCGGGTAGCCGACCGAGACGCGGGCCATGAAGCGGTCGCGCTGGGCCTCCGGCAGCGGGTAGGTGCCCTCCATCTCGACCGGGTTCTGCGTGGCCACGACCATGAACGGGCTGGGCAGCTCGTAGGTCTTGCCGTCGATGGTGACCTGGCGCTCCTCCATCGACTCCAGCAGCGCGGACTGCGTCTTCGGCGACGCGCGGTTGATCTCGTCGCCGATCACCACCTGCGCGAAGATGGCACCCGGCTTGAACTCGAAGTCACGGCGCTGCTGGTCCCAGATGGACACACCGGTGATGTCCGAGGGCAGCAGGTCCGGCGTGAACTGGATCCGCCGCACCGAACAGTCGATCGACCGTGCCAGTGCCTTGGCCAGCATCGTCTTGCCGACTCCCGGGACATCCTCGATGAGCAGATGTCCCTCGGCGAGCAGTACGGTCAGCGAGAGCCGTACGACCTCGGGCTTTCCCTCGATCACGCCTTCCACCGAATCCCGCACGCGCTCCACGACGGCGGTCAGATCAGTGAGGCTCGCTCGATCGTCATAGGTCGTCACCCGGCCCTCCTCGGCCTTTCCCCACGCTCCGCGAAGGAGCGGGGAACCCCAAATGTCCCGGGCCGACGCCTGCTGTGCGGGCCGGCCCACCCCGAATCACGGACACCACGCGGGAAAAGTTCCGCGTGGCACCACTCCCGCATTCTTGCCGCCGTTACCGATTCGTGTCACTCGCCTGTGGACAACTGACAGCGATATGTCAGGTCTTACGACCGGAAACGGCTCCGGAACTCAGATCGTCCCCGGGGCGGGCGGCCGGGTCACGCCGGGTCGACCTCGCGCAGCAGGCCCGACTTCACGTCGAAGACGAATCCGCGCACGTCGTCGGTGTGCAGCAGGAACGGCGAGGTGCGCACCCGCTGCATCGACTGGCGCACGTCCTGGTCGACGTCCCGGAAGGCCTCGACGGCCCAGGCGGGACGCTGGCCCACCTCCATCTCCAGCTCGTGCCGGAACTCCTCCGTGAGGGACTCCAGGCCGCAGTTGGTGTGGTGGATGAGGACGACGCTGCGGGTGCCGAGCGCCCGCTGGCTGATGGTCAGCGAGCGGATCACGTCGTCGGTGACGACTCCGCCCGCGTTGCGGATGGTGTGGCAGTCGCCGAGCGCGAGGCCCAGCGCGGCGTGCAGGTCCAGTCGTGCGTCCATGCAGGCCACCACGGCCACGTTCAGCACGGGGCGGGCGTCCATCCCGGGATCGGTGAAGGCGGCCGCGTACTGCTCGTTGGCCTCGACCAGACGGTCGGTGACCGTGTCGGAGGAGGTGGTGGCGTTCGTGGAGCCGGCGGGAACCGAGGCGGAAGTCGTCATACTCATGACGGTAATGGTCGTGAGGGCGACAGGCCCGTCGTGAGAGGGGACAAAGAACGCCAGTGATCGTTGTTGTGAGGCAATCCACAGGAGTGGTGTGACCCCCCTCCCAAGGGTGATTCACCCGGTACATCCCTTGACTCGCCGCGGGGGCCGCGACGCGCAGGCCGGTTGATTGACCGGGCGGGGCCGTGGACTAAAGTGACGCGAAGCGGGAGGCGAGACTGCCCGCTGCACTGATTTCTCCCCGGAGACCCCGGCCACGACCGGGGGATCTCCCCGCGTGCGCGGCGCGTACGTACGGCTCGGCCTTCTCCCGCCGCCGCTCGGCCGACGCCTCCGGCGCCGGCCGCCCCTTCACCGGGGGAGGGCGGGGACCCGGCGGTGCGTGGACGCCCGCCGAGTTTGAGAGGGCCACTTGAGCCAGAGTCGACACGTCCCGGTGATGCTCCAGCGGTGCCTGGACCTGCTGGCGCCCGCCCTGGAGCGGCCGGGATCGGTGGTCGTCGACTGCACCCTCGGCCTCGGCGGCCACAGCGAGGCCCTGCTCCGGCGGTTCCCCGAGGCGCGGCTCGTCGCCCTCGACCGTGACAAGGAGGCCCTGCGCCTGTCCGGCGAGCGGCTCGCCCCCTTCGGCGAGCGGGCCACCCTGGTGCACGCCGTCTACGACGAGCTCCCCGACGTGCTCGCCCGGCTCGGCATCGCCCGCGTGGCGGGCGTCCTGTTCGACCTCGGCGTGTCCTCCATGCAGCTCGACGAGGCCGACCGCGGTTTCGCCTACGCCCAGGACGCCCCCCTGGACATGCGCATGGACCAGACGACCGGCGTCAGCGCCGCCGAGGTCCTCAACACCTACCCGCCCGGCGAACTCGTCCGCATCCTGCGCGCCTACGGCGAGGAGAAGCAGGCCAAGCGGATCGTGTCCGCCGTGGTGCGCGAGCGCGAGAAGGAGCCCTTCACCAACAGCGCGCGCCTGGTCGAGCTGATCCGCGACGCGCTGCCCCAGGCCGCCAAGCGCACCGGAGGCAACCCGGCCAAGCGCACCTTCCAGGCCCTGCGGATCGAGGTCAACGGTGAGCTGTCGGTGCTGGAGCGGGCGATCCCGGCGGCCGTGAAGGCCCTCGCCGTGGGCGGACGGATCGCCGTGCTGTCGTACCACTCCCTGGAGGACCGCCTCGTCAAGCAGGTGTTCGCGGCGGGCGCCGCCACCACCGCCCCGCCCGGGCTCCCGGTCGTCCCCGAGCAGTACCAGCCCCGGCTCAAGCTGCTCACGCGCGGTGCCGAACTTCCCACCGAGGAGGAGATCGCGGAGAACCGCCGCGCGGCTCCCGCGCGGCTGCGCGGCGCCGAGCGGATCCGGGAGGACGTCGGGTGAGGTGCGGACGGTGAGACCCGGACGGTGAGGAACCGGCCGCGCAGGCGGCGGGTGACGGGCCGGGCGGCGTACGGGTGGGACAGGCGAACTCAGGGGAGCGTGAGTGAGTAGGAAACCCGAACTGAAGGGGCGACCTGAGCTGAAGGGGAGGGCGGCCCGGCTCGCGCGGCTCCTGCCCACCGGACGCGCCCAGGCGGCACGCACCCCGTTCGTCCTCCTCGTCGTCCTGCTCCTCGGCGGCGGCCTGATCGGCCTGCTGGTGCTGAACTCCGCGCTCAGCGAGGGCGCCTTCCAGCTCGACGACCTCAAGCGGGAGACCAAGAACCTCACCGACGAGGAACAGGCCCTGCAACGGGACATCGACGCCTACTCCGCGCCCGACGCCCTCCAGCGCCGCGCCCGCGAACTCGGCATGGTGCCCGGCGGCGACCCCGCCTTCCTCGGCCCCGACGGCAAGGTCAAGGGCGTGCCCAGCGCCGCCTCCGCCGCCCGCGCCCCCCTGGTCCTCGCCCCCGAGGCCCTGGCCACCGCGACGGTCCCGCCGCCCGCTTCGGCGCCGAGCCCCCGTCCCACCCCCTCCTCATCGACCCCCGGCAGGTGACGGAAGTGTCCGACAGGGAACCGCCCCGCCGCCGGGTGCCCGGACCCGCCAGGCCCGCCCGGCAGGGCGCCGCCCGGCGCCCGGGACCCGGCGCCCGCCCGGCCCGCAGGCCCGCCGGACCCCGTCCCGCGGCGCCCAAGGTCATCCGCCTGGGCAGCCACCGGCCCCGGCTGCGCCTGATCGGTGTCGCCCTGACCCTGGTCATGCTCGCCTTCGTCGTACGCCTGTTCCAGGTGCAGGCCGTCGACGCGAGCACCTACGCGGGCAAGGCGGAGCAGAACCGCTACGTCGGCCAGGTGCTGGCCGCGGAACGCGGGGAGATCACCGACCGCAACGGCGTGGCCCTCGCGACCAGCGAGGACGCCTACGACATCACCGCCGACCCGACGATGTTCACCCCGGACGAGCTGGAGGTCGCCGACGGTCCCGAGCAGGCCGCCGCCCTCCTCGCACCTATCCTCGGCGAGGACCAGGAGGACCTGGTCAGGAAGCTCCGGCCGGAGAACAGGACACTGCGCTACGTCAAGCTGGCCGGCCGCCAGACCCCGCAGGTCTGGAAGCAGATCAAGGACCTGAAGGCCGCCCTCGCGAAGAAGGCGGAGAGCGACGACTCCACGGCCAACGTCCTGGCCGGCGTCTTCTCCGTGCCCACCAGCAAGCGGGTGTACCCCAACAACGAACTCGCCGCGGGGATACTGGGCTGGGTCAACGCCGCGGGCAAGGGCGCCGGCGGCATCGAGCTCCAGTTGGACAAGCGGCTGGCCGGCGAGGACGGCAAGATCCGTTACGCCCAGTCCGGCGGCCGTCTGGTCCCGACCGCGGGCTCCACCGAGACCCCGGCCGTGCCCGGCAGCGACGTCGAGCTCACCATCCACCGCGACATCCAGTGGGCCGCCCAGAACGCCATCAGCAAGCAGGTGAGGGAGTCCGCGGCCGACCGCGGCTACGTCATCGTCCAGGACACCCGCACCGGCGAGGTCCTCGCGATGGCCAACGCGCCCGGATTCGACCCCAACAACCTCTCCGAGGCCGATCCGAAGGCGCTCGGCAACGCGGCCGTCCAGGACGCCTTCGAACCCGGCTCCACGGCCAAGGTCCTCTCCATGGCCGCCGTCCTCGAGGAGAACGTCGCCACCCCGGGAACCCATGTGGTCGTGCCCAACCGGCTGCACCGCGGCGACCGGCTCTTCAAGGACGACATCGACCACCCGACGTGGTACCTCACGCTCAACGGCGTGCTCGCCAAGTCCAGCAACATCGGCACCATCCTCGCCACCGGCCAGCTGGGCAGGACCCAGTCCCAGGCCAACAAGGTGCTCTACGACTACCTGCGCAAGTTCGGCCTCGGCAGCCACACCGGACTGGGCTTCCCCGGCGAGACCAAGGGCATCCTCGCCCCGCCCGGCGCGTGGTCCACCTCGCAGCAGTACACGATTCCTTTCGGCCAGGGCGTCTCCATCAACGCCATGCAGGCCGCCTCCATCTACTCGACCATCGCCAACGGCGGCGTCCGCGTCGAACCCACCCTCGTCCGCGGCTCCAAGGGGCCCGACGGACGCTTCACCCCCGCCCCGAAGCCCAAGGAGACCCGGGTCGTCAGCGAGAAGACGGCGAAGACGCTCGCCCGGATGCTGGAGTCGGTCGTGGACGACGAGGAGGGCACCGGCACCAAGGCGCGCATCCCGGGTTACCGGGTCGCGGGGAAGACCGGTACGGCGAACCGCGTGGATCCGGCCACCGGCAAGTACCACGGCTACACCTCGTCCTTCGCCGGGTTCGCGCCCGCCGACAAGCCCAGGATCACCGTCTACTGCGTCATCCAGAACGCCACCGAGGGCAGCTACTTCGGCGGCCAGATCTGCGGCCCGGTGTACAAGCAGGTCATGGCGTTCGCCCTGAAGACTCTCCAGGTGCCGCCCACCGGCGCCGCCCCCGCCGACCTCCCGGTCACCTTCAAGCCCTGACCCGTACCGAGCACCGAGCCACCAGGAACCACCTCGTGACAACGATCACCCCGGATCCCGGGAACCAGAGCACCTCCCGCACCTCGCTTGGCTCACCTGCCGGTGGGCCCGGTACGCTCACCGCCGTGCCACACGCTGATCAGTCCCAATCCACCCAGAAGGGCCACCCCGTGACATATCCGGGACCGCCCCGGCCGGTTCAGGTCTCCGCCACACCCCTCGCGGAACTCGCCGGTCAGCTGGGCACCCCCGCGCCGGAACGGACCGCCGAGGTCACGGGCATCACCCATGACTCGCGCGCCGTCCGCCCGGGCGACCTGTACGCAGCCCTCCCCGGCGCCCGCGCCCACGGCGCCGACTTCGTCACCCAGGCCGCCGGCCTCGGCGCGGTCGCCGTGCTGACCGACCCGTCCGGCGTCGAGCGCGTCGCCCGGACCGGACTGCCGGCGCTGGTGGTGGACGACCCCCGCGCGCGGATGGGCGAGCTGGCCGCCACCATCTACGGCCATCCGGGCCGCGATCTGCTCCAGATCGGCATCACCGGCACCTCGGGCAAGACCACCACCGCCTATCTGGTCGAGGGCGGCCTGAAGACCGTCCGGAGCACCGGTCTGATCGGCACCGTGGAGATGCGCATCGGCGACGAGCGCATCAAGTCCGAACGCACCACGCCCGAGGCCACCGACCTCCAGGCGCTGTTCGCCGTCATGCGTGAGCGCGGCACCGACGCGGTCGCCATGGAGGTCTCCAGCCACGCCCTGGTCCTCGGGCGGGTCGACGGCTGTGTCTTCGACATCGCCGTCTTCACCAACCTCAGCCCGGAGCACATGGAGTTCCACTCCGGGATGGAGGACTACTTCCAGGCCAAGGCGCAGCTGTTCACGCCCGCCCGCAGCAGGCTCGGCGTGGTCAACGTGGACGACGAGTACGGCCGCCGCCTCGCCAAGGAGGCAGGCGTCCCGGTCGTCACCTACTCCGCCGAGGGCCACCCCGACGCCGACTGGCGCGCCGAGGACGTCGAGGTCGGCCCGCTGGACTCGACGTTCACCGTCGTCGGCCCCAAGGACGAGCGGGTCACCGCCCGCTCCCCGCTGCCGGGCCCCTTCAACGTGGCCAACACCCTCGCCGCGGTCGTCGCCCTCGCCGCCGCCGGCCTCGACCCGCAGGCCGCCGCCGACGGCGTCGCCGCCGTGCCGGGCGTGCCCGGCCGGCTCGAGCGCGTCGACGTGGGCCAGCCGTACCTGGCGGTCGTCGACTACGCCCACAAGACCGACGCGGTGGAATCGGTGCTGCGCGCCCTGCGCAAGGTCACCGAGGGCCGGGTGCACGTCGTGCTCGGTTGCGGCGGCGACCGCGACACGACCAAGCGGGAGCCCATGGGCGCCGCCGTCGCGCGGCTCGCCGACACCGCCGTACTGACCTCCGACAACCCCCGCTCCGAGGACCCCCTGGCGATCCTCGCCGCCATGCTCCAGGGCGCGGCCTCCGTGCCCGCCCACGAGCGCGGCGAGGTGCAGGTCTTCGAGGACCGGGCCGCCGCGATCGCCGCCGCCGTCGCCCGGGCCGAGCCCGGCGACACGGTGCTGGTCGCGGGCAAGGGCCACGAGCAGGGACAGGACATCGCCGGGGTGGTGCGTCCCTTCGACGACCGCCAGGTGCTTCGCGAAGCCATCAAGAAGACCCAGGGATGAACTTGTGATCGCCCTCTCCCTCGCCGAGATCGCAGAAGTCGTCGGCGGGCAGACGCACGACATACCGGACCCGTCCGTGCAGGTCACCGGGCCGGTGGTCCGGGACTCGCGGGAGGCGGGCCCCGGCAGCCTGTTCGTCGCCTTCGTCGGCGAGCGCGTGGACGGACACGACTACGCGGCCGCGGTCGTCGAGGCGGGAGCGGCCGCCGTGCTGGCCTCCCGCCCCGTCGGCGTGCCCGCGATCGTCGTGGAGGACGTCCAGGCCGCGCTCGGGGCCCTCGCCCGGCATGTCGTCGGCCGGCTCGGCGCCACCCTCGTCGCGCTGACCGGATCGGCCGGCAAGACCAGTACCAAGGACCTCATCGCCCAGGTGCTGCGGAGCAAGGCGCCGACCGTCTTCACCCCCGGATCCCTCAACAACGAGATCGGGCTGCCGCTCACCGCGCTCACCGCCACCGAGGAGACGAAGTTCCTCGTGCTGGAGATGGGAGCGCGCGGAATCGGCCATATCCGGTACCTCACCGGTCTGACCCCGCCGAGGGTCGGTCTGGTCCTGAACGTCGGCTCCGCCCACATCGGGGAGTTCGGCGGCCGGGAGCAGATCGCCGAGGCCAAGGGCGAACTGGTCGAGGCCCTGCCCCCGGCCGAGGAGGGGGGCGCCGCGATCCTCAACGCGGACGACCCCTTCGTCAGGGCCATGGCCGCCCGTACGAAGGCGAAGGTGATCCTTTTCGGAGAGTCCGACGAAGCGGACGTCTCCGCCGAGAACGTGCGACTCACGGACAGCGGACAGCCCTCCTTCAGGCTTCACACACCCTCCGGTGCATCCGATGTGACCATGCGCCTGTACGGTGAGCATCACGTGTCGAACGCGCTCGCCGCGGCCGCCGTCGCCCACGAGTTGGGCATGTCCGCAGACGAGATCGCCCGCGCGCTCTCCGAGGCGGGCTCCCTCTCCCGCTGGCGGATGGAGGTCACCGAGCGCCCGGACGGCGTGACGGTCGTCAACGACGCCTACAACGCGAACCCCGAGTCCATGAAGGCCGCGCTGCGCGCGCTGGTGGCCATGGGCAAAGGGCGTCGTACGTGGGCGGTGCTCGGCAAGATGGCCGAGCTCGGGGACGAGGCGCTCGCCGAGCACGACGCGGTCGGACGGCTCGCCGTCCGGCTCAACGTCAGCAAGCTCGTCGCGGTCGGGGGCAGGGAAGCCGCCTGGCTGCAACTGGGCGCATATAACGAGGGTTCGTGGGGTGAGGAGTCGGTGCACGTGTCCGACGCACAGGCGGCGGTCGACCTGTTGCGCAGCCAATTGCGCCCGGGAGACGTCGTTCTCGTGAAGGCGTCCCGTTCGGTCGGACTCGAGAGCGTGGCGCAGGCGCTGCTCGAGACCGGTGCCGAGGGTGAGGTCGCAGCCCGATGATGAATCAGATCCTGTTCTCAGGAGTCATTGGCCTCTTCCTGACGCTGGTCGGCACCCCGCTGCTGATCAAGCTGCTCGCCCGCAAGGGGTACGGGCAGTACATCCGCGACGACGGCCCGCGCGAGCACGCCAGCAAGCGCGGTACGCCGACGATGGGCGGTATCGCCTTCATCCTGGCGACGGTCGCCGCCTACTTCCTGTCGAAGCTCATCACCGGCAAGCCGCCGACCTACTCCGGTGTGCTGGTGCTCGGCCTGATGGTCGGCATGGGCCTGGTCGGCTTCCTCGACGACTACATCAAGATCGTCAAGCGGCGTTCGCTGGGTCTGCGGGCCAAGGCGAAGATGGCCGGACAGCTCCTCGGCGGTATCGCCTTCGCGGTGCTCTCGCTCCAGTTCGCGGACGCCCGCGGCAACACCCCGGCCTCCACCAAGCTGTCGTTCATCACGGACTTCGGCTGGACCATCGGCCCGGTGCTGTTCGTCGTCTGGGCGCTGTTCATGATCCTCGCGATGTCGAACGGCGTGAACCTCACCGACGGTCTCGACGGTCTCGCCACCGGTGCCTCCGTCCTGGTCTTCGGCGCCTACACCTTCATCGGCGTCTGGCAGTGGCAGGAGTCCTGCGCCAACGCCGGAACCCTGACCAACCCGGGTGCCTGTTACGAGGTCCGTGACCCGCTCGACCTGGCGGTGGTCTCCGCCGCGCTGATGGGCAGCTGCCTGGGCTTCCTCTGGTGGAACACCTCGCCCGCCAAGATCTTCATGGGCGACACCGGTTCGCTGGCGCTCGGCGGTGTGCTCGCGGGTCTCGCGATCTGCTCCCGCACCGAGCTGCTGCTGGCGATCCTCGGCGGTCTGTTCGTCCTCATCACCATGTCGGTGGTCATCCAGGTCGGCTCGTTCCGGCTCACCGGGAAGCGCGTCTTCCGGATGGCGCCGCTCCAGCACCACTTCGAACTCAAAGGCTGGTCCGAAGTCCTTGTGGTGGTCCGCTTCTGGATCATCCAGGGCATCTGTGTGATCGTCGGACTGGGCCTCTTCTACGCGGGATGGGCAGCGGACAAGTGACCGACTGGCAGGGGAAGAACGTCACCGTCGCCGGACTCGGCGTCTCCGGCGTCCCGGCGGCCAAGGTGCTGCACGGGCTCGGCGCGAAGGTGACCGTCGTCAACGACGGCGACGACGCACGCGCGCGGGAGCAGGCGGCGGAACTGGAGGCGCTCGGCGTCACCGTGCGCCTCGGTGACGGCGCCACCCTGCCCGACGGCACCGAACTGATCGTCACCGCCCCGGGATGGAAGCCGGACAAGCCGCTCTTCGCGGCGGCGGACGCGGCCGGGGTGCCGGTGTGGGGCGACGTCGAACTCGCCTGGCGGCTCAGGAAGCCGGGCGCGGCCCCCTGGCTCGCGGTCACCGGCACCAACGGCAAGACCACCACCGTCCAGATGCTCGCCTCCATCCTGAAGGCGGCCGGCCTGCGCACCGCGGCCGTCGGCAACATCGGCGTCTCCCTCCTCGACGCGGTGCTCGGCGAGGAGGAGTACGACGTGCTCGCCGTGGAGCTGTCCAGCTACCAGCTCCACTGGGCGCCGTCCCTGCGCGCCCACTCCGCGGCGGTGCTCAACCTCGCCCCCGACCACCTGGACTGGCACGGCTCCATGGAGGCGTACGCCAAGGACAAGGGCCGCGTCTACGAGGGCAATCGCGTCGCCTGCGTCTACAACGTGGCCGACAAGGCCACCGAGGACCTGGTCCGCGAGGCCGACGTCGAGGAGGGCTGCCGCGCCGTCGGCTTCACGCTGGGCACCCCGGGCCCCTCCCAACTCGGCGTCGTGGAGGGCCTTCTGGTCGACCGAGCCTTCGTCGAGAACCGGCACAAGAACGCCCAGGAGCTCGCCGAGGTCTCCGACGTCAGGCCTCCGGCCCCGCACAACGTCGCCAACGCCCTTGCGGCCGCCGCCCTGGCGCGCGCCTACGGGGTGCCCGCGGGCGCCGTACGGGACGGACTGCGGGCCTTCACCCCGGACGCCCACCGCATCGCGCACGTCGCCGACCTGGACGGCGTCGCCTACGTCGACGACTCCAAGGCGACCAACACCCACGCCGCCGGGGCCTCGTTGGCCGCCTACGAGTCGATCGTGTGGATCGCCGGCGGCCTCGCCAAGGGCGCCACCTTCGACGAGCTGGTCGCGGACTCGTCGAAGCGGCTGCGCGGTGCCGTGCTGATCGGCAGGGACCGGGCCCTGATCCGCGAAGCCCTCGCGCGACACGCCCCGGAAGTACCCGTCGTCGACCTCGACCGGACCGACACTGGGGCGATGCTCCAGGCTGTCCAGGAGGCGAAGCGGCTCGCACGGCCCGGCGACACGGTACTGCTGGCCCCCGCCTGCGCCTCGATGGACATGTTCGCCAACTACAACAAGCGCGGTGACGCGTTCGCACAGGCGGTGCGCGAGCTCGGCGCCTGACCCCCGGCCGCCTGGCGCCGGGCGATCTTGGGAGGGACGCGTGGGACCGTCTAGGGCCTGTCGTTCGGATCATGCCGCAGGGAACCGGCGGTGCCCTGTCAGCACCGTGAGCGTGGCCTGGTGCGTGCGGCTGCAAGGCGGGGGAGGGCGCCGGGGCGGAGCCCTGGCAACCGACGGCAACGCGGCAGATACGCGTGCCAGGCCCCGCGTCTGCGACGTGATCCGGACGACAGGCCCTGGAGCCTGTGGTCCGGCAAGGGGCGGAGGCCGGGATGCCCGGTAGCCGTACCGGCCGCCCGCCCGTGCAGCGGGCCGCCCGGGGGTCCGTCGTCCCCGGCCCGCCGCGCGAGAACCCCGTGCGCACCCTCGTCACCAGGGCGCGCAGGGCCTGGGACCGTCCGCTGACCGCCTACTACCTGATCCTCGGCGGCAGTCTGCTGATCACCGTGCTGGGTCTGGTGATGGTGTATTCGGCCTCCCAGATCACGGCGCTGCAGATGTCGCTGCCGGGCTCGTACTTCTTCCGCAAGCAGCTCCTGGCGGCCGTGATCGGCGCCGTACTGCTGCTGGTGGCCTCCCGGATGCCGGTGAAGCTGCACCGTGCGCTGGCCTATCCCATCCTCGCGGGCGCCGTCTTCCTGATGGCCCTGGTGCAGGTGCCGGGGATAGGAGTCGCGGTCAACGGCAACCAGAACTGGATCGCCCTCGGCAGCTCCTTCCAGCTGCAGCCCAGTGAGTTCGGCAAGCTCGCGCTGGTGCTGTGGGGCGCCGATCTGCTGGCCCGCAAGCAGGACAAGCGGCTGCTGACCCAGTGGAAGCACATGCTGGTGCCGCTGGTGCCGGCCGCCTTCATGCTGCTCGGGCTGATCATGCTGGGCGGCGACATGGGGACGGCGATCATCCTCACCGCGGTCCTGTTCGGCCTGCTCTGGCTGGCTGGAGCACCGACGCGGCTGTTCGTCGGTGTACTGTCCGTCGCCGCGCTGCTCGGTGCGATCCTCATCCGCACCAGCCCCAACCGCATGGCCCGGCTCGCCTGTCTCGGCGCCACCGAACCGCAGTCGGGCCCGGTGGACTGCTGGCAGGCCGTGCACGGGATCTACGCCCTCGCCTCCGGCGGCATCTTCGGTTCCGGGCTCGGTGCGAGCGTGGAGAAATGGGGCCAACTGCCCGAAGCGCACACGGACTTCATCTTCGCCGTCACCGGTGAGGAACTGGGCCTGGCGGGGACGCTGTCGGTACTCGCCCTCTTCGCGGCTCTAGGCTATGCGGGTATCCGCGTGGCCGGACGCACGGAGGACCCCTTCGTGAGGTATGCCGCGGGAGGCGTGACCACCTGGATCATGGCCCAGGCCGTGATCAACATCGGTGCGGTGCTCGGCCTGCTGCCGATCGCCGGTGTCCCGCTCCCGCTGTTCTCCTACGGAGGGTCCGCCCTGCTGCCGACCATGTTCGCCATCGGGCTGCTGATCGCCTTCGCGCGTGAGGATCCCGCTGCGCGGATGGCGCTTGCGATGCGGCAACCCCGCTTTGGTAAAAAGCGGATCGGGGGTTCTCAGCGGCCCCGGAGATGGAACACGATGCGACGGCGCGCCCCGAGGGTGCGTTCGTCCGGAGAGCGGTGAATTTCGGTGCATGTCGTACTCGCCGGCGGAGGAACCGCGGGCCACATCGAGCCCGCGCTCGCCCTCGCGGACGCCCTGCGCAGGCAGGATCCGACCGTGGGCATCACGGCCCTGGGCACGGAGCGCGGCCTCGAGACCCGTCTCGTACCCGAGCGCGGGTACGAGCTGGCGCTGATCCCCGCCGTACCGCTGCCACGCAAGCCCACCCCCGAGCTGATCACCGTCCCGGGCCGGCTGCGCGGCACCATCAAGGCGACCGAGCAGATCCTGGAGCGCACCAAGGCGGACGCCGTGGTGGGCTTCGGCGGCTACGTCGCCCTGCCCGGCTACCTCGCGGCCAAGCGGCTCGGCGTGCCGATCGTGATCCACGAGGCCAACGCCCGGCCCGGTCTGGCCAACAAGATCGGCTCGCGCTACGCGGCCCAGGTCGCCGTCTCCACGCCCGACAGCAAGCTGCGCAACGCCCGCTACATCGGCATCCCGCTGCGCCGCTCCATCGCCACCCTCGACCGGGCCGCCGTCCGCCCGGAAGCCCGCGCCGCGTTCGGGCTCGACCCCAACCTGCCGACGCTGCTGGTCACCGGCGGCTCGCAGGGCGCCCGTCGGCTCAACGAGGTCGTCCAGCAGGTCGCTCCGTGGCTCCAGCAGGCCGGTATCCAGATCCTGCACGCGGTCGGACCGAAGAACGAACTGCCGCAGGTGCAGCAGATGCCGGGCATGCCCCCCTACATCCCGGTAAGTTACCTGGACCGGATGGATCTCGCGTACGCCGCTGCCGACATGATGCTCTGCCGCGCGGGCGCGATGACCGTCGCCGAACTCTCCGCCGTCGGGCTCCCGGCCGCCTATGTGCCGCTGCCCATCGGCAACGGCGAACAGCGGCTCAACGCCCAGCCGGTGGTCAAGGCCGGCGGCGGACTGCTGGTCGACGACGCGGAACTGACGCCGGAGTGGGTGCAGCAGAACGTGCTGCCGGTGCTCGCCGACCCGCACCGGCTGTACGAGATGTCCCGCGCCGCCGCCGAGTTCGGCCGCCGGGACGCCGACGACCTGCTCGTCGGCATGGTGTACGAGGCGATCGCCGCCCGTGCACACCGTTAGACGCGTATGACGGAAGGCAGGGAGCGTGGCCGGATCGACCACCGCGGAGCGCGGTGAACGCAAGCGGGAGTCGTCCGGCCCGCCGCCCGTCAGGCGGTTCGGGCGACGGCGTCTTCGTCGGATCATCGCATCGGCCGTTGTCCTGGTGTTCCTCGGCAGCGGGGCGTTCTGGCTGCTGTACGGGTCGGACCTGGTGCGTGTGGAGCGGGTCTCCGTGTCGGGCACCGGGGTGCTGACACCTGCCCAGGTGCGCGAAGCCGCCGACGTTCCCCTCGGGGAACAGCTGATCTCCGTCGACACCGAGGCGATCGAGGCCCGGCTCGCCAAGGCATTGCCCCGAATTGACACGATTGACGTGGTCCGTTCCTGGCCGCACGAAATCACGCTGAACGTTACGGAACGCACCCCCGTTCTCCTCATCCACAAAGCGGGAAAGTTCATCGAAGTGGATGACGAAGGTGTCCGGTTCGCCACGGTTTCCAAGGCTCCCAAAGGCGTGGCCCAGCTGAAATGGGAGGCGTCCGGCAGCGGTTCCACGGCGGCGAGTCTGCGCCGCTTCGGCGAGGACCGGCTGACGCGGGAGGCGGTGCGGGTGGCGGGCGCCCTTCCGGACTCCGTGGCGCGGGCGACGCGGAGCGTCAAGGTCCGTTCCTACGACGACATCTCGCTGGAACTGGCGGACGGCCGTACGGTCGACTGGGGAAGCAGTGAGAAGGGTGCCGCCAAGGGCCGTACTCTCACCGCGCTGATGAAAGCGGAGCCCCGCGCACGGCACTTCGACGTCAGCGTTCCCACCGCTCCGGCGTCATCAGGGAGTTGACGCGCATCAGTGCAGGCCAGCACCCTGGTTGGGCAGCGCTACGGCTGATCACATAGGGTGAAAAGAAAAACGGGAGGTTCGGCGTGTTCGTTGAACGTGCGCCACTTGTCGACTTAGTGTCCTGTTCAGAAGACTCCAGGGAACAGACACACTGGTAACCCTAAACTTCACCGTTAGGGTTCGGGTCGGCGATACGGACCGTCCCATTCGGCATCAGTCGTCGGACCGCGGCGCACCCGCGAGAAGGCGACACGTAACTCGAGGCGAGAGGCCTTCGACGTGGCAGCACCGCAGAACTACCTCGCAGTCATCAAAGTCATCGGTGTCGGCGGCGGTGGTGTCAATGCCATCAACCGGATGATCGAGGTCGGTCTCAAGGGCGTCGAGTTCATCGCCATCAACACCGACGCGCAAGCTCTGTTGATGAGCGACGCCGACGTCAAGCTCGACGTCGGCCGTGAACTCACCCGCGGACTCGGCGCCGGAGCCAACCCGGCCGTCGGCCGCAAGGCCGCCGAGGACCACCGCGAGGAGATCGAGGAGGTCCTCAAGGGGGCCGACATGGTCTTCGTGACGGCCGGTGAGGGCGGCGGCACCGGCACCGGCGGCGCGCCCGTCGTGGCCAACATCGCCCGCTCGCTCGGCGCCCTGACCATCGGCGTGGTCACCCGCCCGTTCACCTTCGAGGGACGGCGCCGTGCCAACCAGGCCGAGGACGGCATCGCCGAGCTCCGCGAAGAGGTCGACACCCTCATCGTGATCCCGAACGACCGGCTGCTGTCCATCTCCGACCGTCAGGTGTCGGTCCTCGACGCCTTCAAGTCGGCGGACCAGGTCCTGCTCTCCGGTGTCCAGGGCATCACCGACCTGATCACCACGCCCGGTCTGATCAACCTCGACTTCGCCGACGTCAAGTCGGTGATGTCCGAGGCCGGGTCCGCCCTGATGGGCATCGGCTCGGCCCGCGGCGACGACCGCGCGGTGGCCGCCGCCGAGATGGCCATCTCCTCGCCGCTGCTGGAAGCCTCCATCGACGGCGCCCGCGGCGTGCTGCTCTCCATCTCGGGCGGCAGTGACCTCGGTCTCTTCGAGATCAACGAGGCCGCCCAGCTGGTCAGCGAGGCCGCCCACCCCGAAGCCAACATCATCTTCGGTGCGGTGATCGACGACGCGCTCGGCGACGAGGTCCGGGTCACCGTGATCGCCGCCGGATTCGACGGCGGTCAGCCGCCCTCCAAACGGGACAACGTCCTTGGCTCGTCCTCGGCCAAGCGCGAGGAGCCGGCCCCGGCCCGGCAGCCCGAGAGCCGCCCGTCCTTCGGCTCGCTCGGCAGCGTCACGCCGAAGGAGGACCCGGAGCCGGTGGCCCCGGAGCCGGCGAACGACATCCCGGTCGCCCAGCCCCCGGTCCCGCCGTCGCGCAGCTACGACAGCGCGGCCGAGGAGCTGGACGTGCCGGACTTCCTGAAGTGATAGGACGGCGCGAGAGCGTGAGCGGCGCGCACTTCGCCTTCACCGACCGGTGGGGCGGGGTGAGCGCCGCTCCGTATGAGGAGCTCAATCTCGGCGGAGCCGTCGGCGACGACCCCGACGCCGTACGCACCAACCGCGACCTGACCGCCAGGTCCCTCGGCGTGGACCCGGCCCGCGTGGTCTGGATGAACCAGGTGCACGGGGCCGACGCCGTCGTGGTCGACGAACCCTGGGGCGACCGCCCGGTCCTTGAGGTCGACGCGATCGTCACCGCCCGGCGGGGACTCGCCCTCGCGGTGCTCACCGCCGACTGCGTGCCGGTGCTGCTCGCCGACCCCGTGGCCAAGGTGGCTGCCGCCGCCCACGCGGGCCGGCCCGGACTGGTCGCCGGGGTGGTTCCCGCGGCCGTACGGGCCATGACCGGACTCGGCGCCGAGCCGGCCCGGATCGTCGTCCGCACCGGACCCGCCGTGTGCGGCCGGTGCTACGAGGTGCCCGGGGCGATGCGTGCCGAGGTGGCCGCCGTCGAACCGGCGGCGCACGCCGAGACGAGCTGGGGCACGCCGGCGGTCGACGTGGCCGCGGGTGTGCACGCCCAGCTCGAACGGCTGGGCGTGCGCGACCGGGAGCAGTCGCCGGTGTGCACGCTGGAGTCGGCGGATCACTTCTCGTACCGCCGTGACCGCACCACGGGGCGGCTCGCGGGTTATGTGTGGCTGGACTGATGGGACATGACGGACCGTAAGGGCGAACTCGCCTCGAACCTGGCGAGAGTGGAGGAGCGGATCACCGCGGCGTGCGCCGCTGCCGGACGGGCGCGCGACGAGGTGACCCTCATCGTGGTCACCAAGACGTACCCCGCGAGCGATGTGCGGATCCTGTCGGAACTCGGTGTGCGCCATGTCGCCGAGAACCGCGACCAGGATGCCGCCCCCAAGGCGGCGGAGTGTGCGGATCTGCCCCTTACGTGGCACTTCGTCGGTCAGCTTCAGACCAACAAGGTGCGTTCGGTGGTCGGTTATGCCGATCTGGTGCAGTCGGTCGACCGTTCCCGGCTGGTGACGGCCCTCTCCAAGGAGGCCGTGCGGGCCGGCCGCGACATCGGCTGTCTGATCCAGGTGGCGTTCGACGCCGGCGCGAGCGGACGGGGTGAGCGCGGAGGCGTCGCGCCCGGCGGAGTCGAGGAGTTGGCCGGCCTGGTCGCCGGGGCCGAAGGGCTGCGGCTCGACGGACTCATGACCGTCGCCCCGCTCACCGGCGAGTACGCGGGACGGGAACGGGCGGCGTTCGAGCGGTTGATGGATTTGTCGACCGACCTGCGCCGGGCCCATCCGGCTGCGAACATGGTCTCGGCAGGGATGAGTGCGGACCTCGAACAGGCCGTGGCCGCCGGAGCGACACATGTGCGCGTCGGCAGTGCGGTACTCGGAGTCCGCCCCAGGCTCGGGTAACGTCGCCAAGAAGTCGGACCACAGCAGAAAATATGGTCAGTTCCGCCGAACAGCGGACGTAAAGACCTAGTGGATCGCGGGCACTTGGCGGTCGTCAGCGGATCCACCACAGAGCGGAGGACTCGGAGCATGGCCGGCGCGATGCGCAAGATGGCGGTCTACCTCGGCCTCGTGGAGGACGATGGGTACGACGGCCGCGGATTCGACCCAGACGACGACTTTGAACCCGAACTCGACCCGGAACCCGAGCGGGACCACCGGCGGCACGAACCGCCGCACCAGTCCCACGGCTCGCATCAGTCACAAAGGGACGAAGAGGTACGAGTCGTGCACCCTCCCGCGCCGCGCGAACCGGTCGCCCGATCCGCTTCGCTCGCCGCGGAATCGCCACGCCCGGCGCGGATCGCGCCCGTGGCATCCATCACACAAGAACGCGCAAGCCTGGAGAAGAACGCACCGGTGATCATGCCCAAGGTCGTGTCGGAACGAGAGCCTTACCGGATCACCACGCTTCACCCCCGGACCTACAACGAGGCCCGTACCATCGGGGAACACTTCCGTGAAGGCACTCCGGTGATCATGAATCTGACTGAGATGGATGACACAGACGCGAAGCGACTTGTCGACTTTGCGGCCGGTTTGGTGTTTGGTCTTCACGGCAGCATCGAGCGGGTGACGCAGAAGGTGTTCCTGTTGTCGCCTGCTAACGTCGATGTCACGGCGGAGGACAAGGCCCGCATCGCAGAGGGCGGGTTCTTCAACCAGAGCTGAGACGCAGGACCGGACCGAGCAGTGCACAGGGGAGAGGGAAAAGCAGGCCATGAGCGTGTTCGCGCAGGTGATCTACATCGCGCTGATGGTGTTCCTCATCGTGCTGATCTTCCGTTTGGTCATGGACTACGTGTTCCAGTTCGCCCGCTCATGGCAACCCGGCAAGGCGATGGTGGTCGTCCTGGAGGCCACCTACACTGTCACCGATCCACCGCTGAAGCTTCTGCGGCGGTTCATCCCGCCGCTGCGTCTCGGGGGCGTGGCGCTCGACCTGTCCTTCTTCGTCCTGATGATCATCGTCTACATCCTGATCTCGATCGTGGGCAATCTCGCGAGGTGACTGTGGACGATACGGTCTTGCCGACTGCCGATGACTACGTTGAGGTGAAGAGATGCCGTTGACCCCCGAGGACGTGCGGAACAAGCAGTTCACGACCGTCCGCCTCCGAGAAGGCTATGACGAGGACGAGGTCGATGCCTTCCTCGACGAGGTCGAAGCCGAACTGACGCGCCTGCTCCGCGAGAACGAGGACCTGCGCGCCAAACTGGCCGCGGCCACGCGCGCTGCTGCCCAGAACCAGCAGAACATGCGGAAGCCTCCCGAGCAGCAGGACCAGCAGCAACAGCAGGGGCCGCCGCAGGGCATGCCCCAGCAGGGGATGCCCCAGCAGGGCATGCGAGGTCCCGGCGCTCCCGTGCCCGCCGGCATATCGGGCCCGCCGCAGCAGCAGATGGGCGGCCCCATGGGTGGCCCGCCCCAGCTGCCGAGCGGTGCTCCTCAGCTGCCCGCCGGCCCCGGCGGACAGGGCGGCCCGCAGGGTCCCGGCCCCATGGGCCAGGGTCCCGGGCCGATGGGCCAGGGCGGCCCGATGGGCCAGGGCGGCCCGATGCAGGGGCAGATGGGCCCTGGCGGCCCGATGGGCGGTCCCATGGGCGGCCCCGGTCTTCCCGGTCAGGGAGGCCCCGGCGGCGACAGCGCCGCGCGGGTGCTGTCGCTGGCCCAGCAGACCGCCGACCAGGCGATCGCGGAGGCCCGTTCCGAGGCCAACAAGATCGTGGGCGAGGCGCGTTCGCGTGCCGAGGGTCTCGAGCGGGACGCCCGTGCCAAGGCCGACGCCCTGGAGCGGGACGCGCAGGAGAAGCACCGCGTCGCGATGGGCTCCCTGGAGTCCGCCCGCGCCACGCTGGAGCGCAAGGTCGAGGACCTGCGCGGCTTCGAGCGCGAGTACCGCACGCGGCTGAAGTCCTACCTGGAGTCGCAGCTGCGTCAGCTGGAGACCCAGGCGGACGACTCGCTCGCCCCGCCGCGCCAGCCCGCGAGTGCCGCGCCGTCGCTGCCGCCGTCCCCGGCGCCCTCGATGGCTCCGGCCGGTGCCGGTGCGCCGTCCTACGGCGGCAACCAGACGATGGGCGGCGGCCCCGGCGGTCCGTCCGGTCCGTCGTACGGCGGTCAGCAGCAGATGCAGCCGGCCATGACGCAGCCCATGGCGCCGGTGCGTCCGCAGGGCCCGTCGCCGATGGGCCAGGCGCCCTCGCCGATGCGCGGCTTCCTGATCGACGAGGACGACAACTGACGGCCCCTGTGGCCATGAATACGGCGTAGCAGTCGGCAGCGTTCAGGGCGGGGCCCCGGGTACACCAACCCGGGGCCCCGCCCTTTCGCTACGCGTGTTCACGGGGTTTGCGGTGTCTGTTCGGACCTGGGTGCGGTGTCCGACGTACGCAACGCCGAAGGCCCGGACCCACCAAGATTTTTCTCGGTGGGCCCGGGCCTTCGGGCAGGCGCTGCCCGGGTGTTACGCCTTGCGCAGGCGGAACGTCAGGGACAGCCCCTCGTCGGTGAACGGCGCGCCGTACGTGTCGTCCGCCTCGCCCCGGTCGAAGTCCGTGGCGAGAACCTCGTCGGCGATCAGCTGCGTGTGCTCCGTCACGGCGGAGACCGTCGCGGGATCGGTGGCCGTCCAGCGCAGGGCGATGCGGTCGGCCACGTCGAGGCCGCTGTTCTTGCGGGCCTCCTGGATCAGCCGGATCGCGTCACGGGCGAGGCCCGCCCGGCGCAGCTCCTCGGTGATCTCCAGATCGAGGGCGACCGTGGCACCGGCGTCGGACGCCACCGACCAGCCCTCGCGCGGGGTCTCCGTGATGATCACCTCGTCCGGGGCCAGGGTGATCGTCTCCCCGTCGACCTCCACCGAGGCGGTGCCCTCGCGCAGCGCCAGGGACAGGGCGGCGGCGTCCGCGTTCGCGACCGCCTTGGCCACGTCCTGGACCCGCTTGCCGAACCGCTTGCCCAGCGCGCGGAAGTTGGCCTTCGCCGTGGTGTCCACCAGCGAGCCGCCCACCTCGGACAGCGACGCCAGCGACTCGACGTTCAGCTCCTCGGTGATCTGGGTGTGCAGCTCCGGGTCGAGAGCGGTGAAGCCGCCCGCCGCGATCAGCGCGCGCTTCAGCGGCTGGCGGGTCTTCACGCCCGACTCCGCGCGGGTGGCCCGCCCCAGCTCCACCAGGCGCCGCACCAGCACCATCTGCTTCGACAGCTCCGGGTCGATCGCGGACAGGTCCGCCTCCGGCCAGGACGCCAGGTGCACCGACTCCGGGGCGCCCGGGGTGACCGGGACGACCAGGTCCTGCCAGACCCGCTCGGTGATGAACGGGGTCAGCGGGGCCATCAGCTTGGTGACCGTCTCCACGACCTCGTGCAAGGTGCGCAGCGCGGCCTTGTCGCCCTGCCAGAAGCGGCGGCGCGAACGGCGCACGTACCAGTTGGACAGGTCGTCGACGAACGCGGACAGCAGCTTGCCGGCCCGCTGGGTGTCGTAGCCGTCCAGCGCCTGGGTCACCTGGTCGGTGAGCGCGTGCAGTTCGGAAAGCAGCCAGCGGTCGAGCACGGGACGGTCGGCGGGAGCCGGGTCGGCCTCGCTCGGCGCCCAGTTCGACGTACGGGCGTACAGGGCCTGGAAGGCGACCGTGTTCCAGTACGTCAGCAGGGTCTTGCGGACGACCTCCTGGATGGTGCCGTGACCCACCCTGCGGGCCGCCCACGGGGAACCGCCGGCCGCCATGAACCAGCGGACCGCGTCGGCGCCGTGCTGCTCCATGAGCGGGATCGGCTGCAGGATGTTGCCCAGGTTCTTGGACATCTTGCGGCCGTCCTCGGCGAGGATGTGGCCCAGGCAGACGACGTTCTCGTACGACGACTTGTCGAAGACGAGCGTGCCGACCGCCATCAGCGTGTAGAACCAGCCGCGGGTCTGGTCGATGGCCTCGCAGATGAACTGCGCCGGGTAGCGGGCCTCGAACAGTTCCTTGTTCTTGTACGGGTAGCCCCACTGCGCGAACGGCATCGAGCCCGAGTCGTACCAGGCGTCGATGACCTCCGGTACGCGCGTGGCCGTCTTCCCGCAGCCGTCGTGGCGGCAGTCGAAGGTGACCTCGTCGATGAACGGGCGGTGCGGGTCGAGGGCGGACTGGTCGGTGCCGGTCAGCTCGGTGAGCTCGGTCCGGGAGCCGACGACCGTGAGGTGGTCGTCCTCGCAGCGCCAGATCGGCAGCGGGGTGCCCCAGTAGCGGTTGCGGGACAGCGCCCAGTCGATGTTGTTGTTCAGCCAGTCGCCGTACCGGCCGTTCTTGACCGTGTCCGGGAACCAGTTGGTGTTCTCGTTCTCCTGGAGCAGCCGGTCCTTGACGGCGGTGGTGCGGATGTACCACGACGGCTGTGCGTAGTAGAGCAGCGCGGTGTGGCAGCGCCAGCAGTGCGGATAGCTGTGCTCGTACGGGAGGTGCTTGAGGAGCAGGCCGCGCTGCTGGAGGTCCTCGGTGAGCTTCTCGTCGGCCTTCTTGAAGAAGACGCCGCCGATCAGGGGGACGTCCTCCTCGAACGTGCCGTCGGGGCGGACGGGGTTCACCACGGGCAGGCCGTAGGAGCGGCAGACCTTGAGGTCGTCCTCGCCGAAGGCGGGGGACTGGTGGACCAGACCGGTGCCGTCCTCGGTGGTGACGTAGTCGGCGTTGACGACGTAGTGCGCCGGCTCGGGGAACTCCACCAGCTCGAAGGGCCGCCGGTACGACCAGCGCTCCATCTCGGCGCCCGTGAACGACTGGCCGGTGGTCTCCCAGCCCTCGCCGAGCGCCTTGGCGAGCAGCGGCTCGGCGACGACCAGCTTCTCCTCGCCGTTCGTGGCGACGACGTAGGTGACCTCGGGGTGCGCGGCGACGGCCGTGTTGGAGACCAGGGTCCAGGGCGTGGTCGTCCAGACCACGAGCGCGGCCTCGCCGGCCAGCGGGCCGGAGGTGAGCGGGAAGCGGACGTAGACGGACGGGTCGACGACCGACTCGTAGCCCTGCGCCAGCTCGTGGTCGGACAGGCCGGTGCCGCAGCGGGGGCACCAGGGGGCGACGCGGTGGTCCTGCACCAGCAGGCCCTTGTTGAAGATCTCCTTCAGCGACCACCAGACGGACTCGATGTACTCGGGGTCCATCGTGCGGTACGGGTTCTGCAGGTCGGCCCAGTAGCCCATGCGGGTCGTGAGCTCTTCGAAGGCGTCGGTGTGGCGGGTCACGGACTCGCGGCACTTGGCGTTGAACTCGGCGATGCCGTACGCCTCGATGTCCTGCTTGCCGGAGAAGCCGAGCTCCTTCTCCACGGCCAGCTCCACGGGGAGGCCGTGGCAGTCCCAGCCCGCCTTGCGGGCCACGTGGTAGCCGCGCATGGTGCGGAAGCGGGGGAAGACGTCCTTGAAGACGCGGGCCTCGATGTGGTGGGCGCCGGGCATGCCGTTGGCGGTGGGCGGGCCCTCGTAGAACACCCACTCGGGGCGGCCCTCGGACTGCTCCAGGCTCTTGGCGAAGATCTTCTGCTCGCGCCAGAAGTCGAGCACCGCGTGCTCGAGCGCGGGCAGGTCGACCTGGGCTGGTACCTGGCGGTACGTCGGCGATGTCATCAGCGGGCTTCCTCCGGCGGACTTGCTGCCTTCCGTCCGGAGGGACGAGAGCTGTTTCGATCTCCACGCCGCCGTCGGCGCGCTCCCGCGGTACCACCCTCCTTGGCTCCCCGGTGCTTCGTCCGCTCCGGTGAGCCCCCTCATTGGGGTCGCGATGCCGGTTCTACCGCCCCGTACGGGGTTTCTTCCGGCGGCTCCGGGGTGATCTTCACGTCGCGCTCGCCCCCGGGCTCACACCGTCCCCGGGTCGCTCTGGGCTGCGTACGCCGCTACTCGTCCCCATCCACGCTTTTCGCTCCGCCCAGTGTACGGCGCGGCGCGGACAACGGCCGACGGTTTTTCGGTGGGCGTATGTCCTGGCATACCCCGAATGGGGAGGGTATGCGTGTTCGGATCCTCGGACGTGCGCCGGGTCGGCATACCCGGCGGGGAGCTGGGCACAACGGATGCAGGCTCGCCGCGCGGCGTCCGCGGGGCGGGGGAATCGGGCGGTGCGCCCCGTTGCCGCGGGACTCGAGTCGATTTATCGTCCCAGCACGATTCGCGTGCAAGATCACAATATGTGAAGGGGCCGCGGCCATGGTGGCGAAGAGGACCGCTGTACAGCAGTCGGCGCCGTCCGGCGAGCCCGGTCCGGCTCCGGGCGGCGACGCCCCCGAGGACATGGGAGGAAAGCCGCCCGCGGGTGTGTCGGGGGCGGGCCCCGCGAAACCGTCGCCCGGGGAGACCGCGGCCAAGAAGGCGCCGGCCAAGAAGGCGCCGGCCAAGAAGGCGGCCGCCAGGAAAGCGGCCTCGATGAGGGCGCCCGCGGGTGTCTCGGCGCAGGTGGCGCCTGCCGACGGGGCAGCACCGGAGGAGGCTCCGGCGCAGAAGTCGCCGGCCGGGAAGGCGGCGGGGGAGACGCCTGGCAAGAAGGCGGCGGGGAAGGCGCCCGGCAAGAAGGCGGCGGCGGGGAAGGCGTCCGTGAAGAAGGCGTCGGCCAAGAAGGCCGCCCCGAAGAAGACGTCGGCCAGGAAGGCCGCCTCCAAGAAGGCCCCGGCGAGGAAGACCCCCGGCCGATTGGCGGGCGCCGCTTCCGAATCGGTGGCATCCGGGCGGGGCGAGGCGCGCGAGGGGACGTCCGCGCGGGCGGTGCCGGCGGAGGAGGCGGCCGGGAAGGCGGGGGTGCGGGAGGGGGCTGCCGCGAGGCGCGGCGGCTCCGGCGGGGAGCGCGAGGGCGCTGGTGGGACCAGTGGGTCCACTCAGGATGTGGCCGGGCACAGCGCGGCCGATGACGCGGGCGCGGCCGAGGCCGCGGCGCAGACGGGAGTGACGACGGTGGGTGCGAAGAAGACCCCTGGCCCGGCGGCCACGGCGGCCACGGCGGCGAAGACCGCCGTACCCAAGGCCCGGATCGGCGCGGCGGAGCCGGGCGAGCTCGCGGTGCGCCCGGGCGAGGAGCCCTGGACTCCGGAAGAGGCCGAGGACGCCCGGGCCGAGCTGATGTCCGAGGTGCTGCGGCTGCGCGAGGAGATCGCCTCCTCCGAGCAGTCGCTGGCCGGCCTGATGCGGGACTCCGGCGACGGAGCGGGCGACGACGACGCCGACACCGGCACCAAGAACATCACGCGCGAGTACGAACTCGCGCTGGCCGCGAACGCGCGGGAGATGCTCAGCCAGTTCGAGCGCGCCCTCCAGCGCCTCGACGCCGGCACCTACGGCCTGTGCGAGAGCTGCGGCAACCCCATCGGAAAGGCCCGTATGCAGGCCTTCCCCCGGGCCACCCTGTGCGTCGAGTGCAAGCAGAAGCAGGAGCGCCGGTACTGATCGGCGGCCCCGCAGGCCGTGCCGTACCCTCGTCCTCAGTCAGGTACCTAGGCTGAGGGACTCACGTGGCAGAGGCGGAGCGCATCATCGGTACGCCGGACACCCCGGACGCGGACCGGGACGAGCAGGACCGGGACGGGCAGGGGCGGGCCGGCACCGACGGGACGGCGGCGGAGACCGAGCGGCCCCGCGGCAAGCGGCGGATCGCCGTGCTGTTCGCCGTCGCCGTCTTCGCCTATGCCCTCGATCTGATCAGCAAGATGATCGTGGTCGCCAAGCTGGAGCACCACGAGCCCATCGAGATCATCGGGGACTGGCTGAGGTTCGAGGCGATCCGCAACGCGGGCGCGGCCTTCGGTTTCGGCGAGGCCTTCACCGTGATCTTCACGGTGATCGCCGCGGCCGTGATCGTGGTGATCATCCGCCTCGCCCGCAAGCTCTACAGCCTGCCCTGGGCGATCGCGCTCGGCCTGCTCCTGGGCGGTGCCCTCGGCAACCTCACCGACCGGATCTTCCGCTCCCCGGGCGTCTTCGAGGGCGCGGTGGTCGACTTCATCGCGCCGAAGCACTTCGCCGTGTTCAACCTGGCGGACTCGGCGATCGTGTGCGGCGGCATCCTGATCGTGCTGCTGTCGTTCCGGGGCCTCGACCCGGACGGCACCGTCCACAAGGACTGAACGCGCGTACGGGGTTGCCGGACCCGTCCGGCATACTCGACGGGTGAGCACGATTCCCGAGATCCGTACCCTGCCCGTGCCCGACGGCCTGGAAGGCGAGCGCGTCGACGCCGCCATTTCCCGGATGTTCGGCTTCTCCCGCACCAAGGCCGCCGAGCTCGCCGCGGCGGGGAAGGTCACGGTCGACGGATCGGTGGTCGGCAAGTCCGAGCGGGTCAGCGGCGGTGCCTGGCTCGAGGTGGAGATGCCGCAGGCGCCCGCGCCGGTGCAGGTCGTCGCCGAGCCGGTCGAGGGCATGGAGATCGTGCACGACGACGACGACGTCGTCGTGATCGTCAAGCCCGTCGGCGTCGCCGCGCACCCCTCGCCCGGCTGGACCGGTCCCACGGTGATCGGCGGTCTCGCCGCCGCCGGGTACCGCATCTCGACGTCCGGCGCCGCCGAGCGCCAGGGCATCGTGCACCGCCTGGACGTCGGCACCTCCGGGCTGATGGTGGTCGCCAAGTCGGAGTACGCGTACACGTCACTGAAGCGCCAGTTCAAGGAGCGCACGGTCGACAAGCGCTACCACACGCTCGTCCAGGGGCACCCCGACCCCACCAGCGGCACCATCGACGCCCCCATCGGCCGCCACCCGCAGCACGACTACAAGTGGGCGGTCACCGCCGACGGCAAGCCGTCCGTCACCCACTACGACCTCATCGAGGCCTTCCGCGCCGCCTCCCTCCTCGACGTCAAGCTGGAGACCGGCCGCACCCACCAGATCCGCGTCCACATGGCGGCCCACCGGCACCCCTGCGTCGGCGACCTCACCTACGGCGCCGACCCCACGCTCGCCAAGCGGCTGAAGCTGACCCGCCAGTGGCTGCACGCGGTGCGGCTCGGCTTCGAGCACCCCGGTGACGGGCAGTGGGTGGAGTTCGGCTGCGACTACCCCGAGGACCTGCAGAAGGCCCTGGACCAGGTCCGCGAGGAGACCTACGCATGACCCGCCCGTACGCCGTCCGCGTGGCGCACGAGCCGGCGGACCGCGAGGCGTGCTTCGCCGTGCGCAAGGACGTCTTCGTCGCCGAGCAGGGCGTCCCCCAGGACATCGAGTACGACGCACACGACGCCGGCGCCGTGCATGTGCTGGCGATCCGGGAAGACGGCACGCCGCTCGGCACCGGACGGCTGCTGCACGGCGCGGCGGCCGCGGCGAAGAACGGCGGTGACCCGGCGGTCGGCTGCCTGGGCCGGCTCGCGGTGACGCGCGAGGCGCGCGGTCTCGGCGTAGGCGCGGCCCTGGTGCGGGCCATCGAGGAGGCGGCTCGCGACCGCGGGCTCACCGCCGTCGACCTGCACGCGCAGACCCACGCCCTCGGCTTCTACGAGCGGCTGGGCTACGAGGCCTACGGCCCCGAGTTCCCCGACGCGGGGATGCCGCACCGGGCGATGCGGCGCGCGCTGTAGTCCGGATCCCGTGAACGCCCTGGTGGGACGGCGGCGTGGCAGGCTGGAAGGCCGCTGACCGATCGTCGACCCCCGGGAGCGCTGACCGTGGATCAGTTGGCCCTGCTCTTCGCCTTGTTGCTCGGGGCCGTGGTGAGCGTCCCCGTCGGGGAGCGGCTCCGGCTGCCGGCGCCGGTGCTGATGACGGTCCTCGGGATCGTGCTGGCGCTGCTGGAGTTCGTCCCGAACGTCGACGTCCCGCCGGAACTGATCCTTCCGCTGGTGTTGCCGCCCTTGCTCTACGCCGCCGTGCGCCGGACGTCCTGGCGCCAGTTCGCGGCGAACGTCCGGCCGATCCTCCTGCTGGCCGTGGCGCTGGTCTTCGTCACCACGCTGTGTGTGGCCGTCGTCGCCCACGCGATCGTGCCGGGGCTGCCGCTGGCCGCCGCCGTCGCCCTGGGCGCCCTGGTCGCGCCGCCCGACCCGGTCGCGGCGACCGCCGTCGCCGGGAAGCTGGGGCTGCCGCGCCGGCTGGTGTCGATCCTGGAGGGCGAGGGCCTGTTCAACGACGTCACCGCCATCGTGCTCTACCACGTGGCGATCGCCGCCGCCGTGAGCGGCACCTTCTCGCCCTGGGAGGCCGGTCTCGACCTGGTGCTGTCGGCCGTCGTGGCGGTCGTGGTCGGGCTCGTGCTCGGCTGGGGCACCAACAAGCTGATGAGCCTGCTCGGGGACCCCACCCTCCAGGTGGCCCTGACCCTCCTCGTGCCGTTCGCCTCCTACGTCCTGGCCGAGGAGCTGCACGGTTCCGGGGTGCTCGGGGTGCTCGTCACCGCGCTGTTCCTCGTGGAGTACGCCACCGACGCCGACGACGTCATGGCCCGGCTCGCCGGGCACACCTTCTGGGACATCGTGGACACCCTCGTCACCGGCGTGGCGTTCGGACTGGTCGGGCTCGAACTGCACAACGCGGTGGACACCGCGGAGGGCCACTGGGGCGAGCTGCTCACCTGGGCGGCGGCGGTCGTGGGCGTGGTCGTCCTGGTCCGGCTGGCGTGGCTGCTGCCGGCGACCTGGCTGACGAAGCGGCTGCACACCGCGCGGGACGTCGGCGAGGACATCCCGGTGAGCTGGCGCGAGACCGTGGTGATGTGGTGGTCGGGCATGCGCGGGGTGGCCTCCGTCGCGCTGGTCCTCGCCATTCCCCTCGAGACCGACAGCGGTGCCGACTTCCCCGCCCGGGGCGAGATGGTCTTCATCGCGTTCGGCGTGGTGCTGGCCACGCTGCTGGTGCAGGGACTGTCCCTGCCGTGGCTGGTGAACCGGCTCGGCGTGCGGGGCGACACCGGGCGCGAGAAGGAGTTCGAGCGTCAGCTGGCGATCCGGGCGGCGAAGGCGGCGAAGCGGAGGCTGCGGGAGATCGAGGACGTCGAGGACCTGCCGGAGGAGCTGTCCGAGCAGATGCTGCGCAGGTCCTACGACATCGGGCTGCGGATCAGCCCGGACATGGCGGACGACGAGCGGCGGGAGGCGACCCGGCAGCGGGCGCGGCGGCTGAAGCGGGTGCGGCGCATCGAGGCGGAGATGCTGAGCGCCGCCCGGCACGAGGTGCTGACGGCCCGCAGCGAGCAGGGCGCCGACCCCGAGGTGGTGGACCGGGTGCTGCGCCATCTGGACGTGCGGAGTCTGCGGTGAGCGCGCGCAGTGACCGGCGCCGGCGGCGGTCGGTTTGTAGGGTCTGGGCATGACTCGGAACGTTGTGATCAGCGGGGGCGGTACCGGCATCGGACTGGCCACCGCGCGGGTGTTCGCCGCGGACGGCGACCAGGTGCTGCTGCTCGGCCGGCGCAAGGACGTCCTGGAGCGTGCGGAGGTGCCGGGCGCCCTGACCTACGCCGCCGACCTGGCCGATCCGGAGGCCGTCCGGGGTGTGGCGGGCTTCGTGGGCCGCGAGTTCGGGGCCGTGGACGTACTGATCCACAGTGCCGGGGGCAACGGGCTGCTGGAACCCCCGGTCGGTGGCGACGACCCGCTCGACGCGGTCGCCCGCGACTGGACGGTCAACTTCCGGCTCAATGTGCTGACCGCCGTGCTCCTCACGGAGGCCTTGAAGGACCGTCTCGCCGAGCCCGGCGGCCGGGTGCTGTTCCTCAGCTCCATCGCGGCCTACCGCGGCTCCGGACGGGGGTCGTACGCGGCGGCCAAGGCGTCGCTGCACCCGTACGCCCATGACCTGGCCCGGAGTCTCGGTCCGCACGGCATCACCGTGAACGTGGTCGCCCCCGGCTACATCGAGGACACGGAGTTCTTCGGCGACGGCATGGACGAGGAGCGGCGGGCCCGGCTGGTCGCCGAGACGTCGGACAAGCGGCCGGGGACGCCCGGGGACGTCGCGGCGACCCTGCACTGGCTCGCCTCCCCGGGCGCCGGACACATCACCTCGCAGATCATCCAGGTCAACGGCGGCGCCGAACGCGGTCACTGAGGGCCGCTGCGCTCCCTCGGATGCTGGTGCACCCGGCGGGCCGCCGGTACACCGTCGGGGGAGCGCCGGCCGTTGGACCCGGGCGGCAGCACCGCGTCGGCCGCGTTGACCCGGGGCAGGGCGTAGGGGTGCTCGGCGGTCAGCCAGCGGATCATCTGCTCGCGGACCGTGACCCGCACCGTCCAGATGTCGTCCGCGTCCTTGGCCGTCGCCAGCGCCCGCACCTCCATGGTGCTGGGGGTGCTGTCCGTCACGGTCAGGTTGTAGGCGCGGCCGTCCCACGCCGGGCATTCACGGAGGATGTCGCGGAGCTTGTCCCGCATCGCGTCCAGCGGGGCCGAGTGGTCGAGGTGCCAGAAGACGGTGCCGGTCATCTGCGGGGTGCCGCGCGACCAGTTCTCGAACGGCTTGGACGTGAAGTACGACACCGGCATGGTGATCCGGCGCTCGTCCCAGGTGCGGACGGTCAGGAAGGTGAGGGTGATCTCCTCCACCGTGCCCCACTCGCCGTCCACGATCACCGTGTCGCCGATACGGACCATGTCGCCGAAGGCGATCTGCAGCCCGGCGAACATGTTGCCCAGCGTGGACTGGGCGGCCACACCGG
Source organism: Streptomyces malachitofuscus (assembly GCF_055571035.1). Taxonomy (NCBI): domain Bacteria; kingdom Bacillati; phylum Actinomycetota; class Actinomycetes; order Kitasatosporales; family Streptomycetaceae; genus Streptomyces; species Streptomyces malachitofuscus. Next base: position 70,127 of record NZ_JBVIGA010000020.1, on the reverse strand, counting down.
CGACGATGCCGAGGATGCCGGCCGAGGCCAGCAGCGAGGCCCCGGCCGCGCGCATCGCGGGGAAGGTCAGCAGCATCGCGGCCACCGCCACCACCCCGACGACCGCGGTCACCACGCGCTGGATGAGTGTCACCTGGGTGCGCACCCGGCGCACCCGGGCGGGATCCCGCTCGCGATGGTTGCTGGCGTAGCGCGAGTACGACGTCTCGACGACCGCGGCCGCGATACGGATCGCCAGCCAGGCGGCCGCACCGATCAGCACCAGCGTCAGGATCCTGCCGACGGCGACCTCGTGGTCCGGCAGCAGCCGCGCCTCCTCGTACGACCCTCTGAGCAGCGCCGCGCAGAGGACCAGCTGGTAGGGGACACGGCCGCGGCGCAGCAGACCCCACAGCGGCGTCTCGTGGTGGCGTTCGTCGGCCTTGCGCAGCAGCAGATCGGTGGCCCAGCCGAGCAGCAGCGTGAGCACGACCGATCCGCCGACCACGATCAGTGGGCGGAGCACGTCATCCATGCTCCCGAACCTAACCGGCTCCGCGCGGGCATGAACATGTGACTTCCGTACCATCCCGGGTAGTGCCACGATCCGGGCTCCTCACACCCGGCTGGCACCATGGGCTGCATGAACATCATGCTCTTTCACTCGACCTACGGTGCGCGGCCCGCGGTGGCCCGTGCCGCCGACCGGCTGCGCGCGGCGGGACACGAGGTGTGGACGCCCGACCTCTTCGAGGGCCGCACGTTCGACTCGGTCGAGGAGGGCATGGCGTACAAGGAGGAGACCGGCAAGGACGAGCTGCTGAAGCGGGCGGTGCTGGCCGCCGCGCCCTACTCGGAGCGCGGGCTGGTGTACGCCGGATTCTCCTTCGGCGCCTCCGTCGCCCAGACGCTCGCCCTCGGCGACGAGAAGGCACGGGGGCTGCTGCTCCTGCACGGCACGTCCGACATCACGGAGAACACCACGGTGGACGAGCTGCCGGTGCAGCTGCACGTCGCCGAGCCCGACCCGTTCGAGACCGACGACTGGCTCACCGCCTGGTATCTGCTGATGGGCCGGGCCGGTGCCGACGTCGAGGTGTACCGGTACGCGGGCGCGGGCCACCTCTACACCGACCCGGACCTGCCGGACTACGACGAGGAGGCCGCCGAGGCCACCTGGCGGGTGGCTCTCGGCTTCCTCGAGTCGCTGGAGAGCTGAACCGGGCGGATCGGACCGGTCAGACCGGGTCGTAGGTGCGTTCGGCCTTCTGCGTGCCGCTGCGGGTGCGGTAGGAGCGGGCCCACGCCGCCGTGGCGTCCGTCTCCGTGCGGCTGGACAGCACGTAGTAGTCCATCTGCGCCCGCTCGGCGGTGATGTCCAGTACGCCGTAGCCGTGGCGGTCGGTGTCCACCCAGTGGACGTGCCGGTTGGCGGCCCGGATGAGCGGGGAGGCGAGCGCGGTGACGGTGCCCTCGGGAACCCTGACGATGTCGTCGAGGTTGTCGGAGGTGACCGAGGTGACGACGAACTCCGTGGCGGCGGAGGGCGACAGCGGATAGGTCCCGGCGTTCACCGGCACGTCGTTGGCCCACGCCATGTGGATGTCGCCGGTGAGGAAGACCGTGTTGCGGATGGCGTTCGCCCGCAGATGGGCGAGGAGTTCACGGCGGTCGTCGGTGTAGCCGTCCCACTGGTCGGTGTTGAGGGCGAGCCCTTCCTGCGGCAGGCCCAGCAGCTTCGCCAGGGGCTTCAGCAGGCTCGCGGGGAGGGAGCCCACCGAGAACGGCGAGATCATCACCGAGGTGCCGACCAGCCGCCAGGTGGTGTCGGAGGCCGCAAGACCCGCCTTCAGCCAGTCCAGCTGGGCACGTCCGGTGAGCGTGCGGTCCGGGTCGTCGACGTCGCCGTCGCCGGTGGAGACCTGCTGGGAACGGAACGAGCGCAGATCCAGCAGGGACAGGTCGGCGAGCTTGCCGAAGCGCAGCCGGCGGTAGGTGGTGCCGGCCAGCGCGGGGCGTACCGGCATCCACTCGAAGTAGGCCTGCTTGGCGGCTGCCTGGCGGGCGGCCCAGGTGCCCTCCGCGCCCTCGGTGTGGTTCCCGGCACCGCCCGACCAGGTGTCGTTGGCGATCTCGTGGTCGTCCCAGATGGCGACGACCGGCGCCTTGGCGTGCAGTGCCTGGAGGTCGGGGTCGGTCTTGTACGTGGCGTGCCGGACGCGGTAGTCGGCGAGGGTGACGATCTCGTGGGCGGGTGCGTGCGGACGGACGGCCGAGCCGCGGGTGCCGTACTCGCCGGTGGCGTACTCGTAGATGTAGTCGCCCAGGTGCAGCCAGGCGTCCAGGTCGCTGCGGGCCGCGAGATGGCGGTACGCGGAGAAGTGCCCGGCCTCCCAGTTGGAGCAGGACACCACACCGAAGCGGAGACCGGGCACGGCGGCGTCGGCCGCCGGGGCGGTGCGGGTGCGGGCGGCGGGTGAGTCGGTGCCGCCGGAGGAGAAGCGGAACCAGTAGTCGGTGGCCGGTTGCAGGCCGCGGATGTCCGCCTTGACGGTGTGGTCGGAGGCGGCGGTGGCGAGGGTCGAGCCCTGCGCGACGACGTCGGTGAACGCCTTGTCCCGGGCGACGGTCCAGCTCACCTCGGTGTCGGGGCCGAGCCCCGAGCCGGGTATCGCTTCCGGTAGCGGGGTCACCCGGGTCCAGAGCAGGATGCCGTCCGGCAGCGGATCGCCGGAGGCGACCCCGTGCAGGAAGGCGGGGGCCTGCCGGGCCGCCCGGGCGGGCAGCGCGGCGGCGAGCGGTCCGGCCAGCGCCGCGGTGGCGGCGGCTGCCTTGACGACCGTACGGCGGCGCGGGGACAGGGAGTCGGCGTCCGCGGTGGCGGAGACCGCGCTCTCGGATGATCTGTGTCGACTGGTCACAGCCGAACAGGTTACTGACAGGTACACGCCAGAGCGGGCGAACTCGCAAAAGTTCGCCCGCTCTTCGGCAAGCCGTCGTCCGGCCGGGGTTCAGCCCTTGAGCGCCTTGTCGACCGCCGTGTTGAACTCGTCGGGTGTCATGGGCGCGTTCCGGCCGTCCGAGCCCGTGAGCTTCTTGCCGTCCATCACGAGGCTCGGCGTGCCGTTCACCTCGTCCTCGTTGGTGTTGAAGGTGTGGGACATGGCCAGGGCCCAGGCGTCGAACGTGCCCTTCCTGACCGCGTCCTGGAACTTCTTGTTGTTCTTCAGGGCGTCGACCGAGTTGCCTATCTTGATGATGTAGTCGTCGTCCTTGAGCTTGTCCTGCGACTCCTCGGGGTGGAACTCGGCCGAGTAGAGCGCTTCCTTGAACTCCAGGAACGCCTCCGGGCTCACGTTCAGTGCCGCCCCCAGGGCGCTCATCGCGTTCTTGGAGCCCTCGCCGTTGGAACCGACCTTCATCTGGTCGCCGTCCCCGGTGTCACCGTCGAGGAACGTGCCGCCGATGAACTGGATCTTGTACTTGCCGGCTTCGTAATCCTTCAGGAGGGTCGGGCCGACCGACTGCTCGAACGAGGCGCAGATCGGGCAGCGCGGATCCTCGTACAGTTTCAGAGTCTTCTTGGCGCTGTCCTTGCCGAGCACGACGGTCGTGCCGTTCTCACCCGAGGTGTTGGCCGGGGCGACGATCTTCTTGTCCAGGGCGGCCTCCCAGGCGCTGGGCTTGTTGGCCTGGACGACCGCGTAGCCGATGCCGCCGGCCGCGGCCAGGACGCCCACGACCGAGAGGGCGACCACGATCTGCCGCTTGGCCTTCGCCTGCTTCGCCTGGCGCTCGCGCTCCTGGCGCAGTCGCTCTCGGGCCGCCGTCTTCGCCGCCTGGCTGTTCCGCTTGCTCATGGTGATGTCTCCACGGGGGACGCACACGGTCGTGTGCGGGATACGTAAGGGGGACTGCTGGTGCTCGGGTCGGGCCGCCGGCCTCAGGCGCGGGCGGCGACGGAGCACGGCGGTCCGCGCCGTCCCAGGGAGTGCGCGAGCAGCAGCGTCCGGGCGACGGCGGTGCGGCGGACCGGGCGGCCCGGACGCAGCGCACCGGGGGCCCGGCGCACGGTCACCGCCGCGACCGCCAGCAGCAGCGGACGGAACGTCGTCGCGGCGACCGCGCTCAGCAGCTGCGCCAGCGCCTGTTCGCCGCGGCGCAGCCAGGCGGCGGCCAGCAGGCCCACCCCGATGTGCGCGCCGAGCAGCATCCAGGCGGTGGCCGGGTCGGCCTGGGCGAGCAGTGCCGCCAGCCGGTCGCCGCCCTCGGCCGCGGGTCCGGTGACCCGGGCGAGCGGCGCGCCCACGCTGGTGCCGTCGCCGCACAGCACATCGAAGCCGACGGAGCGCAGCGGCCCCGCGACGGGCCCGCCCAACTGGCCGTAGCAGACGTGCTGGCCGGTGGTGAAGACCGTGTCGGCGGCCAGCTCCAGCGGGATCAGCAGGGCGGCGATCCGCCCGAAGGAACGCTCCCGCCCCGCCAGGGCGTACGCCGGCAGGAACACGGCGGCGGCGACCGCGGCCACCGTGTTCACCGGCAGCGGAGCCCCGGACAGCAGCACGTGCGACGCGCTGCTGAGCGTCACGACGACTGCCGTGAACAGCGCCGCGCGGACGGCTCTGAGCTGGGTTCCGGATATGTCCATGGCGGGAACGAGTGTGTCACGTGCTCCGGTAAGGGATCCCTAAAGGGTTCCTGTGGATGCCCCGATGGTTACAGTCCCGGAATCCTGCCGTTGCGGAACAGGTCCAGGAAGATCTGGTGGTCGGCGCGTGCGCGGGCGCCGTAGGCGTGGGCGAAGTCCACCAGCAGCGGGATCAGGGAGTCCTCGTCGGCGGCGATCGCCGCGTCGATGGCGCGCTCGGTGGAGAACGGCACCAGGGACTCGCCGGAGGTGTCGTCCGCCGCCGCGTGCATCGCCGCCGTGGCACGGCCCAGGTCGGCGACGACCAGGGCGATCTCGTCCGGGTCGTCGATGTCGCTCCAGTCCAGGTCCACCGCGTACGGAGAGACCTCGGCGACCAGCTGGCCCGAGCCGTCCAGCTCCGTCCAGCCCAGCCACGGGTCGGCGTGCGCCTGGAGGGCGCGCTGGGAGATCACCGTGCGGTGCCCCTCGTGCTGGAAGTAGTCCCGGATCGCCGGGTCGGTGATGTGCCGGGAGACCGCGGGGGTCTGGGCCTGCTTGATGTAGATCACGACATCGTTCTCCAGGGCGTCGCTGTGCCCCTCCAGCAGGATGTTGTAGGACGGCAGCCCGGCCGAGCCGATGCCGATGCCGCGGCGGCCCACGACGTCCTTCACGCGGTAGGAGTCCGGGCGGGCCAGCGAGGCGTCCGGCAGCGTCTCCAGATAGCCGTCGAAGGCCGCGAGCACCTTGTAGCGCGTGGCGGCGTCCAGCTCGACGGCGCCGCCGCCGGAGGAGAAGCGGCGCTCGAAGTCGCGGATCTCGGTCATCGAGTCCAGCAGCCCGAACCGGGTCAGCGAGCGGGCGTCGCGCAGCGCGTCGAGCAGCGGGCCCTGGGCGGTGTCCAGGGTGAAGGGCGGGACCTCGTCGCTCTTCGCGCCGGTGGCCAGCGCGTGGATGCGCTCCCGGTAGGCGGCCGCGTAGATCGTGACCAGCTCGCCGATCTGCTCGTCGCTGAGCGCCTTGGCGTAGCCGATCAGCGCCACGGAGGCCGCGAAGCGCTTGAGGTCCCAGGTGAAGGGGCCGACGTAGGCCTCGTCGAAGTCGTTGACGTTGAAGACCAGGCGGCCGTTGGAGTCCATGTACGTGCCGAAGTTCTCCGCGTGGAGATCGCCGTGGATCCACACGCGTGAGGTGCGCTCGTCCAGGTAGGGCCCGCCGCGCCGCTCGGCGTCCAGATCGTGGTAGAAGAGGCACGCCGTCCCGCGGTAGAAGGCGAACGCCGACGCCGCCATCTTCCGGAACTTCACCCGGAACGCGGCCGGGTCGGCGGCCAGGAGCTCGCCGAAGGCGGTGTCGAGGACGGCGAGGATCTCCTCACCGCGGTGCTCGTCGTTGAGCTGCGGGACCGACATCGCTTTGTGCCTCCAGGTGCGGAATTCTCGGGACGGGGCTGGTCCGTCCCCTGCCTAACGTGCGACGCGTCACGGGAGTGCCCGCGCCACCGCCCGAAGGTACGTCGGGACGGGCTCGTGGTGTCAGTCCCTGGGCATAGACTTCGACGCTGACCCCCGGACCGTCCGCCCGCCCGTCACCGCCTGTTCTCCCAGGAGGCCGCACCGTGTCAAAGCCGCCGTTCACGCACCTGCACGTCCACACCCAGTACTCGCTGTTGGACGGTGCCGCGCGGCTGAAGGACATGTTCGACGCCTGCAACGAGATGGGCATGACGCACATCGCGATGTCCGACCACGGCAACCTGCACGGGGCGTACGACTTCTTCCATTCCGCCCAGAAGGCCGGAGTCACCCCGATCATCGGGATCGAGGCGTATGTCGCCCCCGAGTCCCGGCGCAACAAGCGCAAGATCCAGTGGGGCCAGCCGCACCAGAAGCGGGACGACGTCTCCGGTTCCGGTGGTTACACCCACAAGACGATGTGGGCGGTGAACAGCACCGGACTGCACAACCTCTTCCGGCTCTCCTCCGACGCGTACGCCGAGGGCTGGCTGCAGAAGTGGCCCCGGATGGACAAGGAGACCATCGCGCGGTGGTCCGAGGGCATCGTCGCGTCCACCGGCTGCCCCTCCGGCGAGGTGCAGACCCGGCTGCGGCTCGGCCACTTCGACGAGGCCCTCAAGGCGGCCGCCGACTACCAGGACATCTTCGGCAAGGACCGCTACTTCCTGGAGCTGATGGACCACGGCATCGAGATCGAGCACCGGGTCCGCGACGGTCTGCTGGAGATCGGCAAGAAGCTCGGCATCCCCCCGCTGGTCACCAACGACTCGCACTACACGTACGCGCACGAGGCGGGCGCCCACGACGCGCTGCTGTGCATCCAGACCGGCAAGAACCTCTCCGACCCCGACCGCTTCAAGTTCGACGGCACCGGCTACTACCTGAAGTCCACCGACGAGATGTACGCCATCGACTCGTCGGACGCCTGGCAGCAGGGCTGCGCCAACACCCGGCTGATCGCCGAGATGGTCGACACCACGGGCATGTTCGAAAAGCGCGACCTGATGCCCAGGTTCGACATCCCGGAGGGCTACACCGAGGTCAGCTGGTTCCGCGAGGAGACCATGCGGGGCATGCACCGCCGGTTCCCCGACGGCATCCCGGACGACCGCATGAAGCAGGTCGAGTACGAGATGGACACCATCATCTCGATGGGCTTCCCGGGCTACTTCCTCGTGGTCGCCGACTTCATCATGTGGGCGAAGAAGCAGGGCATCGCGGTCGGCCCCGGCCGTGGCTCCGCGGCCGGCTCGATCGTGGCCTACGCCCTCGGCATCACCGACCTCGACCCGATCCCGCACGGCCTGATCTTCGAGCGGTTCCTCAACCCCGAGCGCATCTCCATGCCCGATGTCGACATCGACTTCGACGAGCGCCGGCGCGTCGAGGTGATCCGGTACGTGACGGAGAAGTACGGCGCCGACAAGGTCGCCATGATCGGCACCTACGGCACCATCAAGGCCAAGAACGCCATCAAGGACTCCGCGCGCGTGCTGGGCTACCCGTACGCGATGGGCGACCGGCTCACCAAGGCGATGCCCGCCGACGTCCTCGGCAAGGGCATCCCGCTGTCCGGCATCACGGACCCGAACCACCCCCGGTACTCGGAGGCGGGCGAGATCCGCGGGATGTACGAGAACGAGCCGGACGTGAAGAAGGTGATCGACACCGCGCGCGGTGTGGAGGGCCTGGTCCGGCAGATGGGCGTGCACGCCGCCGGCGTGATCATGTCCAGCGAGACCATCACCGACCACGTCCCGGTCTGGGTGCGGCACACCGACGGCGTGACCATCACGCAGTGGGACTACCCGAGCTGCGAGTCGCTCGGCCTGCTGAAGATGGACTTCCTGGGCCTGCGCAACCTGACCATCATGGACGACGCCGTCAAGATGGTGAAGGCCAACAAGGGCGTCGACATCGACCTGCTGTCGCTGCCCCTGGACGACCCCACGACCTTCGAACTCCTCCAGCGCGGCGACACCCTCGGCGTGTTCCAGTTCGACGGCGGACCGATGCGCTCCCTGCTCCGGCTGATGAAGCCGGACAACTTCGAGGACATCTCCGCCGTGTCGGCCCTGTACCGGCCGGGCCCGATGGGCATGAACTCGCACACCAACTACGCCCTGCGCAAGAACGGCCAGCAGGAGATCACACCGATCCACCCCGAGCTGGAGGCGCCGCTCAAGGAGGTCCTGGACGTCACCTACGGCCTCATCGTGTACCAGGAGCAGGTGCAGAAGGCCGCCCAGATCATCGCCGGCTACTCGCTCGGCGAGGCCGACATCCTCCGCCGCGTGATGGGCAAGAAGAAGCCCGAGGAGCTGGCGAAGAACTTCACCATCTTCCAGGCCGGCGCCCGCAGGAACGGCTACAGCGACGAGGCCATCCAGGCGCTGTGGGACGTGCTGGTGCCCTTCGCCGGATACGCCTTCAACAAGGCGCACTCGGCCGCGTACGGACTGGTGTCGTACTGGACCGCCTATCTGAAGGCGAACCACCCCGCCGAGTACATGGCCGCGCTGCTCACCTCGGTGAAGGACGACAAGGACAAGTCGGCGATCTACCTCAACGAGTGCCGCCGCATGGGCATCAAGGTGCTCCCGCCGAACGTCAACGAGTCGGTGCACAACTTCGCCGCCCAGGGTGACGACGTGATCCTCTTCGGCCTGGAGGCCGTGCGCAACGTCGGCACCAACGTGGTCGAGTCGATCATCAAGTGCCGCAAGGCCAAGGGGAAGTACACCTCCTTCCCCGACTACCTCGACAAGGTCGACGCGGTCGTCTGCAACAAACGCACCACCGAGTCGCTGATCAAGGCAGGTGCCTTCGACGAGCTGGGGCACACCCGCAAGGGCCTCACCGCCCAGTACGAACCGATGATCGACAACGTGGTCGCGGTGAAGCGCAAGGAGGCCGAGGGCCAGTTCGACCTCTTCGGCGGCATGGGCGAGCAGGAGACCAGCGAGCCGGGCTTCGGTCTCGACGTCACCTTCACCGACGACGAGTGGGACAAGACGTACCTCCTCGCGCAGGAGCGCGAGATGCTCGGCCTGTACGTCTCCGACCACCCGCTGTTCGGCCTGGAGCACGTGCTGTCCGACAAGGCCGACGCGGGCATCTCGCAGCTCACCGGCGGTGACTTCGGCGACGGGGCGGTGGTCACCATCGGCGGGATCATCTCGGGCCTGCAGCGCAAGATGACCAAGCAGGGCAACGCCTGGGCGATCGCCACGGTGGAGGACCTCGCGGGCTCCATCGAGTGCATGTTCTTCCCGGCGACGTACCAGCTCGTCTCGACACAACTGGTCGAGGACGCCGTGGTCTTCGTCAAGGGGCGGCTCGACAAGCGGGAGGACGTGCCGCGGCTGGTCGCCATGGAGCTGATGGTCCCCGACCTGTCCAACGCGGGCACCAACGCACCCGTGGTGCTCACGATCCCGGCGACGCGCGTGACGCCGCCGATGGTCAGCCGGCTCGGTGAGATCCTCACGCACCACAAGGGCGACAGCGAGGTCCGGATCAAGCTCCAGGGGCCGACGAAGACGACGGTGCTGCGCCTCGACCGGCACCGCGTCAAGCCGGACCCGGCGCTCTTCGGCGATCTGAAGGTCCTCCTCGGACCGTCCTGCCTCGCGGGCTAGCGGATCCCGTCCGGCCCGCGCGCGCGAGGGGCGCACCCTGTGGTGGGTGCGCCCCTCGTTGCCGTACCCGGGCCGCAACGGCCCGTCACGCGGATGTCAGTTGTGGCCGAAGCGCTTCTGCCGGCCCTTGCCTCGGCCCACCTCGCCGGGCATGACCTGCGTGGTGCGCTGCTCGTCCGGCGTCTCCATCGTGGACGGCTGCGACGTGCGCGGGGTGCGCTCGGCCTGGGGCTGCTTACGGTCACGGTTCTTGTTCTTGGCCATGGTGATGCCTCCTGTGGGGGACTAGGGGCCAGGGCCGAATTCAGATTCACACAGCCCGATAACCCACGCATGTCGGACAATTACCGTGTGTGACCGCTGAAGGGTCGGGGAGGAAGTGTGGAAACGCCACGCCGAAGATCGAGTTCGGGCCGTTAACCCCGGCGTGGTCGGGCAGACTCGAAGCAAGCCCGAAGCAAACCTCCCGGAAAGAGGGTGGATCGCGTGGACCGCTGCATCGTCCTGGTGGACGCCGGGTATCTGCTGGGGGCCGCCGCCAGTCTCCTCGCCGGAGAGCCTTCGCGGTCCCGCATCACCGTGGACCACACGGCCCTCATCCAGGGGCTGCGCGACCGCGCCGAGAACGACACGCGGCAGCCCCTGCTGCGCATCTACTGGTTCGACGGCGCCCCCGACCGCGTCCCGCAGCCCGAGCACCGCAGGCTGCGCGTGATGCCCCGGGTCACCGTCCGGCTGGGGGCGCTGACCCGCAGCGACGGCCGCTGGGCGCAGAAGGGTGTCGACGCCGCGATGCACGCCGAGCTGACGGAGCTGGCCCGCAACCGCGCCTGCTCCGACATCGTGCTGGTCACCGGGGACGGTGATCTGCTGCCCGGGATGATGGCGGCCAAGGAGCACGGCGTCGCCGTCCACCTGTGGGCCGTGCAGGCCGCCGACGGCGACTACAACCAGTCCGAGGACCTGGTGGCCGAGGCCGACGAACGCCGGGTGCTGGACCGGGCGTGGATCACCCAGGCGGTACGGGCCAAGGAGTTCACCGGCGTGTGCGCACCGGCGCCCGCGCCCCGTCCCGAGATCGCCGCGATCCTCTCCGCACCGCTGCCGGACTCCGCGCTCGCCGCGGCGGCCGAGCGGACGGCGCAGGAACCGCAGCACCCGGGCGCCGCCGCGCACAATGGCACCGCCGAGCGGGCGCCCACCGCGAAGGGGGTGCCCACCCCGAAGGACCTGGCGGCGCTGCGCAGCCCCGGCCCGCACCAGCCCCAGCAGCCCTCCTCCGCGACGCTGCGCTGGTCGTCCGACAAGGGCTGGGTGGACCGGCCCGTCGCCGAGCCGCCCGACGCCGCGTCCATGCCGACGCTCGCCCAGCTGACCACGGCGGAGCAGCGGTGGGCCGACCGCGAGGAGGACATCACCACCGTCGGCGGGGACCCCTTCGAGGTGGGGCAGGTCTTCGCCCGGCGCTGGGTGGAGCGGCTCGGTGACCAGAGCCACATCCAGAAACTGTCCGCGATGTACCCGCGCATCCCGCACCGGGTCGACGGCGAGCTGCTGCGCTACGCGGCCCGCTTCGGGCTGCTCGCCCACAAGGACGACCAGATCGACGAGCGCGACCGGTACGCCATCCGGGCGGGCTTCTGGCGCGAACTGGACCTGCGTACCGGCACGGAACGGGCTCCCGCCGGGGAGTGAGGGGCCAGGGCGCGCCCCGGCGGCCCGGTTCCGCGGGCTCCGCCCCCACGCCCCTCACCAGGCGGCTCCCGCCCCCTGGACCCCTGGCCTGCGCCCGCCCACCATTCGACGTGGTGGGCTGTAGGGGCGGGCCGCGGTGCGCCCTCGGGGGCCCCGCCCCTGCGCCCCCGCCAGAGGGCTCCCGCCCCCTGAACCCCCGGGTCTCCGCCTGTCCGCCGCCCGACGCGGTGCGCCCTCGGGGGTCCCGCCCCTGCGCCTCCGTCAGAGGGCTTCCGCCCTGTGGACCCCCCGGTCTCCGCCTGTTTGCCGTCCGGCGCGGTGGGCTGTAGGGGTGGGCCGTGGCGTCGGCCTGTGTGCCGGGGGTTCCGGCGGTGGCGTGGGCTGCGGGGGTTCGGAGGGGTATGGCGTGAATGCGGGGCAGGGGTGCCCCGGAAGCCGGACCGGCCCGCCGACCCCGTAGGCTCGTCCCTTGTGAGTACGCGCGCGGCACAGGGCTTCCGGCAGGGTGGTGATGTCGTGTGTGCGGTGCGCGGGCTGACCAAGACCTACCCGGCGGTGCGCGGCCGGCGCGGGGTGCCCGCGACGCCCGAGGTCAGGGCCACCGACGACGTGGCGCTCGACATCCGGCGCGGTGAGATCTTCGGACTGCTCGGACCGAACGGCGCCGGCAAGTCCACTCTCGTACGCCAGCTGACCGGCCTGATGCGGCCCGACAGCGGCAGCGTGGACATCCTCGGCCACGACATCGTGCGCCACCCCGAGCGGGCCTCCCGCATCCTCGCCTATCTCGGCCAGGAGTCCAGCGCCCTCGACGAACTGACCGTGTCCCTCGCCGCCGAGACCACCGGCCGGCTGCGCGGGCTCGACGCGCGCCGGGCGCGGGCCGAGCGGGACGACGTCCTCGAAGAACTGGGGCTCGCCCCGCTCGCCGGGCGCCCGCTGCGGAAGCTCTCCGGGGGCCAGCGCCGGCTCGCCTGCTTCGCCGCCGCGCTGGTGGGGGAGCGCCCCCTGCTGGTGCTCGACGAGCCCACCACCGGCATGGACCCGGTGGCCCGGCGCGCGGTGTGGTCCGCCGTCGACCGGCGCCGCGCCGAGCACGGCTCGACCGTCCTGCTGGTCACCCACAACGTCATCGAGGCCGAGACCGTCCTCGACCGGGTCGCGGTCCTCGACCGCGGACGGGTCATCGCCTGCGACACACCGTCCGGGCTCAAGGAGCAGGTCGCCGGCGAGGTCCGGGTCGACCTGGTGTGGCGCGAGGCCGCGCCCCTGCACGTGCCCGAGGTCGCGGCGCTGCGCGACCGGGTCGTCGAGTCCGGCCGTCGCTGGACGCTGCGGCTGGCGCCCGAGGAGGCCCGCGCGGTCGTCGCCACCGTCACCGGCGGGGCCGCCTTCGCCGCCCTGGACGACTTCACGCTGGCCACGCCCAGCCTGGAGGACGTCTACCTGGCGCTGGGCGGCGCCGTACGGCAGGGACTGGTGAAGGCGTGAGCACACGGGCCGTGTCATCCGTAGGGAACAGGGCGACCGCCGGAGCGGATCCGGGCGAACCTCCGACCGAAGGGGAGCAGCACGACGTGAGTGTCGTACGCGCCGAAGTCCTGCCGGGAGGTGCCCTGGCCGTGGAGGAGGCCGCGCCGGAGGCGGCCGAGCTCGGCCCCCGGGCACGGCTGTGGCCGTCGCTGGCCGCCGTGTACCGGGCGCAGCTCTCCCGGGCCCGGGTCGCGCGGATCCCGCTGCTGTTCGTGGCGACGTTCCAGTCGATCGGCATCATGATCCTGATGCGTGGGGTCGTGGACGGCGGTGGCGAGGCGCAGGCCGTGGTCGCCGGGTCGGCGGTGCTGGTCGTCGCGTTCGTCGCGCTGAACCTTCTCGCGCAGTACTTCGGCCAGCTGAGGGCCAGCGGCGGGCTCGACCACTACGCCACCCTGCCCGTGCCGCCGGCGGCCGTGGTGCTGGGCGCTGCGGGCGCGTACGCGTCCTTCACCGTGCCGGGGACCGTGGTGACCGCCGTCTTCGGCTGCGCGCTGTTCGGGCTGCCGCTGGCGCACCTGTGGATCCTGATCGCGGTGATCCCGCTCGCGGGCGCCGCACTGGCCGGGCTCGGAGCGGCCCTCGGTCTGCTCGCGCCCCGGCCGGAGCTGGCCACCCTGCTCGGCCAGCTCGGCATGTCCGCGGCACTGCTGCTGGGCGTGCTGCCGCCGGAGCGGATGCCGGAGGCGGTGCGCCTCGCCCGTGACCTGCTGCCGTCGACGTACGGCGTCGAGGCCTTCGCGCGGACCTTCGGACCGCACCCCGACTGGGCCCGCGTCCTCGGTGACCTCGCCGTCTGCGGGGTGGTCGGCGTGATCTCGCTGGCCGTGGCGACGTGGGCGTACCGCAGGGCAGCCGTCCGGTGACGCGCCGCACAGCCGGGCCTGGCACGATGGCAGGGTGAGCGCTCCACTGACACCACCACCGCCCCCGCACGAGCATTCCGCGCAGGACGCGTGGGAGCCGCCGTCCGACGGGCCCGCGGCCGACTCGGCCCGGCACGCCGGCGCCTCCGCGTACCCCGGGCACCCTGGGTATCCCGGGTATCCCGGTCCCGGGGGTCCCCGGCACGGCTGGTGGCACGACCCGGACGGTCCCGGCATGAGGCAGGAACTGCGGGAGGCCGCCGTGACCGCGGTGGCGGTGGCCCTCGGCGGGGTGCTGCTCGGGGTGCTGTGGTGGTGGCTGGCACCGCGCGTTCCGCTGGTGGGTGACGTGGTCGGCGACAACTGGGCCGTCTATCTCGAGGACTCCGAGGGCGAGCAGGGCATCGGGGTGGACGGGACGTTCACGCTGCTCGCTCTGGCATTCGGTGCGGTGAGTGCGCTGGTCGTGTTCCTGGTGCGGCGGCGCGGCGGTGTGCCGCTGGTGGTGGCGCTGGCGGTGGGAGGACTGCTGGGGTCCGTGCTGGCGTGGCGGCTGGGGGTGTGGCTCGGGCCGGCACAGGACGTGATCGCGCAGGCGAAGAGCGTGGGCAAGGGGGTGACCTTCGACGCGCCGTTGGAGCTGGGTGCGAAGGGGGCGCTGCTGGCGTGGCCGTTCGCGGGGCTGGTGTTGCATCTGGGGTTGACGGCGTTGTTCGGGCCGCGGGATCCGGAGCAGTTCGCTCCGCGGGTGGAGGCGTAGGTTTCCGGGCTGCCCGGGGTGCCGCTGGGCGGGGGTGGGTCGCGCAGCCCGGCGAGTGCGGGGTGCCGTCGCGCCCACCCGTGCCCGCCCTGCGGCACGATTGCCCGCGGCGTGTGGAGGGGTCAGGCGGGGCGGTGGCCGTGGTTGGCCCGGCGTTTCTTGATGCGCCAGCGGCGTTTGCGGGTTCGCTTCGACATGTCCCTTTTCACTAGCCGAGGAAGGGACCGGCGTCGAGGGGCTGAACGCGCCCGATCGGAGCCAGGGTCGCCGCCGTCAGCTTCGCCAGGTCGTCCGGGGAGAGTTCGACCTCCAGGCCCCGGCGGCCGGCCGAGACGCAGATCGTCTCGTGCAGCGTGGCCGACGCGTCCACGACCGTCGGCAGCTTCTTGCGCTGGCCCAGCGGCGAGATCCCGCCGCGCACATACCCGGTGGTGCGTTCCGCCAGCGCCGGATCTGCCATCGCCGCCCGCTTGCCGCCGGCCGCCGACGCCAGGGCCTTCAGATCCAGTTGGCCCGCCACCGGCACCACCGCCACCGTCAGCGTGCCGTCGACGTCCGCCACCAGCGTCTTGAACACGCGGTCGGGCGGGACCCCCATCGCCTCGGCCGCCTCCTCGCCGTAGGACGGGTGGGAGGGGTCGTGGTCGTAGGAGTGCACCGTGAACGGCACCCCCGCCGCGGTGAGCGCCACCGTCGCCGGGGTTCCCCCGGACTGCTGCTTCTTGGACTTCTTCGCCATCCCGGCCGGTACCCCAGACAGTCGTACGTCAGTTGAGACTCATCGGGCCGCGCGTCAGCTCCGACGCCGGCAACGACGGCAGATTACGGATGATGGCCGTCTCCGTGCGAAGGAGTTTCAGCTCGTCCCGGAGCCGGGACGCCGTGTCCGGCGCCTGGAGCAGGCGCTGCCGCGTCGGCGTGTCCAGCATCATCGCGGCGGCGACCAGGTAGGAGACCACACCGGGCTCGTCCGGCAGCTCCGCGCCGGTCGCCAGCGAGCGCTCCCGCGCCCCCGCCAGCCGCTTCTGGTACTGGCGGAACGCCCGCAGCACCCCCTCCGCCAGGGCCCCCGACTCCTCGCCGGGTTCCTCCTCCACCGGCTCCAGTTCGGCCGTCAGAAACGGCCCCGAGGCGTCGACCGACAGCAGCCGCACCCGGTTCGTCCCGGTCGCCAGTACCTCGAAGGTGCCGTCGGCCCGCTCCCGGACGGTCGCCGCGTCGGCGATACAGCCCACCTTGTGGAAGGCGCGCAGCGGATCGGCGCCGAAGCCCGCCGCGGGGCCCCGGTCGGGCACGGCGGTCGGGTCGGGCAGCCCGGGCGCGCTCGGAGCCACTTCGTGGCCGTCGCGAATCGCCACGACGGCGAACCGGCGCGGCTCGTCCTCGGGGGTCTTCAGCAGCTCGCGCATCATGGCGCGGTAGCGCTCCTCGAAGACGTTGAGCGGGAGCACGAGCCCCGGGAACAGCACCGTGTTCAGGGGGAAGAGCGGGAGCCGGACGGTGGTCACGACGCAAAAGCCTAATGGTCGCCGGAGCCGAGTCGTCCTCCCTGCCCATTCCCCGGACGGCCGAAGGCCGGGACGGAGCCGCCGGACCCGGCCGCGGAGAAGCCGGACGCGACGGTGTCGCGCACCTTCCGACGCATCTCCAGGAACCGCCCGAGCGGGTCGTCCGTGCCCCGTTCCCAGGGGAAGGACGTGGCGTAGGGCCCGGTCAGTCGCAGCTGTTCGAGGGCGTCCTGCCAGCGCTCCAGCCGCACCAGGACGTAGGTCAGCAGGTTGCGCGGCTCGGCCGGCCAGGGCTGTCCGGCGGGCAGCCGGGCGGACAGGGCGGCGGCGCGGTCGGCCGCCGCGTCGAGCCGTTCCCGCGGCACCTCGGGACCGCAGCCGTCCGTCAGATAGCCGTACGCCGCCCGCAGCGGCAGCGCCTGCGTGAGCGAGCCCTCCGGCGCGTCCTGCGCGGCACGGTCCGCGAAGTCGAAGCACTCCCGGTGCGAACCGTGCCACGAGGACGCCAGATAGCGCAGGGCTGCCACATGACAGCCGTGGTGGTGCGGGGCGCGCCGGACCGCCGCCTCCCACAGCTCCTCGAAGTAGGTGTGGCCGGCCCGCGCGCCCCGGGCGTGGTCCAGGGCGAGCCGCCATGGCACCGGGTCCCTGCCGTCCGCCCGGGCGGCGGCCGTGATCAGCGGGCTCACCTCGCGCAGCAGCTCGGCCCGCGCCGGTGAGTCCCAGGCGCGGTCCACGGCCCGCTGGGCGTCCATCAGCAGTCCGTCCGGGTCGCGCGGGGCGAGGGCACGCCAGGTGTCCAGCCACTCCGGACGCGAGCGCGCGAACGTGGCCAGCCGCCGCACATACCGGTCCCGGTGCTCCCAGGCTGCCGTGCGCCGGGTGGCGGCGAGCAGTTCCGCGGCGGGCGCGTGGTCCCCGGCCGCGGCCCCGACCAGGGCCGGGCCCAGCGCGTCGTCGGGCGCGTCGAGGAGCACCTCGTCGTCGCCGGGCAACACCGCGGGGACGGGGGACGCGGCGCCCGTCGACTTACCTCGCACCCGGGACGTACGGGTGAACGCGTGCAGCAGAGCCATGGTGTCGACCATTGAAAGACCGCAGGTCACAGCGGCGCCAGAGGGCGCACGCAACTCGTGGAAGGTTGTACGGGGTTCGGTCAAGGCCCGGTAAAAAGCAGACAGCCCCTCACGTTGCGCCGACCTCCCGGACCTCTCCGGCCCCACGGGTCACACACGGAGGTATTACGTGCGCCGCAGCGTGCGGGTCGCGCCGGCCGCGACCGTCGTCGCCAGGATCCAGCCCAGCAGGATGAACGCCGCCGACAGCCATTGCCAGCCGCCGCGCAGCTGCCAGAAGCCGACCTGGCCCAGGTCGATCACCGGCAGCAGCAGGTCCAGCGCGAACAGCGCCGGGTTCCAGGCCGGGTGCTCACCGCTCTTCAGGGGCGGGTGGTCCGCGCGGGCGAAGGCCAGCGAGCCGGCCGCCCACAGCACCGCCATCCACACCGCGGCCCGGCCCGGCCGGTAGCCGTAGGCCACCGTCCAGTCCTGCGCGTAGCCCCACAGCTTGGCCGCGAACGGCAGGCTCTCGCGGCGGCGGCGCTGCTTGGCGAGCAGCACCTCCCGGGCATCCTCGTCCTCCCCGCCCTCCCGCAGCACCGCGGCCAGCCGCTCGTACGGCTCCGGGTTGTACTCGGCGCTCGCCGCGTCCACCCAGCGCAGCCGCAACGCCAGCGGGAACGGGCCGCGCGGCACCAGGTTCTCGTAGGTGAAACCGCCCATGTGCAGCCGGCCGGGGCCCGGCCAGCTGTCCGCGCGGTCCATCAGGTTCACCACCTTCGCCCCCGACAGCACCACCCGGCCGCGTGCCGGCCGCTCCCCGAGGAAGCGCAGCTCAGGAGTCTGCACCCGGCGCAGCGACAGTTCCTGCTCGTCGGTGAAGGTGAACCGCGCGCCCTCGAAGTCGACCGCGTCCCCGAACCGCCCGTCGTCCAGCCGCACCCCGCCCTCGCACTCGAACCGCTGGATCCGCGTCCCGCGCGCCGGGGTCATCCCGCTCCGCGCCTGGGCGCCCACCCCCGCCGGCGTCAGATACAGCGAGCGCTCGACGGTCAGCTGCGGCGCGTTCAGCGCGAGCCGGGAGTGCGGGTCGCCCAGCCGCGCCCCGCGCAGGCTCAGCGAGACGCCTATCGTCGCGCTGCGCAGGCTCAGCTCGCCGTGCGACTCCAGCATCTCCGCCTGGAGGTCCTGGCCGACGTTCATCCCGTCCGCGGCGATCGAGCGGCCGCTGCGGTCCCGGTGCACGATCGCCTGGTTGAGCAGCAGATCCGTGCCGATCCTGGCGTCCGTGAGCCGTATGCCGCCCAGGAACCGGCAGCGCGGCAGATGCAGATCCCCCTCGGTGTGCAGCCGGGCCGCCTCCAGGCGCGGTATCGAGCAGTCCACCATCCGCACGGTCGTGAAGCGGGCCTCCGGCAGCAGCACGTCCCGCTCGAAACGGCAGCCGCGCAGCTCCACGTACGGCACCACGGTGCCGCCCGCGAGGTCCAGCGGGCCGCTGATCCGCACCCCGACCAGCTTCAGCGACGAGACCCGGCCGGCCAGCGCGGGCGGCCCGTCCAGCAGCAGCCAGCACACCACGCGCGCCCGGACCGTCCGCTCCGGTCCCCACGGATGCCCTCCGTGCGGATCGTCGACGACGGTGTCGCCGCTGCTCAGGTCGTAGACGCTGCCGTTGCGGAAGGCCTGCCACATGCCGGCCTCCGTGGCGGTCAGGTCCTCGGGTGGCTCTCCGCCGCCCGGTCCCACCCGCTCGGTCACGGATCTCCCCTCCTCCTCACATACTCGCCGGTTCGTTCCTTCGTACAACCGGTGATGCCCGATGCGGTGACCCGTTGAACACGGAAAGTGAAGGAGATCTCGAAAATATGCGCGGACCGTTACCACGGCGGGCTCGTATCAGCCATTGGAACGGAAGGACGGCCCACTGTGCGGGTCTGAGAGAATTGGCCATGTGATCTCTCGTATCGATCTGCGCGGCGACGCCCTCCCCGAGGGCCCCGCCCTGCGTGACCTGCTGCCCCGAGCCGACTTCGACGTCGCGGCCGCCCTGGAGAAGGTGCGGCCCATCTGCGAGGACGTGCATCATCGGGGCGACGCGGCGCTGATCGACTTCGCCAAGAGGTTCGACGGCGTGGAGCTCGACCAGGTGCGGGTCCCGGCCCCCGCCCTCACGCGCGCCCTGGAGGAACTGGACCCGGCCGTGCGCGCCGCACTGGAGGAGTCCATCCGCCGGGCCCGGCTCGTCCACCGTGAGCAGCGCCGCACCACCCACACCACCCAGGTCGTGCCCGGCGGCACGGTCACCGAGAAGTGGGTCCCGGTCGACCGCGTCGGTCTGTACGCGCCGGGCGGCCGCTCCGTGTACCCGTCCTCGGTGATCATGAACGCCGTGCCCGCCCAGGAGGCCGGTGTCCCGTCCGTGGCGCTCGCCTCACCCGCCCAGGCCGACTTCGGCGGGCTGCCGCACCCGACGATCCTCGCCGCGTGCGCCCTGCTCGGCGTGGACGAGGTCTACGCGGCCGGCGGCGCCACCGCCGTCGCGATGTTCGCCTACGGCACCGAGTCCTGCCCGCCGGCGAACATGGTCACCGGCCCCGGCAACATCTGGGTGGCCGCCGCCAAGCGCTACTTCACCGGCCGCATCGGCATCGACGCCGAGGCCGGCCCCACCGAGATCGCCATCCTCGCGGACTCCACCGCCGACCCGGTGCACGTGGCCGCCGACCTGATCAGCCAGGCCGAGCACGACCCGCTGGCCGCCGCCGTCCTGGTCACCGACTCCGCCGACCTCGCGGACGCGGTGGAGAAGGAACTGGAGCCCCAGGTCAAGGCCACCCGGCACATCGACGACCGGATCGTCCCGGCCCTGTCCGGCCGCCAGTCCGCCATCGTCCTGGTCGACGGCCTCGACGAGGGCCTGCGCGTCGTCGACGCCTACGGCGCCGAGCACCTGGAGATCCAGACCGCCGACGCCGCCGCGCTCGCCGACCGGGTGCGCAACGCCGGAGCGATCTTCGTCGGCCCCTGGTCCCCGGTCTCCCTCGGCGACTACGCGGCCGGCTCCAACCACGTGCTGCCCACCGGCGGCTGCGCCTGCCACTCCTCGGGCCTGTCCGTCCAGTCCTTCCTGCGCGGCATCCACATCGTCGACTACACGGAGGACGCGCTGGCCGAGGTCGCGCACCACGTGGTCACGCTGGCGGAGGCGGAGGACCTGCCCGCGCACGGCGCGGCGATCAAGGCGAGGTTCGTCGGAGACGAACACATGTCGCGTGGGTGGAAGGTGCCTGAGAACAAGTGAGCTTCGGAATCGACGATCTCCCCGTACGGGACGAGCTGCGCGGCAAGTCCCCCTACGGCGCGCCCCAACTGGACGTCCCCGTTCGGCTGAACACCAACGAGAACCCCTACCCGCTGCCCGAGCCGCTGGTCGAGCGGATCACCGAGCGGGTCCGCGAGGCCGCCCGGCACCTCAACCGCTACCCCGACCGGGACGCGGTCGAACTGCGCACCAGGCTGGCCGAGTACCTGACGAAGACCGCCGGACACCCGGTCGGCCTCGAGAACGTGTGGGCCGCCAACGGCTCCAACGAGGTCATCCAGCAGCTGCTGCAGACCTTCGGCGGACCGGGCCGCAGCGCCATCGGCTTCGAACCCTCGTACTCGATGCACGGCCTGATCGCGCGCGGCACCGGCACCGACTGGATCTCCGGGCCGCGCAACGAGGACTTCACCATCGACCTCGCCGCCGCGCGGAAGGCGATCGCCGAGCACCGGCCCGACGTCGTCTTCGTCACCACCCCCAACAACCCCACCGGCAACGCGGTGCCCGCGGAGACCGTCCTCGCGCTCCACGACGCAGCCCAGTCCGCCAAGCCGTCGATGGTGGTCGTCGACGAGGCGTACATCGAGTTCAGCCACGGCGACTCGCTCCTCCCGCTGCTCGACGGCCGCCCCAACCTGGTGATCTCCCGCACCATGTCGAAGGCGTTCGGCGCGGCCGGCCTGCGCCTCGGCTACCTGGCCGCTCACCCGGCCGTCGTCGACGCCGTCCAGCTGGTCCGGCTGCCCTACCACCTGTCGGCCGTCACCCAGGCCACCGCGCTGGCGGCCCTCGAACACACCGACACGCTGCTGAAGTACGTCGAGCAGCTGAAGGCCGAGCGCGACCGGCTGGTCGCCGAACTGCGCGCGCTCGGCTACGACGTCACCGAGTCCGACGCGAACTTCGTCCAGTTCGGCAGGTTCGAGGACTCCCACGCCGTCTGGCGCAGGATCCTCGACCGGGGCGTCCTGGTCCGGGACAACGGCGTACCGGGATGGCTGCGGGTCACCGCGGGCACCCCGGCCGAAAACGACGCGTTCCTCGACGCGGTAGGTGAGTTGCAGTGCCTTGTGGGGGGCACCCCCACACCCCCGAAGGAGCAAAGTTCATGACCCGCGTAGGGCGCGTGGAGCGCACCACCAAGGAAACGACCGTCCTCGTCGAGATCGACCTCGACGGCACCGGGAAGACCGAGATCTCCACCGGGGTCGGCTTCTACGACCACATGCTCGACCAGCTCGGCCGGCACGGTCTGTTCGACCTCACCGTGAAGACCGAGGGCGACCTGCACATCGACTCCCACCACACCATCGAGGACACCGCCCTCGCGCTCGGTGCCGCCTTCAAGCAGGCGCTCGGCGACAAGGTGGGCATCTACCGCTTCGGCAACTGCACGGTCCCGCTGGACGAGTCCCTCGCCCAGGTCACCGTCGACCTCTCCGGCCGCCCGTACCTCGTGCACACCGAGCCCGAGAACATGGCGCCCATGATCGGCGCGTACGACGTGACGATGACCCGGCACATCCTGGAGTCCTTCGTCGCCCAGGCCCAGATCGCGCTGCACGTGCACGTGCCCTACGGGCGCAACGCGCACCACATCGTGGAATGCCAGTTCAAGGCGCTCGCCCGCGCCCTGCGTTACGCGTCCGAGCGCGACCCCCGCGCGGCCGGCATCCTGCCCTCCACGAAGGGCGCGCTGTAAGCCATGAACGGTCTGTCCACCGTCCTGATCGTCGTCGGCCTGTTCTTCGTCGGCGGGATCATCTCGTTCGTCAAGCAGAAGATGCCCACGAGCCTCATCGTGCTGCTCTCCATCGGCGCCGCGATGTGTCTCGTCACGGGACTTCTCCGGCTGGAGGTGTGAGGCCTTGAGCACCACCAGGAAGGTCGTGGTCTTCGACTACGGCTTCGGCAACGTCCGCTCCGCCGAGCGCGCCCTCGCCCGCGCGGGCGCCGACGTGGAGATCACCCGGGACTTCGACCGGGCGATGAACGCCGACGGGCTGCTGGTGCCCGGCGTCGGCGCCTTCGCCGCCTGCATGAAAGGGCTGAAGGAGGCGCGCGGCGACTGGATCGTCGACCGCCGGCTGTCCGGCGGCCGCCCCGTGATGGGCATCTGCGTCGGCATGCAGATCCTCTTCGCGCGGGGCATCGAGCACGGCGTGGAGACCGAAGGCCTCGACGAGTGGCCCGGCTCGGTCGAACCCCTCCAGGCCGAGATCGTCCCCCACATGGGCTGGAACACCGTGGACGTCCCGGACGGCTCCGAGCTCTTCGCCGGCCTCGACGCGGACGCCCGCTTCTACTTCGTGCACTCCTACGCCGTCCACGACTGGACACTCGAGACCACGAACCCGGCGATGCGCGCCCCCCTGGTCACCTGGTCCACCCACGGCAAGCCCTTCGTGGCCGCGGTCGAGAACGGCGCCCTGTGGGCCACCCAGTTCCACCCCGAGAAGTCCGGCGACGCCGGTGCCCAGCTCCTCACCAACTGGATCGGAACCCTGTAGAGACATGGCCAAGCTCGAACTCCTCCCCGCCGTCGACGTCCGCGACGGCCAGGCCGTCCGCCTCGTGCACGGCGAGTCCGGGACGGAAACGTCGTACGGCTCCCCGCTGGAGGCCGCCCTCGCCTGGCAGCGCTCGGGCGCCGAATGGCTGCACCTGGTCGACCTGGACGCCGCGTTCGGCACCGGCGACAACCGTGCCCTGATCGCCGAGGTCACCGGGGCCATGGACATCAAGGTCGAGCTGTCCGGCGGCATCCGCGACGACGACACCCTCGCCGCCGCCCTCGCCACCGGCTGCACCCGCGTCAACCTCGGCACCGCCGCTCTGGAGACCCCCGAGTGGGTCGCCCGGGTCATCGCCGAGCACGGCGAGAAGATCGCCGTCGGGCTCGACGTCCGCGGCACCACGCTGCGCGGCCGCGGCTGGACCCGCGACGGCGGCGACCTCTACGAGACGCTGGAACGCCTCAACAAGGAGGGCTGCGCCCGCTACGTCGTCACCGACATCGCCAAGGACGGCACCCTCCAGGGCCCCAACCTGGAGCTGCTGAAGAACGTCTGCGCCGCCACCGACCGCCCGGTCGTCGCCTCCGGCGGGGTCTCCTCCCTCGACGACCTGCGCGCCATCGCCGGGCTCGTCCCGCTCGGCGTCGAGGGCGCCATCGTGGGCAAGGCCCTCTACGCCAAGGCGTTCACGCTGGAAGAGGCCCTGGAGGCCACGTCTTGACGAAGGACACAGGCCGATGACGTCCGACGCCGTACGGCGCGTGCAGAGCGGGAATCCCTGGGAGGAGACCCTCGGCTCCGCGCGCGCCGTGGCGGCGGGCGACCGCGTCCTGGTGGCGGGCACGACCGCCTTCCGGGGCGACGTGCTCCATGGGGAGGGCGACCCCTACGAGCAGGCCAAGGTGGCCTTCACCCTCGCGTTGGAGGCGATCGGCGAGTTCGGGCTCGGCATCGAGTCCGTGATCCGCACCCGCATCCATCTCGCCCACGCGCGGGACGTCGACGCGGCCGGGCGCGCGCACAAGGAGCTCTTCGACCCGGTGCGCCCGGTCACCACCCTCCTGGTGGTCGAGGGCTTCGTCGACTCGCGCGTACTGGTCTCAGTGGAACTCGAAGCATTCAGAGGAGCCGTGGATTCATGACCCTGGCGGTCCGAGTCATCCCCTGCCTGGACGTGGACAACGGCCGGGTCGTCAAGGGCGTCAACTTCCAGAACCTGCGCGACGCGGGCGACCCCGTCGAGATGGCCAAGGTGTACGACGCCGAGGGCGCCGACGAGCTGACGTTCCTGGACATCACCGCCTCGTCCGGCAACCGCGAGACGACCTACGACGTGGTGCGCCGCACCGCCGAGCAGGTGTTCATCCCGCTCACCGTCGGCGGTGGCGTCCGCACCACCGAGGACGTGGACAAGCTGCTCCGCGCGGGCGCCGACAAGGTGGGCGTCAACACGGCGGCCATCGCCCGGCCCGACCTCATCCGCGAGATCGCGGAACGCTTCGGCCGGCAGGTCCTGGTGCTCTCGGTCGACGCCCGGCGCACCGACTCCGGCTCCTTCGAGGTCACCACGCACGGCGGCCGCCGTGGCACCGGCATCGACGCCGTCGAGTGGGCGCACCGCGCCGCCGAACTGGGCGCGGGCGAGATCCTGCTGAACTCCATGGACGCCGACGGCACCAAGGACGGCTACGACCTGGAGATGCTCGCCGCCGTCCGCAAGCACGTCACCGTGCCGGTGATCGCCTCCGGCGGGGCCGGAAAGCTCGCCGACTTCCCGCCCGCGGTCGCGGCGGGCGCCGACGCCGTGCTGGCCGCCTCCGTCTTCCACTTCGGCGACCTGCGCATCGGCCAGGTCAAGGCGACGCTGCGGGAGGCCGGCCACCCGGTGCGGTGAGGTCAGCCGACCGGCTGGGCCAGCTGGACGAGGTTGCCGACCGTGTCGTCCAGGACCGCGGAGAGCACCGGACCCTGCTCCCGCGGGTCCTGCACGAAGTGGACCCCCTCCCCGCGCAGCCGCTCGTACTCCGCGCGGAGATCGTCCACGGAGAACACGATCGCGGGCAGCCCCGCCTCCCGCACCGCCCGGCGGTACGGCTCGGCGATGGACCCCTGCCCCGGCTCCAGCAGCAGTTCGAGATCCCGCTGGGCGCCCTCGCGCGCCCCCACGGTGACGAACAGCATGCCGTCGCCCATATCCATGTGGGTACGGGTCTCGAAGCCGAGGACATCGGTGTAGAAGGCGTGCGCCTTCGCCACGTCGTCCACGTACACGCTGGTCATGGCCACTTTGATCACGAGCTGCGCCTTTCGGGTGCGGATCAGATGCCGAGCTGTTTGGTCTCCCGCAGCTTCGCGATCGCGTTCTCGTCGCCGTCCAGCTCGACCTTGGCCGCGCTCTGCCGACCGTAGGCGAAGAGCACCAGCTCGGACGGCTCCCCGGTCACCGTGACCACCGGGGCACCGCGGTGGGCCACCACCGTCTGGCCGTCCGGACGGCGCAGCACCAGTCCCGTCGGGACACCGCGGCCCATCAGGCGCGCGGAGCGTTCGAGACGCGACCACAGGGCGTCCTGGAACACCGGATCCAGCTCGCGCGGTGTCCACTCGGGCTGGGCCCGGCGGACGTCCTCGGTGTGGACGTAGAACTCCACGATGTTCGACAGCTCGTCGACCTGCTTCAGCGAGAAGGGCGAGAAGCGCGGCGGACCGGTCCGGATCAGCTGGATCAGTTCCTCGTACGGCTTGGCGGTGAACTCCGCCATCACCCGCTCCAGGCGCGGTGCGAGCTGCTTGACCAGCATTCCGCCCGCCGCGTCGGGACGGCGCTCGCGCACCACCACGTGGGCGGCCAGATCCCGGGTGGTCCAGCCCTCGCACAGGGTGGGGGCCTCCGGGCCCGTGGTCTCCAGCAGATCGGCCAGGAGAAGTCGTTCACGCTTGGCATGGGTCGACATGCAGGCCAGCCTACGACCGCGCGCCGGGTCCGCCCAGTGGACGGTGCCCCGGCCCGCGCGGCCGGGCGCGGCACAATGGTCCCCATGACCAGCAAGTCCCGGCCCAGCCGCCTCGACCCGGAGATCGCCGCGCGGCTCAAGCGCAGCCCCGACGGCCTCCTGCCCGCCATCGCCCAGCAGTACGACACCGGAGAGGTGCTGATGCTGGGCTGGATGGATGACGAGGCGCTGCATCGCACGCTGACCACCGGCCGCTGCACCTACTGGTCCCGCAGCCGCCAGGAGTACTGGGTCAAGGGCGACACCTCCGGGCACGTCCAGTGGGTCAAGTCGGTCGCCCTGGACTGCGACGCCGACACCGTGCTGGTCAAGGTCGACCAGGTCGGCGCCGCCTGCCACACCGGCGCCCGCACCTGCTTCGACGCCGACGTGCTGGTGGCGAACGCCCCCGCCGCGGATCAGTAGGGTCTGCCGCCATGGACCTCGAGACGTTCCGCAAGCTCGCCACCGACCGCCGCGTCATCCCGGTCACCCGCAAGCTCCTCGCCGACGGCGACACCCCCGTCGCGCTCTACCGCAAACTCGCCGGTGAACGGCCCGGCACCTTCCTGCTGGAGTCGGCCGATGGGGGTACCTCCCAGGCGTTCAGCACTGGGGGAGGCAGGTCCTGGTCCCGCTACTCCTTCGTCGGCGTCCGCAGCGCCGCCACCCTCACCGAACGCGACGGGCGGGCGCACTGGGAGGGCACCCCGCCCGTCGGCGTCCCCGTGGACGGCGACCCGCTGGCCGCGCTGCGGTCCACCCTGCAGGCCCTGCACACCCCCCGCGACCTCGCCCACGACCTGGGTCTGCCGCCCTTCACCGGCGGCATGGTCGGCTACCTCGGCTACGACATCGTGCGCCGCCTGGAGAAGATCGGCCCCGGCGAGCGGGACGACCTGAAGCTGCCCGAACTGACCATGCTGCTCACCAGCGACCTGGCCGTCATGGACCACTGGGAGGGCTCGGTCTGGCTGATCGCCAACGCGATCAACCACAACGACCTGGAGACCGGCGTCGACGAGGCGTACGCCGACGCCGTGGCCCGGCTCGACGCCATGGAGGCCGACCTCACCCGCGCGGTGGCCCAGCCGCCCGCCGTGCTGCCGCCCTCCGAACTCCCCGCGTACGCCGCGCGATGGGGCGGCCCCGACTTCCAGGAGGCCGTGGAGGACGTCAAGGAACGCATCCGCGCGGGCGAGGCCTTCCAGGTCGTGCCCTCGCAGCGGTTCGAGACGGAGTGCACCGCGAGCGCCCTCGACGTCTACCGGGTGCTGCGGGCCACCAACCCCTCGCCGTACATGTACCTGTTCCGCTTCGACGGCTTCGACGTGGCCGGATCCTCCCCCGAGGCCCTGGTCAAGGTCGAGGACGGGCGGGCCATGGTGCACCCCATCGCCGGCACCCGGCACCGCGGCGCCACCCCGCAGGAGGACCAGGCCCTCGCCGATGAACTCCTCGCCGACCCCAAGGAGCGCGCCGAGCACCTCATGCTCGTCGACCTGGGCCGCAACGACCTCGGACGCGTCTGCGAACCCGGCTCCGTCGAGGTCGTCGACTTCATGTCCATCGAGCGGTACTCGCACGTCATGCACATCGTGTCCACGGTCACCGGCCGCGTCACCGGCGACCGCACCGCCTTCGACGTGCTCACCGCCTGCTTCCCCGCCGGCACGCTCTCCGGTGCGCCCAAGCCCCGCGCGATGCAGATCATCGACGAACTCGAACCGTCCCGGCGCGGCCTGTACGGCGGCTGTGTCGGATATCTCGACTTCGCCGGCGACTCCGACACGGCCATCGCCATCCGCACCGCCCTGCTGCGGGACGGAACCGCCTATGTGCAGGCGGGAGCCGGGATCGTCGCGGACTCCGACCCGGTCGCCGAGGACACCGAGTGCCGCAACAAGGCGGCGGCCGTGCTGCGCGCCGTTCACACCGCGAACCGGCTGGGAAAGGCGTGAGACGAACCCCCGGGTGACGGTTCGCCCGGGGTTCAGGCGATAGTGGATGTCGTGACTGCTGTACCCACCCCCCGTTCCGGGGCCGCCGCCACCGCCAGGACCGGCCGCCTCAGCCTCGCCGCCGCCCTGCTCTCCGGCGCCCTCGGCGCCGCCGTGGTCCTCCTCGCCACCCGGCAGCAGTGGTCGGAGGGCACCACGACGGTCGCCGGCGGCGCGTTCCCCCTGACCGCCAAGGGCAGCGACGTCACCGGTGTCCCCGCCGCCCTGGCCGTCGTGGGCCTGGCCGCGCTCGTCGCCGTCTTCGCCGTGCGCCGGGCCGGCCGCTTCGCCGTCGCCGCGCTGCTCGCGCTCTCCGGCGCGGGCACGATCACGGCGGCGCTGCTCGGGGCGTCGGACCGCGCGGCGCTGAACGAACAGGCGGCCCAGGCGTCCGGCGACACAGCGGCGACGGTCGACGCCCTCAGCCACACGGCGTGGCCGTACGTCGCCGTCGCGGGCGGTGTGCTGCTGCTGGTGGCGGGGCTGCTGGCGCTGCGGTACGGGAGGCAGTGGCCCGCGATGTCCGGCCGCTACGAGCGGGGCGGGGCGGAGGCACGACCGCGCCGGAAGCAGGCCGCCACGGTCGACCCGGACCGTCCGGAGGACCTCTGGAAGGCACTGGACAGGGGCGAGGACCCCACGGGCGCGTAGCGCCCGACCGCGGGCAGGCGCAGCCGGAGCGGCCGCGCAGCACCCCCGGCCCACCCCGGGGCACGGCGGCCGCATGTGTGCGGGACAATGACGGGGAGCGTCCTGCTCAGACACGCACACAGCAACGAGGAGCAAGCAATGGCGGGCAGCAGCCACGGTCACACCCCGGCCGCCTGGACCGGTGTCATCATCGCCTTCATCGGTTTCTGCGCCGGTGGCGCCTTCATGGTGATGGACCAGCCCGTGGGCTTCTGGGCGAGCATGGGCGTGGTTCTCCTCGGCGGCGTCGTCGGCGCCGTCATGCGCTCGATGGGCATGGGCCAGCCGAAGAGCAACCACCCCGTCCACCAGGTCACCGGCGACCGCGCGCCGGCCGGCGCAGAGGGCTGAGCGGCACCACCGCACACCGCACTCAGGACAGGGGCGGCGGCCCGCACGGCGGAGCCGGAACCGCCCCTGACCCGCGTTCGGGGCACAATGCACAGCGTGAACGCCCCCAGTCCCCGCGCGCCCCGCGGCAGGGCGGCCCGGCTGGCCGTCCCCGCCGCCGTGCTCGCGGCCGTCGCCGGAGCCTTCGCCTACGTCGGGACCGTGGACCCCAACGAGCCCGGTCACTACCCCGTCTGTCCGCTGCTCCACCTCACCGGCCTGTACTGCCCCGGCTGCGGCGGGCTGCGCAGCGCGCACGCGGTCGTCCACGGCGACCTCCTCGCCGCGCTCCAGGCCAACGCGCCCGCCGTCGTCGGATACGCGGGCTGTGCCGTGCTGTGGACCGTCTGGGTGATCCGCGCGGCGCGCGGCGGGCCGCCGCCGCGGATCGATCCGCCACCGGTGCTCCTGTGGTCCATGGGAGCGCTGCTGCTGACTTTCACGGTTGTCCGGAACCTGCCGTTCGGCGGCTGGTTGCATCCTTGATCAACCGTGAACGTCCAGGTAGTGGGACCGGCGTCAACCGGATGCGAGGCATACGCCCCGCTGCGGATACCATCGCAGTGACCATCGAAGACCGACCGTCAGGAAGGGGGCCGCTCGCGTGAGTGTGCTCGACGAGATCATCGACGGAGTCCGTGCCGACCTCGCGGAGCGGCAGGCGCGCGTCAGCCTCGACGAGCTCAAGGAACGTGCGGCGAAGGCCCCCGCGGCCAAGGACGGCGTGGCCGCCCTGCGCGGCGACGGCGTGAAGGTGATCTGCGAGGTCAAGCGCTCCAGCCCGTCCAAGGGCGCGCTGGCCGCGATCGCCGACCCGGCGGGACTCGCCGCGGACTACGAGGCGGGCGGCGCCGCCGTCATCTCCGTCCTCACCGAACAGCGCCGCTTCGGCGGTTCGCTCGAGGACCTCGAGGCCGTCCGTGCGCGCGTGGACATCCCCGTGCTGCGCAAGGACTTCATCGTCACCTCGTACCAGCTCTGGGAGGCCCGCGCCTACGGCGCCGACCTCGCGCTGCTGATCGTCGCCGCCCTCGACCAGCCGGCCCTGGAGTCGCTGATCGAGCGTGCCGAGTCGATCGGGCTCACCCCGCTCGTCGAGGTCCACGACGAGGACGAGGTCGAGCGCGCGGTCGACGCGGGCGCCAAGGTCATCGGGGTCAACGCGCGCAACCTCAAGACCCTCGAGGTCGACCGCGGAACCTTCGAGCGGGTGGCCCCCGAGATCCCCGCCCACCTGGTCAAGGTCGCCGAGTCCGGCGTCCGCGGCCCGCACGACCTCATCGCCTACGCCAACGCCGGGGCCGACGCGGTCCTGGTCGGTGAGTCCCTGGTCACCGGCAAGGACCCGAAGACGGCCGTCTCCGACCTGGTGGCAGCGGGCGAGCACCCGGCCCTCCGCCACGGCCGCGGCTGATCCACCGGTAGGCTGGGCCGCGATGAAGCTCACCCGACTCGCACGAGGCTGCCGGCCCCGCGGCTGCCGTGCCCCCGCCCGCAGGGTGCACGGCCGCAGGGTCCGCTACGTCATCGGTGACGAGCCGGGCCAGGTCAACGGGCGGCGATGGCAGCGCGCCCCCCAGGGGCGCGGGGCTCTACCGATGTGCGGCTCCGCCGCGTGGGCGCGACCAGCCCCACACGGCGCGTAACCGGCCGACAGCCTCCGCCCCGAAAGGGGCGCGGGAACTGCGCGACCAGTCACATACGGCCCGCAGTCGATAGATCACCCCCGCCCCCCACGGCGCTCAGTGTTCTTCCACGCACTCACCGTGAGGTTTCCGCATGCCCAGCACCTTCTTCATCCCCGACCCGGAGGGTCAAGTCCCCAGCGCCGAAGGCTACTTCGGCGCCTTCGGCGGCAAGTTCATCCCCGAGGCCCTCGTCGCCGCCGTCGACCAGGTCGCCGTCGAGTACGACAAGGCCAAGTCCGACCCCGAATTCGCCCGGGAGCTCGACGACCTCCTGGTCCACTACACCGGCCGGCCCAGCGCGCTCACCGAGGTCCCCCGGTTCGCCGAGCACGCCGGCGGAGCGAGGATCTTCCTCAAGCGCGAGGACCTGAACCACACCGGCTCGCACAAGATCAACAACGTGCTCGGCCAGGCCCTCCTGACCAGGCGCATGGGCAAGACCCGCGTCATCGCCGAGACCGGCGCCGGCCAGCACGGCGTGGCCACCGCCACCGCCTGTGCCCTCTTCGGTCTCGACTGCACGATCTACATGGGTGAGATCGACACGCAGCGCCAGGCCCTCAACGTGGCCCGGATGCGCATGCTCGGCGCCGAGGTCATCGCCGTGAAGTCCGGCAGCCGCACCCTGAAGGACGCCATCAACGAGGCGTTCCGGGACTGGGTCGCCAACGTCGACCACACCCACTACCTCTTCGGCACGGTCGCGGGACCGCACCCCTTCCCGGCGATGGTGCGCGACTTCCACCGCGTCATCGGGGTCGAGGCCCGCCGCCAGCTCCTGGAACGCGCCGGACGCCTGCCCGACGCCGCCATCGCCTGCGTCGGCGGTGGCTCCAACGCCATCGGCCTGTTCCACGCCTTCATCCCCGACACGGACGTACGGCTCATCGGCTGCGAGCCCGCCGGACACGGCATCGAGAGCGGTGAGCACGCGGCCACCCTCACCGCGGGCGAGCCCGGCATCCTGCACGGCTCCCGGTCCTACGTCCTCCAGGACGACGAGGGGCAGATCACCGAGCCGTACTCGATCTCGGCCGGCCTGGACTACCCGGGCATCGGGCCCGAGCACGCCTACCTCAAGGACAGCGGCCGCGGCGAGTACCGCGCGGTCACCGACGACGCCGCCATGCAGGCGCTGCGCCTGCTGTCGCGCACCGAGGGCATCATCCCGGCCATCGAGAGCGCCCACGCGCTGGCCGGCGCCCTCGAGGTCGGCAGGGAGCTGGGCACGGACGGCCTGATCGTGGTGAACCTGTCGGGGCGCGGCGACAAGGACATGGACACCGCCGCGCGCTACTTCGGCCTGTACGACACCGACGCCGAGGTCGCCGCCGACGAGGCCGGCACCGCCGAGATCGAGGGGGACGCCAAGTGAGCGGGAACGTGCAGCTGCTGAACGACACCCTCGCCGCGGCGAAGTCCGAGGGCCGTGCCGCCCTCATCGCCTACCTCCCGGCCGGGTTCCCCACCGTGGACGGCGGCATCGAGGCGGTCAAGGCGGCCCTGGAGGGCGGCGCCGACGTCGTCGAGGTGGGCCTGCCGCACAGCGACCCCGTCCTGGACGGCCCGGTCATCCAGACCGCCGACGACATCGCCCTGCGCGGCGGGGTGAAGATCGCCGACGTGATGCGCACGGTGCGCGAGGCGCACGCGGCCACCAACAAGCCGATCCTCGTCATGACGTACTGGAACCCCATCGACCGCTACGGCGTCGAGCGGTTCACCGCCGAGCTCGCCGAGGCGGGCGGCGCCGGGTGCATCCTGCCCGACCTGCCCGTGCAGGAGTCGGCGCTGTGGCGGGAGCACGCGGAGAAGCACGGGCTCGCCACCGTCTTCGTGGTCGCGCCCAGCAGCAAGGACGAGCGGCTCGCCGAGATCACCGCGGCCGGCAGCGGCTTCGTCTACGCCGCCTCCCTGATGGGTGTCACCGGCACCCGCGAGTCGGTCGGCGCCCAGGCCGAGGACCTGGTGCGGCGCACCCGCGTCACCACCGACATCCCGGTGTGCGTCGGCCTCGGGGTCTCCAACGCCGCCCAGGCGGCCGAGGTCGCCGGCTTCGCCGACGGCGTGATCGTCGGTTCGGCCTTCGTCAAGCGGATGCTGGACGCCCCCGACGACGCGGCCGGGGTCGAGGCCGTGCGCGCCCTCGCCGGTGACCTGGCCAGGGGAGTGCGCGGACAGGTGTGACCGGCCGGGTGTCCGCAGGCAGTCATACGGATCCCCCGTAAGGGTGGACCTGGGACCGGGGAGGCGCTGTGCGCCTCCCCGGTTCGTTCTGCGGGGTGTGAGCGAGAAGAACCGTGAGGGAAAGCGCACCGCCAGGGAGCGGCTGGCGGTCGAGCGCGAGAAGCAGAAGGCGGCGGAGAAGCGGCGCCGCGCCCTGATCGTGGGCGCGAGCGTGGTCTGTGTCCTGGCACTCGCGGCGGTGATCGGGGTCATCGCCGCCAACTCCGGAGGGGACGAGGAGAGCGAGGCGTCCGGACCCGTCGTGGCGCCCTCGGGAGCACTGGGCAAGGACGGCCTCGCCATCCCGGTCGGCAAGGAGAGCGCCAAGGCCACGCTCACGGTGTGGGAGGACTTCCGTTGCCCGGCCTGCAAAGCGTTCGAGCAGAACTACA
The DNA here is from genome assembly GCF_055571035.1 of Streptomyces malachitofuscus. Classification (NCBI taxonomy): domain Bacteria; kingdom Bacillati; phylum Actinomycetota; class Actinomycetes; order Kitasatosporales; family Streptomycetaceae; genus Streptomyces; species Streptomyces malachitofuscus. The sequence continues at coordinate 36,717 of NZ_JBVIGA010000020.1, read as the reverse complement.
GTCCGACGATCCACGAGCTGACCGACACCGGTCAGCTGAAGGTCGAGTACCACCTGGTCACACTGATCGACGGGGGACTGGGCGGCTCCGGCTCCCTCAACGCGGCCAATGCCGCCGCCTGCTCCCAGGACGCCGGGAAGTTCACCGCGTACCACGACGCGCTGTTCGAGAACCAGCCGATGGAGAGCGACGACGCCTTCGCCGACAAGGACAAGCTGATCGAGCTGGCCGGCAAGGTCGACGGGCTCGACACCCCGGCCTTCCGCTCCTGCGTGGAGGACGGCACGCACAACAGCTGGGTCGTGAAGTCGAACGAGGCCTTCCAGAAGGGCGGCTTCAGTGGCACGCCGACCGTCCTGTTCGACGGCAGGAACATCTACGAGGACCGCTCGATGACGCCCGAGAAGCTGAAGCAGATGGTCGAGGAGGCCAACAAGGGGTAGCCCTCGTCTCCCAGGGAATTCCGATGTTCCTGTTATGGAGCCGTTGCCGGGCCGCCCACCGCGCGGCCGGTCCGGCACGGTAGCGTCGACCTTGCCATGGAACTTGCCTACATTCCCAGCCCGTCGAGCGGGGTGCTGTACATCGGCCCCGTTCCGCTGCGCGGCTACGCGTTCTGCATCATCATCGGCGTCTTCGTTGCCGTCTGGCTCGGCAACAAGCGCTGGGTCGCCCGGGGCGGGCGGGCCGGCACGGTGGCCGACATCGCTGTCTGGGCGGTGCCCTTCGGCCTGATCGGCGGCCGGCTCTACCACGTGATCACGGACTACCAGCTGTACTTCAGCGAGGGCCGTGACTGGGTGGACGCCTTCAAGATCTGGGAGGGCGGCCTCGGCATCTGGGGCGCGATCGCCTTCGGAGCGCTGGGCGCCTGGATCGGCTGCCGGCGCCGGGGCATCGCGCTGCCCGCCTACGCCGACGCCGTCGCGCCGGGCATCGCCTTCGCGCAGGCGATCGGCCGCTGGGGCAACTGGTTCAACCAGGAGCTGTACGGGCGGCCCACGGATCTGCCGTGGGCGGTGGAGATCACGTCCTCCGCCGACGGGCGGACCCCCGGGACGTACCACCCGACCTTCCTGTACGAGTCGCTGTGGTGCATCGGTGTGGCCCTGCTGGTGATCTGGGCCGACCGCCGCTTCAAGCTCGGGCACGGGCGGGCGTTCGCGCTGTACGTCGCCGCGTACTGCGCGGGGCGGTTCTGGATCGAGTACATGCGGGTCGACGAGGCGCACGAGATTCTCGGGCTGCGGCTGAACAACTGGACCTCGGTCCTGGTCCTCCTGCTGGCGGTGCTGTACATCGTGCTGTCTGCGCGGAAGCGGCCGGGGCGGGAGGACGTGGTGGAGCCGGGGGGCACCGGTGGGGGCGAAGTCGAGGGCGAGGGTGCTTCTTCGGTGAAGAAGGACTCCGAGTCCGCTGTGGACTCCGAGGAGTCGGAGGACTCGGAGGACTCGGAGGGCTCCGGCGATTCCAAGAACTCCCAGGGCTCCGAGGATTCCAAGGATGGGGCCGGGTCGGCGAAGAAGAGCTGACCGGTTGTCGTACTGCGGCGAGGGCGTCCGGGTTTTCCGGGCGCCCTCGGTGCGTGTGGGCCGGGGGGTGTTTGCGCAGCCCGGCGCTTGCGGGGTGCCGTCGCGCCCACCCGTGCCGCCCTGCGGCACGACTGCCCGCGGTCGGGCGGGGTGGGTCAGGGTTTTTGGGCCAGGGACAGGGTGCGGTGGGCTGCTGTGACTACTGCTGCGTCGATGAAGGTGCCGTTGGGGAGGGCCTGGGCGCCCTGGGTCGTGGCTGCGGCCTTGATGATCGTTTCCGCTTGTTCGATCTCCTGCTCCGTGGGCAGGTAGGCCTGTTCGATGACCGGGAGCTGGCGCGGGTGGATCGCCGCGCGGCCCAGGAAGCCCAGCGCACGGCCGCGGGCGCAGGAGGCCCTGAGCCCCTCCAGGTCACGCGTGTCGGGATGGACGGACTGGGTCGGCGGGGCCAGGCCCGCCGCCCGTGCGGCGACGACCACCCGGGAGCGGGACCAGTCGAGGCCCGCGTCGTCGCGTACGCCCAGGTCCGCCCGTAGGTCCGCCTCCCCGATGGCGATACCGCGCAGGGACGGGTGGGCGGTGGCCACGGCATGGGCGCGTTCGATGCCGAGGGCCGTCTCCAGGAGGGCGTACAGGGGCAGCATGCTTCCGTTGGCGGACACCGCCCGGCGTGCGACGCGTACGACGTCGGACGGGGACGACACCTTGGGGAGGCGCAGTCCGGACAGTCCGGGCGCAGGGGCGACGGCCGCGAGGTCGTCGCGGGCCCAGGGGCCGGACAGCGCGTTGACGCGGACGTGCACGGGGACCGGTTGCGGGTCGCGCAGCAGTTCGGCGGTGGCCGACCGGGCGTACGCCTTGCGGTCGGGGGCGACCGCGTCCTCCAGGTCGATCACCACGACGTCCGCCCCGGAGGTGAGTGCCTTGGCCACCACGGCGGGACGGTCGCCGGGAGCGTACAGCCAGGTCAGCGGGAAGCCCTTCACAGAGCGCCCTCCGCGCGGAGCTCCGCGAGGTCGGCGGGGGTGAGACCGAGGCCGGTCAGGATCTCCTCGGTGTCCGCGCCGTGCGGGCGGCCCGCCCAGCGGATCGCGCCCGGCGTGCCGGAGAGCCGGAACAGGACGTTCTGCATACGCAGCGGTCCCAGCTCGGGATCGTCGACGGTGGTGATCGTGTCCAGTGCCTGGTACTGCGGGTCCGCCATGACGTCCCGTACGTCCTGGACGGGTGCCACGGCCGCCTCCGCCTTCTCGAAGGCGGCCAGGACGTCGGTACGGGTGTGCCGGGCGATCCAGCCGCCGACCGCCTCGTCCAGGACGTCCGCGTGCCGGGCGCGGTCCTCGCCGGTGGCGAACCAGGGCTCGTCGATCAGGTCCGGCCGGCCCACCAGCACCATCACGCGCTCGGCGATCGACTGGGCCGAGGTGGAGACGGCGACCCAGGTGCCGTCGGCGGTGAGATAGGTGCCGCGCGGGGCGTTGTTCCGGGAGCGGTTGCCGGTGCGGGGCTGAACGTGACCGAGCTGGTCGTACCAGGTCGGCTGGGGTCCCAGCGCGGTCAGGATCGGCTCGATCAGGGCCATGTCGACGACCTGGCCCTCTCCGGTGCGGTCGCGCGCGGCGAGGGCGGTCATCACCGCGTACGCCGTGGTCAGACCGGCGATGGAGTCCGCCAGGCCGAACGGGGGCAGGGTCGGCGGTGCGTCCGGTTCACCGGTGATCGCGGCGAAGCCGCTCATCGCCTCCGCGAGGGTGCCGAAGCCCGGGCGGCGCGCGTACGGGCCGAACTGGCCGAAGCCGGTGACCCTGGCCAGGACCAGGCGGGGATTGACCGCGGACAGCTCGGGCCAGCCCAGGTCCCACTTCTCCAGGGTGCCGGGGCGGAAGTTCTCGATGACGACGTCGGCGGTCTCGGCCAGACGCAGGAGGACGGAGCGGCCGCCGGGCTTGGACAGGTCGAGGGTGAGGGTGCGCTTGTTGCGGCCGAGTACTTTCCACCACAGGCCGATCCCGTTCTTCGACGGTCCGTGGCCACGGGACGGGTCGGGTTTGCGCGGATGCTCGACCTTGATGACCTCGGCGCCGAAGTCGCCGAGCATGGTCGCGGCGAGCGGTCCGGCGAAGAGGGTGGCGAGGTCCAGCACGCGCAGCCCGGTCAGCGGGGGATCGGCGGAGGCGGTGACGGCCGGTGGGGCGGTGGTCGGGTCGGAGGGCGTCATGGGCGGGAGGCCTCCAGGTGGGTCAGACGGGCCAGGGCGTCGAAGCCGGAGCCGTTGAAGCCGGCCACGGAGGTGGCCAGACGGTTCTTCAGCGGGGCCGTCCAGCGTTCGGGCAGCGCACGGGGCGAACCCGCGAGCAGGCCGGCGATGCTGCCGGCGGTCGCGCCGTTCGAGTCGGTGTCCCAGCCGCCCGACACCGCGCGGCAGACGGAGCCGGTGAAGTCGCCGTCGGCGTGGGTGAGGGCGGCGGCGATCAGGGCGGTGTTGGGGACGGCGTGCACCCAGTGGTGGGTGGCGGCGTGGGCGGCGTGCAGCAGATCGACGACGGTGGAGAAGCCGGCGTGCTCATGGGCCAGTGCGATGGCCTGCCGGACGGCACGGGCGAGCCGGGAGCGGGGCGGGACGACGGTGAGTCCGGTGCGCAGGCAGGCGTGGACGGCGTGGGGGCCGGCGGGGGCGGTCGCGGCGGCGGCGATGACGGCAGCCGTGAACATCGCCGCGTAGACGCCGTTGGCCGTGTGGGTGAGGGTGGCGTCGCGGTGCGCCTGTGCGGCTGCGGCGGCCGGGTTGCCGGGGTTGGTCCAGCCGTGCATGTCGGCGCGGATCAGGGCGCCGATCCACTCGCGGAACGGGTTGTGGTGGCGGGCGGTCCGCGGGGGTTCCAGGCCGCTGAGGAGGTTGCGGTACGCGATGCGTTCGGCGGTGAACGTGCGGCCGGCGGGGAGTTCGTCGAGCCAGACGCGGGCCACGTCGCCGGTGGTGAAGCCGCGTCCGTGGCGTTGCAGGACGAGGAGGGCGAGGAGGGGGTGGTTGAGGTCGTCGTCCTCGGGCATGCCGTCGATGTTCTCGGCGAGGGAGGTCGGCGCGGAGCGCCGGTTCCAGGGGTGGCGGGCGAGGAGGTCCTCGGGAACGCCCCGGGCGGTGAAGTAGGTGGTCAGGGGCCAGTTGCCGGCGGCCTGGGCGAGGTCGCGGATGGCGGCGAGGGGGAGTTTCTCCACCGGTTTGCCCAGGAGGCAGCCGACCGCTCTGCCGAGCCAGGCGGCTTCCAGGGCGTCGGGGTCGGCCGGCCGCGGACCGTGGCCGCTCGAGGGGTGTGCGGGCCAGTCGGGACACAGGGACTCGATGCCGGTCAGGTCGGTCGGTTCGTCGTCGGCCAGGGGGCTGGGGAGGCCGTCGAGTTCGTCGAGGAGGTCGGTGGCCAGCCGGCGCAGGTACGGGGAGGCAGGCTCGGGGGAGGCACCTGCGGTGAGGGGGGCCTCGGGACCGCCCGCCGCCCGCCAGCGGGCGGCGATCGCCGAGGCCTCCCGGCCGTCCTGGGCGGCCTGGCGCAACTCGTGTCCGATCAGGTCCTCCGGCTGCACCCAGGTCAGCCGGAGCATTCCGTCCCTCCCAGCCGCGTGAACGCCTCCTCGTGGGCGCGGCGGCGGTCCACGTCGCGGGTGAAGATCTCGCGGGTCACGGCGGTGAGCGTCGCCGCCGGTTCCCACAGGTCCAGGCGGCTGGCCTCCGCCACCGTCTTGGCCCACTCCTCGGGGACGGGTGAGCCGAGGGCGCCGGTCACGGCGCCGGCCATCGTGGCGATGGAGTCGCAGTCGCGGCCGTAGTTCACGGCACCGAGCACCGCGTGCCGGAAGTCGCCACGGGCCATCACCACCATGCCCAGCGCCACGGGGAGTTCCTCGACGGCGTGCAGCCGGGACGGCCGCCGGGCGCCCAGGGAGGGGGAGCGGTAGTCGGGGCCCACGGTGTCGTACGGGGCCACCGCCTCCCGCAGCGGGCGCAGCGCCGACTCGAAGTCCGTGTACCGCGAGGCCACGTCGCAGACCTGCTCGATCGCCGCCCGGGTGCCGTCCTTGGCCAGGGACAGACAGGCGGCGACCACCGAGTCCGCCGTCGCGCCCGGTGCGCACGCCGCCGCCACGGCCGCCGCGAGGACACCGGCGGCCTCCCTGCCGTACGACGACTGGTGGGCGCCCGCGATGTCCAGCGCCTCGGCGTAGGCGGCGGACGGGTGGGCGGCGTTGACCAGGCCGACCGGGGCCATGTACATCGCGGCACCGCAGTTGACGATGTTGCCGACGCCCGCCTCGCGCGGGTCGACGTGGCCGTGGTGCAGCCGGGCCACGAGCCACTTCTCGGCGAGGAAGATCCGGTGCAGGGGGATCGTCTCCGCCTCCAGCTCCGGGATCCAGCGCGGGTTCGTCATCAGGTCCGGGACCAGGTGGTCGGCGACGGCATAGGCGTCGAGATGGTCACGGACCTTCGCGTACACGCGGATCAGCGCGTGCGTCATCAGGGTGTCGTCGGTGACGTGGCCGTCGCCCTTGTGGTACGGCGCGATGGGACGGGCGGTGCGCCACGCGTCGCCGTTCCACGGGCCGACGACGCCGTGCACGCGTCCGCCGTGGCGTTCGGCGATCTGCTCGGGGGAGTAGCCCTCGACCGGCCCGCCGAGCGCGTCACCGACGGCGGCTCCGACGAGGGCGCCGGTGATCCGCTCGTCCAGAGGGAGACCCCGGTTGTCGCTTTGTGGCTGTTCGCGCTTCATGCCCGCATCATCCTCCCGGGCGGGCCGGGTACGCGGCTTCCAGGAGCCCGGCGAGTTCCACCAGGTCCGTTCCGGTGAGCCGGGGGAGCACGCAGCCGGAGAGGGTGCGGCAGCTCTCCCGCCACGACGCGGGGATCCCCGCGCCGCCGCACAGCGCGCCCGTGAGGGCGCCGACCAGCGCCGGGGCGGAGTCCGCGACCCGGGACAGACACGCCGCCGCGGGGACCGCCTCCGCGATACGGCCCCGGGCGGCGACGGTGAGGGCGAGGGCGACGGGGACGGTCTCCGCGGCGGCGATGCCGTAGCTGTACACGTGGTCGACGATCTGGTGCTCCAGCGGCGGTACGAGGGCGAAGGCGCTGTCGGCGTCCGCCGCGAGCTCGAGGGCGTGCCGGGCGTTGCGGCCGATCTCCGTGTCCTCGGGCAGCTCGGCGCAGGCCGCGGCGACGCAGGCGTGCGGGTCCGCTCCGGTCAGCGCGAGCGCGACGGCGGCGGCCATGGCCCGGGCGCCGTGCACACCGTCGCCGTCCTGGGTGTAGCGGGCGTCGAACTCGGCGAGGTCGGCGGCGGCCGCGGGGGCGCCGGGATGGGCGACGGCCAGCACGCAGGCGCGTACGCAGGCCGCGTCGTCGAAGTAGTGCGGGTTGTCGTGGCCGGTGGCGGGCGGGCGCAGGCCGGTGGCGAGGTTGCCGAGGCCGGCGCGGACGGAGATGCGGGCGCGCAGGGGGAGCACGGCGGACTCCGTCTCGGGCGCGCGGTCCGCTGCCGCGGCGATCTCGCCGGCGACGGTGTTCCAGGTCAGGTCGATGGCCGCGCGGGTACGGCGTTCGCGGCTCAGGTCGCCGAAGGCGGTCTCGTCGCCGGCCCGCAGAACGGCCTCCGCGGCGAAGGCGGCCCATTCGGCGTCGTCGGAGGGGCCGAGGCGGAGGGGTTCGGAGGGCTGGTTCAGGGCGATGGGGACGGGGAGGGTGGTGGTGGCGTTCTGCTCGGCGAAGGTGTCGAGCTCGCGCGTGAGGCGTCTGGTCCACTCCGGCATGCGGGCGGCTCGGTGGCGGGCGGCGGGCCAGCCGGCGGCGTCGCCTGCGGCCAGGCCGAGCAGGAGGCCCTCGATTTTCGCCTGCGGCGCGGGGGCCTGTTCGGTGGTCTCGGCTTCGCCTTCGGCCGGGGTGTTCCCACCCGCACCACCGGTGCGGCTCTCGTTGTCGGGTGCGGGTGGCCCCTGTGGGGCGTACTCGCCGTCGGCGGGTGGGGGCGGGTTCCGTGGTGGGGTGGTCTCGGTGGCGGGGGAGGTCATGACGTCTCCGGGGCCAGGAGGTCCGCGACATCGAGGACGTGGTGGCCCGCCATGGCGGGGAGGCAGGTGCCCCGGGCCGGGGTGATGGCCGTCGCCCAGGCCTCGGGGACGGCGGCTACGCCCCGGGTCGCTCCTGCCAGCGCCCCCGCCACCGCCGCCGTCGTGTCGGCGTCGCGACCCATGTTGACGGCCGTCAGCACCGCCTGCTCGAAGTCCCCGTCCGCCGCCGCGTACGCGCCGAAGGCGAGGGCGACCGCCTCGGGGGCCAGGTCGGTCCACGGATACCCGCCGATCACCACGGCGGAGCGGACCGCGCGTTCGCCGAGGTGTGCCGCGGTGACGGCGCGACGCAGTGAGCGGGCGGTCCAGGAGTCCTCCGGCACCACCGCCAGCGCCGAGGCCACCACCGCGACCACCGGCGCCCCGGCCATCGCCGCCGCGACACCCGCCGCGACCGCCTGGCCGCCGTAGATGCCCTCGCCGTCGTGGCTGACCGAGCCGTCGATCGCCGCCAGTCGGGCCGCCTCGTCGGGGCGGCCCGCCGCGAACACCCCGTGCGGCGCCGCCCGCATCGCCAGCCCGTCGCTCCAGGCGTGCCGGTGCTGGGCGGAGATGGGCGCCGCCAGTCCCCGGCGCAGGTTCTCCAGCGTGCCGCGCTCGCTGAAGCCGGCGCCCCGGAAGGGGCCCTCGGCGCGGTCCGCGATCCACTCGTGCCAGGCGGCCTCGACGTGCGCCGGGGTGAGCGCCGAGCCGTGCCGGGCCAGCAACAGTCCCGAGAAGATCGCGTACTCGGTGTCGTCCGTGCCCGCCGGGCGGTCGGTCACGTAGCCCGTGATGCGGCCCCATCGCGCGCGGATCTCGGAGGGCTTCATGTTCTCGGCCGGGGCGCCCAGCGCATCGCCGACGGCCAGACCGAGCAGCGCGCCGCGTGCCCGCTCGCGCGGCCCCAGGGCGTCCCCGGGCGCCGGGATGGAGGGGATGCAGGCGGTCGATGCCATACGCGGCTCTCCTCTCAGGTGCGCCCCGTGAGAGGCGCGGAGCCCTTTGCGGAACTGTCCCCGGTGCGGTGTCCGGCGCAGCGTCGCCGGCCTCAGCGTCACCCGGTCGACATCTGTGGGTTCATCTACACAAACGAGCGAATCATGCAAAACCGCAGGTTAGCCCAGCCTTTCCTTGCTGGCGGGAAGGGGTGGGGAGGCGTAGATTGAGGGTTGTCGAAGAGTAGAAATTGTCCAAAGAAGACTCTGGGGGACGCAGGCATGGCCATCATCGAGACCGAGGCGACGCTGCACGAGGCGCACCGCGACAACCACACGCACCGGGACGTGAACGGCGGCTGGCTGCGCCCCGCGGTCTTCGGCGCCATGGACGGACTGGTCTCCAACCTCGCCCTGATGACCGGCGTCGCCGGGGGCGCCGTCAGCCAGCAGACGGTCGTCCTCAGTGGTCTGGCCGGACTGGCCGCCGGTGCCTTCTCCATGGCGGCCGGCGAGTACACCTCCGTGGCCTCCCAGCGTGAGCTGGTCGAGGCCGAGCTGGCCGTCGAACGGCGCGAGCTGCGCAAGCACCCGAAGGACGAGGAGGCCGAACTCGCCGCGCTCTACGAGGCCCGCGGTGTCGAGCCCGGCCTGGCCCGCGAGGTCGCCCGGCAGCTCTCGAAGGACCCCGAGCAGGCCCTGGAGATCCACGCCCGCGAGGAACTGGGCATCGACCCCGGTGACCTTCCCTCGCCCACCGTCGCCGCCGTGTCCAGCTTCGGTTCCTTCGCGGTGGGCGCCCTGCTGCCCGTGCTGCCGTATCTGCTCGGCGCGAGCAGCCTGTGGCCGGCCGTGCTGCTGGCGCTGCTCGGTCTCTTCCTGTGCGGCGCGGTGGTGGCCAAGGTGACCGCGCGCACCTGGTGGTACAGCGGTCTGCGGCAGCTCGCCCTGGGTGGCGCGGCGGCCGGTGTGACGTACGCCCTGGGCACGTTCTTCGGAACGGCCATAGGATAATGCCCCTCGTGCCTATGCGAGGAGCCGCATAAGTAGCCGTTACTTGCTGGTTTCGGCTGCATGACCACTGGGCATGAGCCGTAAGCGCTGTGGGCAATGAGGCCGGCGGCGTGCCCGCGGGACGGGCGAAGGAGCTCTTTCCCGCCATGACCGGCGGACATCGATCTGTCCGGCCCGGTCTCCATAGCTTCCACCGCCAGGCGCGGAACCCCCGCCGCGACCCGTGTGGTGTCCGCATGCTGGAACGGAGTGTCCCGGTTCCCGAGAACCGCTCCATCATGTAACCTGCACCAAATTTTGCACCTGAACGCGAGGGCCAACGTCGTCCCTCGGCACCTGCACATGCCATTTGACGACGACGGGAGAGCCGATGCGTACGCCGCGCCAGCCGTCCCAGCATTCCCCGAGCGACCGCCCGAACTGGTCGTTCATGGATGCTCGCCCTGCTGCGCAGGGTATGTACGACCCCCGCAACGAGCACGACGCCTGCGGCGTCGGCTTCGTCGCCACCCTCACCGGCGAGGCGTCCCACACCCTGGTCGAGCAGGCCCTCACCGTCCTGCGCAACCTCGAACACCGCGGCGCCACCGGCTCCGAGCCGGACTCCGGCGACGGCGCGGGAATCCTCTCCCAGGTGCCCGACGCCTTCTTCCGCGAGGTGGCCGGATTCGACCTGCCCGAGGCCGGCGGCTACGCCGTCGGCATCGCCTTCCTCCCGGAGGACGGCACCGACGCCGCCGTGGCCCGGATCGAGGAGATCGCCGCCGACGAGGACCTGACCGTCCTCGGCTGGCGCGAGGTGCCGGTCGCGCCCCAGCTGCTCGGTGCCACCGCCCGTTCGACGATGCCGGTGTTCCGGCAGATCTTCGTCGGCGCCGGGCAGAGCCGGGGCATCGAGCTCGACCGCAAGGCGTTCGTGCTGCGCAAGCGCGCCGAGCGGGAGGCGGGCGTCTACTTCCCGTCCCTGTCCGCCCGCACGATCGTCTACAAGGGCATGCTGACCACCGGTCAGCTCGAGCCGTTCTTCCCGGACCTGTCCGACCGCCGCTTCGGCTCCGCCATCGCGCTCGTGCACTCCCGGTTCTCCACGAACACCTTCCCGTCGTGGCCGCTCGCGCACCCGTACCGCTTCGTCGCGCACAACGGTGAGATCAACACCGTCAAGGGCAACCGCAACTGGATGCGCGCCCGCGAGTCCCAGCTCGTCTCGGACCTGTTCGGGAGCGAGGACAAGAACCTCGAGCGGATCTTCCCGGTCTGCACCCCCGACGCCTCCGACTCCGCCTCCTTCGACGAGGTCCTGGAGCTGCTGCACCTGGGCGGCCGTTCCCTGCCGCACTCCGTGCTGATGATGATCCCGGAGGCGTGGGAGAACCACGACTCCATGGACCCCGCGCGGCGGGCCTTCTACCAGTACCACTCCACGATGATGGAGCCCTGGGACGGCCCCGCCTGCGTCACCTTCACCGACGGCACCCAGGTCGGCGCCGTGCTCGACCGCAACGGTCTGCGTCCCGGCCGCTACTGGGTCACCGACGACGGCCTGGTCGTCCTCGGCTCCGAGGTCGGCGTGCTCGACCTCGACCCGGCGAAGGTCGTCCGCAAGGGACGCCTCCAGCCCGGCCGCATGTTCCTCGTCGACACCGCCGAGCACCGCATCATCGAGGACGACGAGATCAAGGCCGCCCTCGCCGCCGAGCACCCCTACGCGGAGTGGCTCGAGGCCGGCGAGATCGAGCTGTCCGACCTGCCCGAGCGCGAGCACATCGTGCACACCCACGCCTCGGTCACCCGCCGCCAGCAGACCTTCGGCTACACCGAGGAGGAACTGCGGGTCCTGATCGCGCCGATGGCCAAGGCCGGCGCCGAGCCGATCGGCTCGATGGGCACCGACTCGCCGATCGCCGCGCTGAGCGAGCGCCCGCGGCTGCTCTTCGACTACTTCACCCAGCTGTTCGCCCAGGTCACCAACCCGCCGCTGGACGCGATCCGCGAGGAGCTGGTCACCTCCCTGCACTCCTCGCTGGGCCCGCAGGGCAACCTGCTGGAGCCGACCGCCGCGGCGTGCCGCAGCGTCACGCTGCCCTTCCCGGTGATCGACAACGACGAGCTGGCCAAGCTCATCCACATCAACGCCGACGGGGACATGCCCGGCTTCAAGGCCGCGACCCTCTCCGGCCTGTACCGGGTCTCCGGTGGCGGCGACGCCCTCGCCGAGCGCATCGAGGCGATCTGCGCCGAGGCCGACGCCGCCATAGAGAACGGCGCCCGCCTCATCGTCCTGTCCGACCGGCACTCCGACGCCGAGCACGCGCCGATCCCGTCGCTGCTGCTCACCGCGGCCGTCCACCACCACCTGATCCGTACCAAGCAGCGCACCCACGTGGGTCTGCTGGTGGAGGCGGGCGACGTCCGCGAGGTCCACCACGTCGCCCTGCTCATCGGCTACGGCGCCGCCGCCGTCAACCCCTACCTGGCGATGGAGTCCGTCGAGGACCTGGTCCGCGCGGGCACCTTCCTGCCGGACGTCGAGCCCGAGAAGGCCATCCGCAACCTGATCCACGCCCTCGGCAAGGGCGTGCTGAAGGTCATGTCCAAGATGGGCATCTCGACCGTCGCCTCCTACCGCGGCGCCCAGGTCTTCGAGGCCGTCGGCCTGGCGGAGGACTTCGTCGAGAAGTACTTCAACGGCACCGCCACCAAGATCGGCGGCGTCGGCATCGACGTCATCGCCAAGGAGGTCGCCGCCCGCCACGCCAAGGCCTACCCCGCCTCCGGCATCGCGCCCGCGCACCGGGCGCTGGAGATCGGCGGCGAGTACCAGTGGCGCCGCGAGGGCGAGCCGCACCTGTTCGACCCCGAGACGGTCTTCCGCCTCCAGCACTCCACGCGCGCCGGCCGCTACGACATCTTCAAGAAGTACACCGAGCGCGTGAACGAGCAGTCCGAGCGGCTGATGACGCTCCGCGGCCTCTTCGGCTTCACGTCCGGCCGTGGACCGATCCCGCTCGACGAGGTCGAGCCGGTCTCCGAGATCGTCAAGCGGTTCTCCACCGGCGCCATGTCGTACGGCTCCATCTCCCAGGAGGCGCACGAGACGCTCGCCATCGCCATGAACCAGCTGGGCGGCAAGTCCAACACCGGTGAGGGCGGCGAGGACCCGGAGCGCCTGTACGACCCGGCCCGCCGGTCGTCCATCAAGCAGGTCGCCTCCGGCCGCTTCGGCGTGACCTCGGAGTACCTGGTCAACTCCGACGACATCCAGATCAAGATGGCCCAGGGCGCCAAGCCCGGCGAGGGCGGCCAGCTGCCCGGCCACAAGGTCTACCCGTGGGTGGCCAAGACGCGTCACTCGACGCCGGGTGTGGGTCTCATCTCCCCGCCGCCGCACCACGACATCTACTCCATCGAGGACCTCGCCCAGCTGATCCACGACCTGAAGAACGCCAACCCCCAGGCGCGCATTCACGTCAAGCTGGTCTCCGAGGTCGGCGTCGGCACCGTCGCCGCGGGTGTGTCGAAGGCCCACGCGGACGTCGTGCTGATCTCCGGCCACGACGGCGGCACGGGCGCCTCCCCGCTCACCTCGCTGAAGCACGCGGGCGGTCCCTGGGAGCTCGGCCTCGCCGAGACCCAGCAGACCCTGCTGCTCAACGGTCTGCGCGACCGGATCGTCGTCCAGACCGACGGCCAGCTCAAGACCGGCCGCGACGTGGTCATCGCCGCCCTGCTCGGTGCCGAGGAGTTCGGCTTCGCCACCGCGCCGCTGGTCGTCTCCGGCTGCGTCATGATGCGCGTCTGCCACCTGGACACCTGCCCGGTCGGCATCGCCACGCAGAACCCGGTGCTGCGCGACCGGTACTCGGGCAAGGCCGAGTACGTCGTGAACTTCTTCCGGTTCATCGCCGAGGAGGTCCGCGAGCTCCTCGCCGAGCTGGGCTTCCGCTCCATCGAGGAGGCCGTCGGGCACGCCGAGGTCCTCGACGTCACCCGCGCGGTGAACCACTGGAAGGCGCAGGGCCTGGAGCTGGAGCCGCTGTTCCACGTGCCCGAGCTGCCCGAGGGCGCCGTCCGCCACCAGGCGGTCGTCCAGGACCACGGCCTGGAGAAGGCGCTCGACAACGAGCTGATCAAGCTCGCCGCCGACGCGCTGTCCGCCTCCGGCGCCGAGGACGCCCAGCCGGTGCGCGCCCAGGTCGCCATCCGCAACATCAACCGCACGGTCGGCACCATGCTCGGCCACGAGGTGACCAAGAAGTTCGGCGGTGCGGGCCTGCCCGACGACACCATCGACATCACCTTCACCGGCTCCGCCGGCCAGTCCTTCGGCGCCTTCGTCCCGCGCGGTGTCACGCTGCGCCTGGAGGGCGACGCCAACGACTACGTCGGCAAGGGCCTGTCCGGCGGCCGGATCGTGGTCCGCCCGGACCGCGCGGCCGACCACCTCGCCGAGTACTCCACCATCGCGGGCAACACGATCGCGTACGGCGCGACCGGCGGCGAGATGTTCCTGCGCGGTCGTACGGGCGAGCGGTTCTGTGTCCGCAACTCCGGCGCGCTGGTCGTCTCCGAGGGCGTGGGCGACCACGGCTGCGAGTACATGACCGGCGGACACGCGGTCGTCCTCGGCGAGACCGGGCGCAACTTCGCGGCCGGCATGTCCGGCGGCATCGCCTACGTCATCGACCTGGACCGGGACAACGTCAACGCCGGCAACCTGTCCGCCGTCCACGAACTGGACGACGACGACAAGCAGTGGCTGCACGACGTGGTCCGCCGGCACCAGGAGGAGACGGGCTCCACCGTCGCCGAGAAGCTGCTCGCCGAGTGGGACACCGCCGTACAGCGCTTCAGCAAGATCATCCCCACCACGTACAAGGCAGTGCTCGCCGCCAAGGACGCCGCCGAGCGAGCCGGTCTGTCCGAGACCGAGATCACCGAGAAGATGATGGAGGCGGCGATCAATGGCTGACCCGAAGGGCTTTCTGAACCACGGCCGCGAGGTCGCCAGGACCCGTCCGGTCGAGGAGCGCAAGAAGGACTGGAACGAGGTCTACGTCCCCGGTTCCCTGCTGCCGATCATCAGCAAGCAGGCGAGCCGCTGCATGGACTGCGGCATCCCGTTCTGCCACAACGGCTGTCCGCTCGGGAACCTCATCCCCGAGTGGAACGACTACGCCTACCGCGAGGACTGGGGCGCCGCCTCCGAGCGGCTGCACGCCACCAACAACTTCCCGGAGTTCACCGGCCGCCTGTGCCCGGCTCCCTGCGAGTCGGCGTGCGTGCTCGGCATCAACCAGCCGCCGGTCACCATCAAGAACGTCGAGGTCTCGATCATCGACAAGGCGTGGGAGACCGGGGACGTCGCCCCGCAGATCCCCGAGCGCCTGTCCGGCAAGACCGTCGCGGTGGTCGGGTCGGGACCCGCGGGCCTGGCCGCCGCCCAGCAGCTGACCCGGGCCGGCCACACGGTCGCCGTCTACGAGCGCGCCGACCGCATCGGCGGCCTGCTCCGCTACGGCATCCCCGAGTTCAAGATGGAGAAGCGGCACATCAACCGCCGTATCGAGCAGATGCGCGCGGAGGGCACCAAGTTCCGCACCGGTGTCGAGATCGGCCGCGACATGCCGGCGACGGCGCTGCGCAAGCGGTACGACGCCGTGGTCCTGGCCGTCGGCGCCACGACCGCGCGGGACCTGCCGGTGCCCGGCCGTGAGCTCAAGGGCATCCACCAGGCCATGGAGTACCTGCCGCTGGCCAACAAGGTGCAGGAGGGCGACTACGTCGCCCCGCCGATCTCGGCCGAGGGCAAGCACGTCGTGGTGATCGGCGGCGGTGACACCGGCGCCGACTGCGTGGGCACCGCCCACCGCCAGGGCGCGGCCTCCGTCACCCAGCTGGAGATCATGCCCCGCCCGAGCGAGGAGCGGAACCCGGTCTCCCAGCCGTGGCCGACCTTCCCGATGCTCTACAAGGTCACGTCGGCCCACGAGGAGGGCGGTGAGCGGGTCTACTCCGTCTCCACCACCCACTTCGAGGGCGACGAGGACGGCAACGTCCAGTGGCTGCACATGAGCGAGGTCGAGTTCGTCGACGGCAAGCTCACCTCGAAGCCGGGCACCGAGCGCAAGATCCCGGCCCAGCTGGTCACCCTGGCCATGGGCTTCACCGGCACCGACCGGGACAACGGGCTGGTCGACCAGTTCGGCCTGGAGCTCGACGAGCGCGGTAACATCGCTCGCGACGCCGACTTCCAGACCAATGTGCCGGGTGTGTTCGTCGCCGGTGACGCCGGCCGCGGCCAGTCGCTCATCGTGTGGGCGATCGCCGAGGGCCGCTCGGCCGCGCGGGGCTGCGACCGCTTCCTCACCGGGGCGAGCGAGCTGCCGGCCCCGATCCGCCCGACGGACCGCGCGCTGACGGTCTGACGGAGCGGCTCACCACAGGACCCTGACGGTCCCTCATGTACGTCCCGTACAAAGGCGTACGGAACACCAGGTGGCGCCTGCCCGCCAGTCCCCGACCGGACGACTGGGCAGGCGCCCCCGCATGTCCGGCTCACGCCACCTTGTAGGGCGTCCCGTACATCGTCCACTCCAGCGGGGTGTCCAGGTCCAGGTTGCCGTCGTTGAGGAAACGGCGCTGGGCGGTGTCCACGCGGCTGGTGTCGTGGCCGGGGTGCAGCTCCCGCATCGCCTTGCGGCGGACGTCGAGGAAGGCCGACAGGTACGCCTTCTCGTCGCCGCCCTCGGCAGGCGTGTCCGCCCGCTTCATGGCCGCCGCGCGGATGCCGCCGAAGCTGGTGGGGCCGTCACCGGGGCCGTGGTAGACGATCGCGTCGTAGTAGATGAACTGGCCCAGCGCGGACAGCCCGTCCCGCTCGGCCCGTCGTACCGCCGGGCCGAAGTACTCCGTGTCCCGCTTGGCGTCCTGCGCGGCACGGAACTCGGGGCGCTTCGCCTCCGCCTTCCAGGCCGCCGTGAACCCCGGGTCCAGGCCCTCGTGCGAGTCCGTCCCGTCGACCTGGCGCAGCGCGGGCAGATAGCGGGCGAGGCCGTTGCCGGGATGGTCCTCGGTGTACTCCTCGACCAGGGTGAGCAGATCGTGCGTGCCCGTGCAGAAGCCGATGATGCCCGCGGTGTAGCCCTGGCCGTCGCCTATGTCCTCGATGTAGCCGTAGGCGCTGCGCCAGTCGAGCGTGCCGTTCTCGGCACTGGCCACTATCCGCTGCGCGAGTTCCTTCTTGGCGGGACTGGCCAGATTCGCTGCCTTCTCCTTCTTCGCGGGCGCGGGGGAGTCGGCGGACGAGCAGCCCGTCACCGCGAGAGCGACGACGGACAGGGCCACGAGCAGGGCACGTTTCATGGGGCAAGCGTACGAAACAGACGGTTCAGACAGCGCCGTCGCCCAGCGCCGCGGCCTTCCCCAGGGCCAGCACGGCCAGCAGGACCAGCAGGGCGGCACAGGCCGCCGCCTGGATCAGCACCCGGTACCTGCCCCGGGGGACGTAGGCGAAGACCAGCGCCACCGCACCGCCCGCCAGCAGCCCGCCGAGATGGCCCTCCCAGGACGTGACGACCGCCGAGATCACCAGCCACAGCAGCAGCCCCGCCATGAACCGGTTGACCTGGCCCAGGTCGGCGCCGACGCGCCGTGCCACGACGTAGTACGCGGCCCCCACGCCGAAGATCGCACCGGACGCGCCGACCACGGTGTCCCCGGGCGCGATGAGCAGCACCAGCACCGAACCGCCCAGCGCCGACAGCAGATACAGGGCGAGATGGTGCACCCGGCCCAGCATCGGCTCCACGAGCCGGCCCAGATTCCACAGCGCCACCATGTTCATCACGATGTGCAGGACACCGAACGTCCCCTCCGTGGGCGGCAGATGCAGGAACGCCCCGGTCAGCAGCCGATACCACTCCCCGTCCACCACCCCCTCGGGGGTGAAGCCCCCGGGGTACGGGTGGACCCACACATAGTGCTCGCCGTCCGGGCCGAGCAGCCCCGCGCCCACCATCGCGAACCGGTCCACCATCTCCGGTCGCACCAACTCGGCCAGATACACCAGCACATTGAGGGCGATCAGCGCATACGTCACGACGGGCACCGCCGACACGGTGCCGCCCACCACGGTGCGGGCCCGGCGTACCGAGCGCGCGCCCTCCTTCACGCACTCGGGGCACTGGTGGCCCACGGCCGCCTCCCGCATGCAGTCCGGGCAGATGTACCGCTCGCAGCGCGTGCAGCGGACGTGACACTCCACCTTGGGATGGCGGTAGCAAGTGGTGACGGTGGACTCGGAATCCACGGGCCGGCTCCTCGGGAGGGACGGGGACGGACATGAGCCGGTGGGGACGGCGGCGAACAAAATAGCGAACGCCGGTGGACGGAGTGAGGGGCGGGGTGAGGGTGCCGTACCCTCGGGGCCAGTTCCGGTGACCGAGGGGGAGTCCATGGCCGCGATCAGTCTGCGCAAGATCGAGGAGACCGCGCCCGCGCTGGTCAGCCTCTACAAGACCGCCGGAGCGTCACTCGCCGAGCACGGTATGGAGGGTCTGCGTGCCGCCGTCTACCTCGTGGTCGACTACTCCGGCTCGATGAAGCCGTACTACAAGGACGGCAGCGTGCAGGCGCTCGCCGACCGGGTGCTGGGCCTGTCGGCCCATCTGGACGACGACGGCACGGTACCGGTCGTGTTCTTCTCCACCGACGTCGACGCCGTCACGGACATCGCCCTGGCCGACCACCGGGGCCGCATCGAGCGGATCGTGGCCGGTCTGGGGCACATGGGCAGGACCAGCTACCACCTCGCGATGGACGCGGTCATCGACCACTACCTGGACAGCGGCTCCACCGACCCCGCGCTGGTCGTCTTCCAGACCGACGGCGGCCCCATCAACAAGCTCGCCGCGGAGAAGTACCTGTGCAAGGCCGCCCGGCTGCCGCTCTTCTGGCAGTTCATCGGCTTCGGCGACCCGCACAGCAAGCAGTTCGACTACCTCCGCAGACTCGACGACCTGGCCGTCCCGGCCAAGCGCCCCGTGGACAACGCGGGCTTCTTCCACGCGGGCGAGAACCCGACCAAGGTCCCGGACGCGGACCTCTACAACCAACTGGTGGCGGAGTTCCCCAAGTGGCTGGCGGAGGCCCGTTCCCAGGGAATCGTGCGGTAGAACAACTCACGCAGGGGCGCGCGGCAAGCCGCGGGGTACCCGCACCTGACGAACGAGCGACGACACCCTAGGTGTCACATTCCAGCACCGTGCGACACAACCCGCACCGCGCCCGCACACGACCCTTCACCGGAACCCGGATCCGCTGATGGCAGGTGGGGCACGGGAACGACACCCGCAACTGATCGCCGCCCGTGAAGTGGTACCCCACATCGTGCCGCCCCCCGTCCGCCACGGAGTGGTCCTGCGCATGCCGCCGGTCCCGCGCGTACCGCCTCCGCCCCGCCCACCCCGCGGAGCGCAACGGCGGCTGCTCCCCGTCCCGCCGCGCCAGCGCCATGCCCTTGCCGTACGCCGTGTACGCCTGCGGGCTGGTGAACCACACCGACGGGTCCTCCCCGAACAGCAGCGACCGCTTCGCCAGCACGTACCCGAACTCCTCCGGCGTGAGGTACCCCAGCTTCTGCGACGACGCCCCGTCCTCCCGGAACGCGTCCAGCAGCAGCCACCCCGCCCCCAGATACGTCGCCGTCGTGTCCGTCAGGATCTCGTTGTCCCGCGTCCCCGGGAACGACAGCCCCAGCCGGTGCAGATACACATGCGCCACCTCGTGCGCCAGCGCCGCCCCGATGTCCCGCCGATGCGTACGGAACCGGTCGTTCAGCTCGATGAAGTACTCCGGCCCCGCCGCGAGTTCCACATTCGCGGCATGCGTCATCTCCCGGAACCCGACGATCAGCCGGGCGTCCGGCAGCCGGTAGTGCCGCACCATCTCGCGGGCCACCCGCTGCGCACCCAGGTGAAGATCGCCCGTGTCGCAGAACGCCACGTCGGCCGGCGCCACGCTCACCGAGAAGGCACGGATTGTGTCGTACGACAGCCGTCTGTACAGCGCGGTGACGGCCTCCCGCACCGTCTCCAGATGCGGGTAGCCGTGCTCCACCGGTCCGCCGTTCGTCACGTCGCACCCCCGAGCGCGCCCAGAACCCGATTCCACTGTACGGGCCCGCCCGGGCGACCGCCCCGGCCGCGGGGACCCGGCTCCCGGCCGCACCGTAGGCTGACACCCCATGACCACCAGCAACACCGCGGGCGGTGACGTCGACCCCGCCGTCCACGAGGAACTCACCCGGCTGCGCGAGAGCATCGACAACATCGACGCGGCCGTCATCCACATGCTCGCCGAACGCTTCAAGTGCACCCAGCAGGTCGGCCGTCTCAAGGCCGAGCACCGGCTGCCGCCCGCCGACCCGGGCCGCGAGGCCCGCCAGATCGCCCGGCTGCGCGCCCTCGCCGGCAACGCCAGACTCGACCCGGCCTTCGCCGAGAAGTTCCTCACCTTCATCATCGCCGAGGTGATCCGCCACCACGAGCGGATCGCCGACGACTCCGCGGGCGGCGCCACGCCCTCAGCGAACCGGGCCACAACCTTCTCCGCCGGGGAGTGACAGGGCGGCCCGGGCGGGGCATGCTGCGCTGTGCACTCCTTGTCAGCAGACGAGCACCGCCCGTCAGCGTCCGGACCGCCGTCCGGGTCGCTCACGAGGAGGGATGTGCGCATGCCGCCCAACGCCCGGATCCTCATCGTCGACGACCACGAGGACACCCTGTACGCCCTGGAGAGCGCCCTGTCCCCGCTGGGGCACCTGCTGGGCCGGGCCACCAGCGGCGACGAGGCGCTCAAACAGCTGCTGCGGGGAAACGTGGGCCTGCTGCTCCTGGACGTGCACATGCCCGGCACCGGCGGCCTCGACGTCGTGCGCTACATGCGGCGCCTGGAACAGACCCAGCACATCCCCGTCGTGCTGCTCACCGGATTCGCCCGTGACAGGCAGCTGGGCGCCGCCGCCTACGCCCTCGGCGTGGCCGACCTCGTGACCAAGCCCGTCGACCCGTGGGCCCTGCGCACCAAGATCCGCCACCTCTACGACGCCCACCAGCGCCGGCTCGCCCTGGAGGCCGAGGTCCGCGCCCTGCGCGCCCGGCTCGAGGAACGCAACGCCACCCCCGCGCATCCCGCCCTGCCCCACCCGCACGCGCACGTGGCGCCCGGCCGGCCCGCGGGGGCGCAGTCCGGGGAGCTCGAACGAGACCGGACATAGGCCGCGTACCCGATCCGCCTCTGTGCCCCGGCAACGGCATCAGGCAGCATGGCCTGCATGTCCGTACTGACGCGCGACGAAGCGCAGAACCGAGCACAGCTCATCGACGTCCACCGCTACACGGTCGAGCTCGATCTGACCACCGGGGACGAGACGTTCGACTCCCGCACCCTGATCAGGTTCGGCGCCCGCGCGGACGCGGACACCTTCGTCGAGATCAAGCCCGCCGAACTGCACTCCGTCACCCTCGACGGACAGCCCCTGGACCCCGACACCCTCGACGGGAACCGGCTGCCGCTGAAGAACCTCACCGCGGGTGAACACGAGCTGCGCGTCGACGCGACCATGCGCTACTCCCGCACCGGCGAGGGCATGCACCGCTTCACCGATCCCACCGACGGCGAGACCTACGTCTACACGCAGCTGTTCATGGAGGACGTCCAGCGCGTCTTCGCCGCCTTCGACCAGCCCGACCTCAAGGCCGTCTTCGAGCTGTCCCTCACCGCCCCCCAGGGCTGGACCGTCCTCGCCAACGGCGTCACCGAGCACACCGGCAAGGGCGTGTGGCGGGCCGCTCCCACCCCGCCGATCTCCACCTACCTCGTGGCCGTCGCCGCCGGCCCCTGGCACTCCGTGCGCACCGAGCACCGCGGCCTGCCCTTCGGCATCCACTGCCGCCGCTCGCTGGCCCCTTACCTCGACGCCGACGCCGAGGAACTCCTCGACATCACCCGCGCCTGCTTCGACCGCTACCACGAGAAGTTCGAGGAGCCCTACCCCTTCGACTCCTACGACCAGGCCTTCGTCCCCGAGTTCAACGCGGGCGCCATGGAGAACCCCGGACTCGTCACCTTCCGCGACGAGTTCGTCTACCGCTCCGCCGTCACCGACACCGAGCGCCAGACCCGCGCCATGGTCGTCGCCCACGAGATGGCCCACATGTGGTTCGGCGACCTCGTCACCCTCAAGTGGTGGGACGACATCTGGCTGAACGAGTCCTTCGCCGAGTACATGGGCTATCAGACTCTCACCGAGGCCACCCGCTTCACCGACACCTGGACCGACTTCGGCGTCACCCGCAAGCCCTGGGGCTACGACGCCGACCAGCGGCCGTCCACCCACCCCGTGGCCCCCGAGAACGTCGAGGACACCGCCTCCGCCCTGCAGAACTTCGACGGCATCTCCTACGCCAAGGGCGCCTCCGCCCTGCGGCAGCTCGTCGTCTGGCTCGGCGAGAAGGACTTCCTGGCCGGCATCAACACCCACTTCGCCCGGCACCGGTTCGCCAACGCCACCCTCGCCGACTTCATCGACTCCCTTGCCTCCGCCACCGAACGCGACGTCCAAGCCTGGGCCGACGCGTGGCTGCGCACCACCGGCGTCGACACCCTCGTCCCCGAACCGGGCAACGGCGACAACGCCTACTGGCACCTGGACATCGCGCACCTGGGGGACCCCGGGATCCAGCGGGGACCCGACCCCGCCAAGGACCGCCCCGGGATGAAGCACGCCGGCACGCTCGTCTCCTCCGGCAGCAGGCGCCCGCACCGCATCACCATCGGCGTCTACGACCACGACCTCCACGACGCCGGCGGGCTGGTCCTGCGCGACCGCCTCGAGGCGGACATCCCCGCCGACAGGAACGTCGCCTTCAGCCCCGGCGGCACCCGCCCCGCCCTCGTCGTCCTCAACGACGGCGACCTCACCTACGCCAAGATCCGCTTCGACGCCGAGTCCCTGGACACCCTGCGCACCCGGCTCTCCGGGCTGCCCGACCCCCTCACCCGCGCCGTGGTGTGGAACGCCCTCCGGGACGCCGTCCGCGACGGCGACCTGCCCGCCGCGGACTTCCTGGACATCGCCCGCGCCCACCTTCCGCACGAGACGGACCTCGCCCTGGTCCAGGGCGTCCTCGCCTTCGCCTCCGTCCACATCGCCGACCGCTATCTCACCCCCGACCGGCGGCCGGCCGCGCTGGCCACCCTCACCGAGCTGTGCCGCGACCTCATCCGGCGCACCGAGGACGGCGACCACCCCGGGCTGCGGCTGATCGCCGTGCGGCACCGCATCGACACCGCCGCCCACCCGGACGCCCTGGCCGCCTGGCTCGCCGAGGGCACCGTCCCCGGCGGCCCCGAACTCGACCCCGAGCTGCGCTGGCGCGTCCTCGCCCGCCTCGCCGTGCTCGGCGCCGTCGACGAGGAGGCGATCGCCGAGGAACTCCGCCGCGACCCGAGTGCCGCCGGCCGGGAGGGCGCCGCCCGCTGCCGCGCCGCCCTGCCCGACGAAGAGGCCAAGGCCCGCGCCTGGGACGCCATGTTCGGCGCCGACGACCTGTCGAACTACCTGTTCACCGCCACCGCCCAGGGCTTCTGGCAGCCCGAACAGGCCGAGCTGGTACGCCCCTACGTGGCCCGCTACTACAAGGACGCCGTCGCCCTCGCCGCCCGCCGCGGACCCGCCATCGCCGCGGCCGCCGGCCGCTGGGCCTTCCCCGCCCACGCCGTCGACGCCGAGCACCTCAAGCTCGGCGAGAAGTGTCTGCGCAAGGCCGATCCGACCCCCGCCCTGCGCCGCAAGCTCGTCGACCATCTCGACGATCTGGCCCGCGCCCTGCGCGTTCGGCAGGCCTAGGTCCTGTCGTCACGTTCCCGTCGTCCGGCCGAAGGGCGCGCCGTGCGGCGTCAGGTGCGCGCTCTGGGTGCCCCCCGGCCGAAGGCTGGGGGAGTGCCGGGCCCTGAGCCTCGTCCGGATGTACTCGGGTCGGGGCCCGGTGCGGCGAGTGGGGGCACCTGACGCGCCTTCAGGGCGGCGGGGGAGCGTGCATGGCGTCGCACGGCAGACGGGAATGTGACGACAGGCCCCAGAGTCGCCCGGGGCGCCGCCGGCCGGCTCGGCGGGCGTCCCCGCTCACGCCTCGCCAAACGGGACGTACCCCCTTTTGGGTCGGTTCCCCGGGCTTTCCGGGCGCGGCACCTCATCCCCGTACAAGCTGGAGCCCTCCCGTGCACCACCCCGGAGGGCCCCATGAGCACGCCGCCACCCCTCGCCTCGGGCCCCCAAGGCCCCCTCCACCTGCGGCCGTTGCTCGACACCGTCCTCGACGCCCTGCACACCGGCAGCGGCGCGCGGAACGGACCGCTGCCCGCCGGGGGACCCGCCACCGTCACCGCGGCGGTCCTGGACGCGGTCGGCGAGGTCCTGCCCGACCAGGGCGACCCCGACGCCCTGCGCACCCTGGTCCGGGTCCTCGCCGAGGGCGCCGCCGACCCCGCCCACCCGTGGTGCGCCGCCCACCTGCACTGCCCGCCCCTCGCCGTCGCGGCCGCCGCGGATCTTGCCGCCTCGGTCCTCAACCCCTCCCTCGACTCCTGGGACCAGGCCCCCGCCGCCTCCGCCCTGGAAGCCCTCGTCACCCAGGCTCTCGCCCGCGAGGCCGGCCACACCGACAGCCTCGTCACCACCGGCGGCACCGAAGCCAACCAGCTCGCCCTCCTCCTCGCGCGCGAACTGCTCGGCGGCACCGTGCGGCTCGTCCACGCGGCCGGCGCCCACCACTCACTGCCCCGCGCCGCCTGGCTGCTCGGCCTGCCCGACCCCGTCGAGATCCCCGCCCCCGCCGGCACCCTCGACCCCGCCGCCCTGGACGACGCCCTGACCCACCTGCCCGGCCCCCACCTGGTCGCCGCCACCGCCGGCACCACCGACGCCGGCCTCATCGACCCGCTGCCCGAGATCGCCGCCCGCTGCGCCGCCCACGGCGCCCGCCTGCACATCGACGCCGCCTACGGCGGGGCCCTGCTCTTCAGCGACCTCCAACGGCCCGCGCTCGCCGGCCTCGAATCCGCCCACACCATCACCCTCGACCTGCACAAACTCGGCTGGCAGCCCGTCCCGGCCGGCCTCCTGACCGTCCGCGACCCCGGGGACGTCACGGTTCTCGGGCACCACGCCGACTACCTCAACGCCGACGACGACACCGACGCCGGACTCCCCGACCTCCTCGGCCGGTCCCTGCGCACCACCCGGCGCCCCGACGTCCTCAAGATCGCCGTCACCCTCAGGACCCTCGGCCGCGCCGGCCTCGGCGCCCTCGTCGACCAGGTCTGCGCCCACGCCCGGGAGTTCGCCCGGCTGGTCCGGGACGACCCGCGCCTCGAACTCCACGACCGGCCCGTCATCAGCACCGTCCTCTTCCGGCCCGCCGACGCCGACGACACCGGCGTCGCGGCGCTGCGCCGGCACCTCCTGACCACCGGCCGCGCCGTCCTCGGCCGCGCCCGCGCCGACGGCCGGCTGTGGCTCAAGGCCACCCTCCTCAACCCCGCCGTGCGCACCGACGACCTGACCGGCCTCCTCACCCTCGTCCACCAGGCCCACGCGGAAGGACCCCGATGACCACGCCCCACGCGACCGTCCACGACCTCGTCGGCATCGGCATCGGCCCCTTCAACCTCTCCCTGGCCGCCCTCGCCCACCCCCTCCCCGCGCTCCGCACCGCCTTCTACGACCGGCGCCCCCACTTCACCTGGCACCCCGGCCTGCTCCTCGACGACGCCACCCTCCAGGTGCCCTTCCTCGCCGACCTCGTGACACTCGCCGACCCCACCAGCCCCTGGACCTTCCTCAACCACCTCCGGGCCCGCGAACGGCTCTACCCCTTCTACTTCGCCGAGCACTTCCACATCCGCCGCACCGAGTACGACGCCTACTGCCGCTGGGTCGCCGACCACCTCCCGGCACTCCACTTCGGC
This sequence comes from Streptomyces malachitofuscus, assembly GCF_055571035.1. Taxonomy (NCBI): domain Bacteria; kingdom Bacillati; phylum Actinomycetota; class Actinomycetes; order Kitasatosporales; family Streptomycetaceae; genus Streptomyces; species Streptomyces malachitofuscus. Next base: position 11,102 of record NZ_JBVIGA010000020.1, on the reverse strand, counting down.
CACCATGTCGACACCGTCCGCTGGAACCCCGAACGCGCTCTGTTCGAGGCGGACTTCATCCGGCCGGCTCCCGACGGCGGGGGCGTGGTGGCTGGCCGCGTCGACGCACGCAACATCGTGCTCGGCGTCGGCACCGAGCCCTTCACACCCGAGCCGTTCCGCCCGCTCGCCGGCGTCCCCGGACCGCCCGTCGTCCACTCCGACGACTACCTCTCCCACCGTGCGACGCTCCTCGCCGCGGGCCACATCACGGTCATCGGCACCGGACAGTCCGGCGCGGAGATCTACCTCGACCTGCTGCGCCACCGGCCCGCCGGACGGGAACGGCTCCACTGGATCGGCCGCACCGAGGCGTTCGCCCCCATGGAGTACTCCAAACTCGGCCTCGAACACTTCACGCCCGACCACACCCGCTACTTCCACGCCCTCCCCGAACCCGTCCGGGACCGGCTCGTCCCCGCGCAGTGGCAGCTGCACAAAGGCATCGACGCCGCCACCCTCGCCGCCATCCACGACGAGCTCTACCGGCGCACCCTCGAAGGCGGCTGGCCCGACACCGTCCTCACTCCCGCCGTCGACGTCCGCACCGCGCGCCGCACCGGCCGGGCGGGCATCGAACTCGGCCTCGAGCACACCCGGCAGCGCACCCGTACCCGGCTCACCACCGATGCCGTGGTCCTCGCCACCGGTCACCGCGCACGCCCCCTGGACCGGCTCCTCGCCCCCCTAGAACCCCACCTGCGCCGCGACCGCGCCGGCCGGCCCCGCATCGACGCACACTTCCGCCTGGTCCTCGACCGCGCCGTCACCGGCAGCGTCTACGTCCAGAACGCCGAACTCCACACCCACGGCGTCGGCACACCCGACCTGGGACTCGCCGCCTGGCGCAGCGCCACGATCCTCAACCACCTCACCGGCCGCGGCGTCTATGCCCTGCCCGCCCGCACGGCCTTCACCACCTTCGGTCTCCGCCCGCCGACGCCGGAGGTCCCGCCCGCCCGGCGGAGCACACGGCTCGGCGCCCTGGCGGACGGGACCCCACGTCACCCGTAGCGGAGGAGGACGGTCAGAACACCGGCGTGCCGTCCCGCGTCAGTTTCCAGTCCACCGACGCGAAGTCCTTCGGGTCCAGCACGGCCTTCTCCGTGACCCACTCCGCGATCCGCGTCCGGATCTCCGTGGACTCCGACCACAGTTCCTTCGCCGACGCCACGTGCGGGAACGCGCCGCCACCGTTGGCCCGGTAGTTGTTCACCGCGAAGACGAACTGCTGTCCGTCGTCCAGCGCCGCACCCTCGAACGTGACGTTCCTGATCCGGGAGCCGGCCGGCTGCGCGATGTCGATCTCGTACCGCAGGCCCGACACATAGTCGTAGTTGTAGTCCGGGCGGTCGTTCGCGTTCGTCAGCCGGTCCACGTCCACCGGCGCACCGGCCGCTGTCTGCGCGAAGTACTCCGCCGAGTACTCCAGGTACGTCCTGACCTGCGCGCCCGTCATCAGCTTCGCCACGAGCGTGTTGTCGTACACGTACAGGCTCGACAGATCCCGGATCGTCACCTCGCCCGCCGGGATCTCCGACGTCCGCGAGAACGGCGACGCCTGCGACAGCACCGGAAGCGAGGCGTACTCCGTGCCCGCCAGCGCCGCCCGGACCACGTCCTCCTGCACCTTGCTGATCAGATCGATGATCGGCGCGTCCTTGTACCGCGCCTCCACCGTCGTGAGCGTCTCGGTCGCCGACCCCACCACCTGGTTGACGTACTCCACGACCTGCGCGTGCTCGTCGCCGAGCAGCCGGGTGATCCGCGGGTCGTCCGCCACCGTCGCCGCGTTCCGCAGCGACGCCTTCACCGACTCCACCCGCCAGCGGCCCCGCTCGAAGACCAGCTCGAAGTCGAACAGCGACAGCCGCTCCGCGTAGCACAGCGGCTCCGACAGCACGACCTCCCGGCCCGTCTCCTCATTGGTCACCCGCAGTTCGGCGATCTCCTGGTGCGCGTGCCCGACCAGGATCGCGTCGATCCCCGGCACCTGCCGCGCCACGTTCGCCGCCGCGTTCTCCACGTACGGCAGCTGGTCACCGTACGACGACGTCCCCGACGACCCCGAGTGCGCCGACACCACCACGACGTCCGCGCCCATCGACCGCAGCTTCGGTACCCACTTGGCCGCCTGCTCCTCCAGGCCCGGGAACGTCAGCTTCCCCTGCACATAGGCCTTGTCCCAGATCGCGATGCCCGGGTTCGTCAGCCCCAGCACCGCCACCTTCACCGGGGGAGCGCCCTTCACGGGGAACTTCTTGATGAAGTACGGCGGGAACGCCGGCTTCAGCGTCTTCGCGTCCAGCGCGTTCGCCCCCAGCAGCGGGAAGTCGCACTGCTCCTCGAACGTGCGGAGCGTCTCGATGCCGTAGTTGAACTCGTGGTTGCCGAGCGCCACGGCGTCGTACCCGATGGCGTTCATCGCCTGCGCCATCGGATGCACCGGCCCGCCCTCGGCGGTGATCGGGTCCACCTTGGCGTAGTAGTACGTCAGCGGCGTGCCCTGGATGGTGTCGCCCGCGTCCAGGAGCAGTGTGTTGCGGCGGCCCTTCTCCTCGCGGACCTGGTTCACCAGCGTCGAAACCCGGGCCAGACCCTGCGCGTTGCCCGCGGTGTCCGTGTACTCGGCGTCCTTGAAGTAGTCCCAGTTGAAGACGTGCCCGTGCAGGTCCGTCGTCCCCATCACGGTCAGCGCGTACCGCTTCATCCGCTTCCTCCCCCGTCCCGCCTCGGCTGCCCCGGCCGCGGGAACCGCCGCCGTACCCGTCAGCGCCACCCCCGCCCCCGTCACGGCGGACCTCTTCAGAAACTTCCGGCGGTTCAACGGCATCTCAGGTTCTCCTCGCACACGACGAACAACGCGCGTAGATTCGCCCGACGATTCTGACCTGAACACGCCCACCGGAACAGCCCTCTCAGGTTGCGATCCGGTGAGCATCGCCGCGGACGCGCCGTCAGGGGCGAAGCGACCAGCCGCGTTCGCGGAGGAGCTCGCTCAGGGCGGGGGGCCGCGGCGGGGCCACCATGAGCTGCACCAGACCCGCCTGGCGGCCGGTCGCGTGGTCGATGCGCACGTCCTTGGTGTTGATGCCCGCGCGTCCGGTGTCCGCGAGGATCCGCGCCAGTTCGCCCGGCCGGTCGCTGATGAGGACGGCCACCGTCTCGTAGGAGGCGGGCGCCTCCCCGTGCTTGCCCGGCATCCGTCCCCGGCCCGCGTTGCCCCGGCGCAGCACGTCCTCGATGCAGCGACTCGACGGTCTCCTCCAGATCGGCCGCCATCCCCGCGAGCACCTCGGCCACGGGCCCGGGGTTGGCGGAGAGGATCTCGGTCCACATCCGGGGATCGGAGGCGGCGATCCGGGTCACGTCGAGGATGCCCTGGCCGCACAGCCGCACCCGCCGTCCCCTCCGCGGCCTCCAGCCGGGCGGCCACCCGGAGATGCCGGAGGGCCCGCCTCGCTCACCGCACTCGGCATCCGCGTACCGCTGTGGGTGCACGGCACCGCCATGCGGGCCAGGGCGATCGCGCAGGAGGACGGCGGCGACACCGCGCGGATCCGGATGCGCACCCGCACCGGTCGCCGGCTGGTCTGCCACGCGTCCTGCCTGCGGGGGGCCGACGGGCGGCTGGGAGTCTGCGCGGTGATCATCGAACGCGCCCCGGTCTCCGACGTCACACCGCTCGTCGTACAGGCCTACGAGTTGTCGGAACGCGAGTTCGAGGTCACCCAAGCTCGGCGTCTCCAGCCGCGGCGAGTTGGTGGGCCAGTTGTTCACCGAGTACTACGATCCCGCGCCCCTGCCCTCCTCCGCCCCCGGCCGACGGGGCTGACGGGCCTCCTCGGCCGTACCCGCTTCACCCGTGCGGCCGCCCCGGGCCCCGGGGCCGGCTCCGCATGCTCATCGGAGCGGCCCGGCGCACAATTCAACACTTGTCAATAACCCTTCAGCGGCAGGCCGTTCAGTCGTCACCCGCAACCAAATCGCTACCGACCGGTAAGGCCTAGGGTCGGAACATGCGCCGAGCGAAAATCGTCTGCACCCTGGGCCCCGCCACCGACTCGTACGACCAGATCAAAGCCCTGGTCGACGCCGGAATGGACGTGGCCCGATTCAACCTCAGCCACGGCGGTCACGCCGAGCACGAGGAGCGCTACCAGCGGGTCCGAAAGGCCGCCGACGAGACCGGCCGCAGCGTCGGCCTCCTCGCCGACCTTCAAGGCCCGAAAATCCGCCTCGGCCGCTTCACCGAAGGTCCCGTACTCCTTGAACGCGGCGACAGCTTCACCATCACCGTCGAGGACGGCGTCGAAGGCGGCCGCCACACCTGCGGCACCACCTACGCCGGACTCGCCACCGACGTCACCACCGGCGAACGCATCCTCGTCGACGACGGCAAGGTCACCCTGGAAGTCACCGCCGTCGACGGCCCCCGGGTCCGCACCACCGTCATCGAGGGCGGCATGGTCTCCGACCACAAGGGGCTCAACCTCCCCGGCGTCGCCGTGTCGGTCCCCGCGCTCTCCAAGAAGGACGAGGACGACCTCCGCTGGGCCCTGCGCACCGGCTTCGACGTCATCGCCCTGTCCTTCGTGCGCAGCGGACGCGACATCCGGGACGTCCACCGCATCATGGACGAGGAAGGCCGCCGCCTCCCCGTCATCGCCAAGATCGAGAAGCCCCAGGCGGTCGACAACATCGACGACATCGTCGCCGCCTTCGACGGCATCATGGTGGCCCGCGGGGACCTCGGCGTCGAGATGCCGCTCGAACAGGTGCCCATCGTCCAGAAGCGCGCCGTCAAACTCGCCAAGCGCAACGCCAAACCGGTCATCGTCGCCACCCAGATGCTCGACTCGATGATCGACAACGCGCGCCCCACCCGTGCCGAGGCGTCCGACGTCGCCAACGCCGTCATCGACGGCACCGACGCCGTCATGCTCTCCGGCGAGACCAGCGTCGGCAAGCACGCCGTCGACACCGTCCGTACCATGGCGCGCATCGTCGAAGCCGCCGAGGAGGACATCCTCGCCAAGGGGCTCCCGCCCCTCACCGAGCGCAACAAGCCCCGCACCCAGGGAGGCGCGGTCGCCCGCGCGGCGGCCGAGATGGGGGACTTCCTCGGCGCCCGCTTCCTGGTCGCCTTCACCCAGTCCGGCGACACCGCCCGCCGGCTGTCCCGCTACCGCTCCCCGATTCCGGTCCTCGCCTTCACACCCGATCCGGCCACCCGCTCCCAACTCAGCCTCACCTGGGGCGTGGAGACCTTCCTCGGCCCTCATGTGGAGACCACGGACGCGATGGTCGACCAGGTCGACGACCTGCTCCTGCGGTACGCCCGCTGCGCCAAGGGCGACACCGTGGTGATCACGGCGGGTTCACCTCCGGGAGTCCCCGGCTCGACGAACCTCGTCCGGGTCCACCGCATCGGTGAGGACGACAGCCCCAGGTAGGGAACCGCGGTGCGAGCACGGCGAACGGCACGCCGACGCGCGACAGAAAAGCGGATGTTCACCGAAAAGGTGGACATCCGCTGTCAAATGGTGACCTTGGATACAAAGGAAAAGTACCCCGGGTCGGATTCGAACCGACGCTGGATGGTGTTTGAGACCATTGCCTCTACCGCTGGGCTACCGGGGCGCCCTGCAAAACGAAGGTCGACGGTTACCCGCCGTGCCCCCACCTTACCGCAGCTGGGTACGCTCTTGTCAGCAGTACCGGTCTGCCCCGCACCAAGGAGCCCACGTGAGCGCCCCCGAGTCGCCCCAGCCTGTAGACGTGCCCGACGACGACAAGTCGCACGTGCCTCCGATGACGACGCGTGTCGTGATCGCCGAGGACGAGGCCCTGATCCGGCTCGATCTCAAAGAGATGCTGGAGGAGGAGGGCTACACCGTCGTCGGTGAGGCGGGGGACGGCGAGCAGGCTGTCGAGCTGGCCCGGGAGCACCGGCCCGACCTGGTGATCCTCGACGTGAAGATGCCCAAGCTGGACGGCATCTCCGCGGCGGAGAAGATCGCCGAGGAGAGCATCGCCCCGGTGCTGATGCTGACCGCGTTCTCACAGCGGGACCTGGTGGAGCGGGCACGGGACGCGGGAGCGATGGCGTACCTGGTGAAGCCGTTCAGCAAGAGTGACGTGGTGCCGGCGATCGAGATGGCGGTGTCGCGGTTCACGGAGCTCAAGGAGCTGGAGCGCGAGGTCGCGGATCTGAGCCTGCGGCTGGAGACGCGGAAGCTGGTGGACCGCGCCAAGTCGGTGCTGCAGACGCAGTACGGGCTGACGGAGCCGGCGGCGTTCCGGTGGATCCAGAAGACGTCGATGGACCGGCGGATGTCGATGCAGCAGGTGGCCCAGGCGGTCATCGACGACGCCGAGGAGAAGAAGGCGTCGAAGGGCTAGGCCCTGTCGTCACCTTCCCGTCTGCCGTCTCCCCCCAGCCTTCGGCCGGGGGACCCCCAGAGCACGCACCTGTCTCCGCACGGCCCGCCCTTCGGGCGGACGCCGGGAATGTGACGACAGGACCGAGAGCCGGCCGGCGCGAGGAGGCCCGCGTTCCCCGCACCGTGCGGGGGACGCGGGCCTCCTCGTGTGCCTCAGTCCTCGCCGAGGTAGGCCTTGCGGACCGACTCGTCGTGGAGGAGGTCCTGTCCGCTGCCGGAGAGGACGATGTTGCCGACCTCCATGACGTGGCCGTGGTCCGCCAGGGAGAGGGCCGCCTGGGCGTTCTGCTCGACGAGCAGGATGGTGGTGCCCTGGGACTTCAGCTCGGAGATGGTCGCCATGATCTTCTGCATCATGATCGGCGAGAGACCCATGGAGGGCTCGTCGAGCATGAGCAGCTTGGGCTGGGACATCAACGCCCTGCCCATGGCGAGCATCTGCTGCTCTCCGCCGGAGAGGGTGCCCGCGGCCTGCTTGCGGCGTTCCCCGAGGATGGGGAAGAGGTCGTAGGCGCGCTGGATGTCCTTCTGGATGCCGTCCTTGTCGTCCCGCAGGAAGGCGCCGAGCTGCAGGTTCTCCTCGATGGTCAGGCGCGGGAAGATGTGCCGGCCTTCGGGGGAGTGGGCCATGCCCAGGGCGACGATCTTGTGGGCGGGGACGTTGCCGAGCGGCTTCCCGTCGAAGACGATCTTCCCGGAGAGAGGCTTGAGCAGTCCGGAGAGGGTGCGCAGCGTGGTGGTCTTGCCCGCACCGTTGGTGCCGATCAGGGTGACGACCTGGCCGGCCTCGACACTGAAGGAGATGCCCTTGACGGCCTCGATCTTGCCGTAGGCGACCTTGAGGTCCTCGACCTCGAGCAGTGCGGTCACTGGACGTCCTCCGTGCGGGAGTCGGTGCTGGGTGCTGCTGCCTCCGCGGCCTCGACCTCGGCGAGCTCCTCGGCTCCGGGGGCGCCTTCGAAAGGCGTACCGAGGTAGGCGGCGACGACGCGCTCGTCGCTTTGGACCACATCGGGTGTGCCCTCGACCAGCTTCTCCCCCTGGACGAGACAGGCGACGCGGTCGCAGAGGTTGAAGATGAACCGCATGTCGTGCTCGATCACGAGGACCGCGGTGCCCTGGTCGCGGATGGCGAAGATGAGCTCTTCGGCCGCGCGGGTCTCCTGTGGGTTCATACCGGCCGTGGGCTCATCGAGGAGGAGCAGGCCGGGCTCGGAGGCGAGGGCCCGCGCGATCTCGAGCTTGCGCTGCTCGCCGTAGGGCAGGTTGCGCGCCAGGTGATCCGCCTTGTGGGCGAGACCGATGAACTCCAGGAGCTCCATGGCGCGTTCGTGCGAGGCGGCTTCGGCCTTCTTGAAGCCCGGGCCGCGCAGCAGGGCCGACCAGAGGCCTTCCTTGGTCCGGGTATGCCGTCCTACGAGGACGTTCTCCAGGACCGTCATGTTGGCGAAGAGCCGGATGTTCTGGAAGGTACGGGCGATGCCCGCCTGGGTGACGAGGTGGGGCCTGGGCGGCAGGACGGTGCCCTTGTAGCTGACCTTGCCCTCGGTGGGGACGTACAGGCCCGTCAGGCAGTTGAAGAAGGTCGTCTTGCCGGCGCCGTTGGGGCCGATGAGGCCGACGATCTCGCCACTGTTGACGGTGAGTGACACGGAGCGAACGGCGGTGAGGCCGCCGAACCGCATGGTGACGTCGCTCGCCTCGAGGACGGTCGTGGTGGTTGTGGTGGTCATGGTGTTCACGCCCCCGCCTTGGTGACGCTGACGGTGTCGCCGGGCAGCCGTTGTTCGGGTACGTCGAGTTGGTCGGTCTCGTGGTACTCCAGCTGGGCCCGCTTGTTGGCGACGAGGCCTTCGGGGCGGAAGCGCATCAGGAGGACGAGGGCGAGACCGAAGAGGAGGAGCTGCAGTTCTCCGAGGAACTGGAGCTTCTCGGGGATGAGATAGAGCAGTGCGGCGCCGATGAGGGGTCCGCTGATGGTGCCCATGCCACCGAGGATGACCGCGGCGAGCAGGAACGCGGAGTTCGGCGGGACCGAGTTGGCGAACTGGTACTGCTCGGGCGTGATGCTGTACTGCACGTGGGCCTGGACGGTGCCGGCGAGGCCGGCGAGCGTGGCGCCGAGGGCGAAGGCGATCAGCTTGACCCGGAAGCCGTTGATGCCCATGGCGGTGGCGGCCGTTTCGTCTTCGCGGATGGCGACCCAGGCGCGTCCGATGCGGGAGTCGCCGGAGCGGCGGAACACGAGGACGACCACGGCGAGGACGATCAGCATCAGCAGGAAGTAGTTGCTGGGCCGGCCGAGGGTGAAGCCGAGGATGTCGTGGCTTTCGCCGAAGTTGAATCCGAACATCTCCAGGTTGGGGATGTTCGGGATGCCGTTGGCTCCGTTGGTGACGTCCGGCCCGGTGTTCCCGTTCAGGTTGTTCATGGTGATGCGGAAGATCTCGCCGAACCCGAGGGTGACGATGGCGAGGTAGTCACCGCGCAGCCGCAGGGTCGGAGCGCCGATGACCACGCCGAAGACCAGTGAGGCGATGGCGCCGGTGAGAACGGCGGCCCAGAACGGGAAGTGGACGCCGATGCTGGACTGCGGGGAGCCGGAGACGAGGGCGGCGGCGTAGGCGCCGACGCCGAGGAAGGCGACGTATCCGAGGTCGAGCAGTCCGGCGAGACCGACGACGATGTTCAGACCGAGCGCGACGGTCGTGAAGATCAGGATGTTGGTGCCGATGAGGGCGTAGGTGTCGTCGGTCTGGGTGAACGGGAAGCAGACGGCGGCGACGAGGGCCGCGGTCAGGGTGATGTTCCGGTGCTTCGCGGTAAGGCGGTTCACGCGGGCGAGGAGCCCGGCCCGGGAGACGGCCGCGGCGCCGAAGCACACGGTGATCAGGGTGCCGATGAACAGCTCGGCCTCGGCGGCGATGCCGTACGCGAAGACATACAGGCCGATGGCGAACGCGGCGGCGATCACGAGAATCTCGAGCCAGGCGGGGAGTTCCTTGGTGGCCCGCTTGGGCTCGGGTGCCTTGGTGGCGGCGCGCAGCCGGTGCCAGATGGTGGCGTCGGGCCTTTCCTCGGCCACTTCGGTGGGCAGCCCGAGCGCGCCGATGACGGCGATCAGGGAGCCGACACCGGAAATCCAGGCTCCGGGTTCGAGGTTGACGATGCCGCCGAGCTCCGTGGAGATGGAGCCCATGGCGAAGCCGACGGTGGCGAGTGTGCCGAGGGCGAGGAGGAGGACGGGGCTGCTCTTGCCGCCCGGGGTGAGCCACCGCAGGCCCCGGATGCCAAGGCCGGCCACGGCGAACAGAGCGGTGAGCAGCGCGCCGGCGAGGCTGACGACCTGGAGTTCGGCGGGGTAACCGTAGACGGTCAGGTCGCCGGGGTATGCGCTGGTCCAGGTCCAGGGCATCATCGTGCCGGCAAAGACCGCGGCGGAGCCGACGAGCGTGCCGAGCCGGGCTGCGGCGGGTGACAGCGGAATGATCGAGCCGCGCGGGGTCGAGGTGAGTTCGGTCGTCATCGGTATCACGCCCTGTCCGCGACGCGTTCGCCGAGCAGGCCCTGTGGTCTGAACAGCAGGAACAGGATCAGCAGGATGAAGGCCCACACGTTGGCCCAGGACTGGGCGCCGAACTGCTCCATACCGGGGATCTGGTCGATGTAGCCGGTGGAGAGGGCCTCCGCGAGACCGAGGACGATGCCGCCGAGCATGGCGCCGTAGATGTTGCCGATTCCGCCGAGCACGGCTGCCGTGAAGGCCTTGAGGCCCATCAGGAAGCCCATCTTGAAGCCGATCTGGCCGAAGTGCAGGGCGTACCCGATGGCGGCGACGGCGGCGAACGCGGCACCGATGGCGAAGGCCATGACGATGATGCGGTCGGTGTTGATGCCCATGAGCTTGGCGGTGTCGGGGTCCTGCGCGGTGGCCTGCATACCGCGGCCGGAGCGCGTCTTGTTGACGAACCAGCCGAGGGTGACCATGCACAGCGGTGCGGCGATGAGGATGAAGAGGTCGTTGCGGTTGATGTTCGCACCGAGGAGGCTCAGGGACTCACCCGAGAACTGCGGGAAGGTGATGTCCTTCTTGGCGTCCGGGTACGCGTACCAGACGGCCTGCTGCAGGAAGAGGGAGAGGCCGATCGCGGTGATCAGCGGAGCCAGGCGAGGTGCCCCGCGCAGTGGCCGGTAGGCGAATCGTTCCGCTGCGACACCCACGACGACGGAGCAGATGACGCCGAAAACGAGCATCAGGGGGATGATCGCCAGCAGGGACGTGCCGTCGGGCATCCAGAGGAAGACGGTGAAGGCCCCGAAGCCCCCGATCATGAATATCTCGCCATGGGCGAAGTTGATGAGCTGGACGATGCCGTAGACCATCGTGTAGCCGATCGCGATGAGACCGTACATCGCGCCGAGGATGAGTCCATTGGCCAGCTGCTGCGGCAGTTCGTTCACCGCAAGGCCTCCGTGGAGTGGTTCGGATATGGCGCCGGGGGGGGGGGGGGGGGGGGGGGGGGGGGGGGGGGGGGGGGGGGGGGGGGGGGGGGGGGGGGGGGGGGGGTGGGGGGGGTGTCCGACGTCCTCAGGGGGCGCGACTGTCGTTGCCCCCCT